>CANQLG010000001.1 GCA_947624645.1 Candidatus Gastranaerophilales bacterium
GCTGTATGACGCAATAGATAAAAATTATAAATATACTGAAAAGATAGTAGAAGATAAGGCGCAAGAGCTTTATAGCGAATTAAATAAGAACTATGAAAATACAAATCAACAGATAGAAAATAAATCCCAAGAGCTATATGACGCAATAGATAAAAATTATAAATATACTGAAAAAATAGTAGAAGATAAGTCACAAGAGCTATATAGCGACATAAATAAGAACTATGAAACCACAAATCAACAGATAGAAAATAAATCAAAAGAGCTATATGACGCAATAGATAAAAATTATAAATACACTGAAAAGATAGTAGAAGATAAGGCGCAAGAGCTATATAGCGACATAAATAAGAACTATGAAACCACAAATCAACAGATAGAAAATAAATCCCAAGAGCTGTATGATGCAATAGACAAAAATAGTGATAATACTAAGCAACTTATAAACAATAAATCCCAAGAGCTTCAATTGCAAATTGATAACACTACAAATAATCTGAGCCGATTAGAAGAAAAAACAGATAAAACAATGCAAACGATAGAAACTGTAAATACAACTTTACTTGAGAAAACCGATAATATAGAAAATACTACAAATAATGAAATATCCAAAATATACGATGAATTATCAAAAAATTATAAGTATGCTGAAGATAAGACGGAAAGTATTAATAAAGAATTAAATAACAATATAAGTGAAACCTCAAAAAGACTCTATAACGATATAAAAGATTTATCATACTTACAGCAGGATAACTTTGTAGAACTGAACAAGGAACAATATAATGTACGTTTGCTCACTAATCAGCTGGATGAACAGCTTAAAGAATTAAAAAGAAAAACGGAAGAAGAAATACTTAAAATAAGAAAAGAATATAAGGACTTTACTGAAATAAAAGTTACTCAATACAATAATTTGATAAACAAGATAAAAGATGAAGCAGATTCAAATATAAAAGAACTGAAACAAGAGCTTCAAGCACAAAAACAAAATACACAAATGGTAATAAACGGAATAAAAGAAGAATATATAAGAGAATTAAAAAATCAAGAAAAATCACATATGGAAGAAATTATCGGACTGCAAAATGAAATAATACAAATGGTACAAAATATAAGAGAAGAAATGAAATCACCGATAAAGAAGCTAATAGAAAAATATCAGAAGAAATCAGGGTAAAATAATGGCTAAAATATCGGTTATAGTTCCTGTTTATAATGTTGAAAAATATATAAAACAAAGTTTAGACTCGATAATTAATCAGACATTGAATGATATAGAAATAATCTGCGTCAACGATGGGTCTACGGATAGTTCAAGAGAAATACTGGAACAATACAAACAAAAAGATTCAAGAATAATAATAATAGACAAAAAAAACGGTGGTTTATCATCAGCACGCAATGCCGGTATGGAAGTTGCAAAAGGTGAATTTATAAGCTTTATAGATTCTGATGACTGGGTTAAAGAAGATTTTTTGGAAAAATTATACAATAATATAACAACCTATAATTCCGATATATCTATATGTGCCGTAAATCAATATGATGAAACAAAACAAGATTTTATAAGTCCTGATAAATATTTTACCCTTGAGTACTTTGATAAAAGTTTTGATAACAGGGCATTTTCATATACCGATACAAAAGAATTTTTGATGAATGTATGTGTAATGGCATGGAATAAACTTTATCGCAGAAGTTTTTTGGAATCAACTCAAGCCCGATTTCCTGACGGATTAATCTTTGAAGATGGGCCGTTTTTTTTCTCGATATTTTTTAAAACTCAAAAAGTCTCAATTGTAAGAGATAGAATGTACAATTACAGAATTAACAGAAACGGTTCAATAGTTCAAAAGGGCGGGATACAATTTTTTGATATTATAGATGTAGTAAATATGATGCTCATAAGCCTTAAAAACAGTCCGATATTTAATGAGGTAAAATATGAGTTTTTTCACCGCAAAGCAGATGATATAATATACAGATATGAATTAATCGGTTTAAAATTAAAGAATAAATTTTCAAAAAAATTAAAAAAAGAATCTCTTTTGCTTGATGAAAATATATTTGATTTTGCTCAAATTAATGAAAAATTTCCGATAACATACAGAAATTTTATTTCCATAAAGCATAAAACTGGTATTTTAAGTTTTTATTGGCGTAAGTTTGTTATAAGATTTATGTATAAGGTAATGCAGGTCTTATATACAGAAGAAAATATATACTATTTTAAATTTTGGGATTTAAAATTCAGACTTAAAAAACGGGCAAACCTTTATGATATCTGGTATGAAAATGATAGAATTTATGTAGTATTATTTATGAAAATTAAGTTTAACTTTAAATTTGAGTATTCAAAGCTGGAAAAAAATAGATTATGAAAAATCCGATAATATCAGTAATAGTACCCGTATATAATGTTCAGGAATACCTTCGTCAATGTTTAGATACAATCTTAAACCAAACGTTTTCCAATATAGAAATAATCTGTGTAAATGACGGTTCAACGGATAATTCTAGGAAAATACTGGAGGAATATAAGCAAAAAGATTCAAGAATAGTAATAGTAGATAAAAAAAACGGAGGTTTATCATCAGCACGTAATGCGGGCATGAAAGTTGCCAGGGGCGAATTTTACAGTTTTATAGATTCTGATGATTGGGTCGATTATACATTTATAGAAAAGTTGTATAATAATATAACCGCATACAACTCCGATATATCAATATGTGCAGTTCATCAATATGATGAAACAAATCAAAAGATTGATGATTCTAATCCGTATTATACATTAGGTTATTTTAATGAGAGTTTTGATAACAGAGCCTTTACATATCAAGAAACCAAGCCATTTTTGATGGATGTATGTGTTATGGCTTGGAATAAGTTATATCGTAGAAGTCTGATAGAACAATGCCAAGCACAATTTCCTGACGGATTAATATTTGAAGATGGTCCGTTTTTCTTCTCCATATTTTTTAAAACCCCAAGAGTATCAATTGTAAGAGATTTTTTATACTATTACAGAATAAACAGAAAAAATTCCATTATACAAAAAGCAGGGAAAAAATTTCTTAACGTTATTGATGTTGCGGAGCTTATGTTATCAAAAATAAAAGACTTGGAAGATTTTGAGGATATAAAATATACCTTTTTCAGAAAAAAAACCGAAGATTTTATTTACAGGTTTGAACATTTAAATTCCAAATTCAAAAAAGCGTTTGTAAAAAAATTAAAAAAGGATAGTTCGCTTATAGATGATAATCTGTTTCCCGAATCTATGGTTCACGGTAAATTCAGGTATAATTATTTTCTTTTCCAAAATCTTAAAACAGGCAGTGTAATATTCTATGAGTATCAAAAATGTAAATTAAAAGCTATGTATAAATTAATGGAAATCTTATACAAAGAAGACGGAGTATATTATTTGAAATATAAGACCAAAATAATAAGACTAAAAAAACGTCCCAATATTTTTGATATTTATTATTATGATGATAAAATTTATGTACGGATACTCAAGAAAATAAAATTTGATTTTCAATTCAAATTTTCCAAATTGGAGAAATTCAACGAAGATGACTAAAGTATCAATAATAGTACCGTTTCAAAACGTAGAAAATTATATATCAAAGTGCTTATCCTCAATAATGTATCAAACATTAAAGGATATAGAAATAATCTGTATAAATGATGCCTCGGAGGATTCTTCCAAAAAGATAGTACAAGAATATGCCCAAAATGACAACAGAATAATAATTTTGAATACGGAAAAGGCTTCAGGTCAGTCCTATGCAAGAAATTTGGGACTGGAAGTAGCATCGGGAGAATATATAGGTTTCGTTGATTCTGATGACTGGGTTGAGCTTGATATGTTTGAGAAAATGTATAACAGAGCAAAACAAGATGATACGGATATAACAATGTGTCAGGCTAAGTTATATGATGATAAAGAACAAAGATTTTATACTGATGATTATTACGGTTTAATTCCGTTGGCAGGATTTAAAGACAGAGTGTTTCATCCTAATGAAACAAAAGAAGAAATTTTAAATATCAATGTAGTATTGTGGAATAAAATATATAAACGTGAATTTTTGCAAAATATCGGAGCAAAACTGCAAGACGGATATATATATGAGGATTTGCCGTTTTTCTTTGAAACATATTTAAAAGCACAAAGAATAAATATATTATGGGATGCGCCGTATTATTACAGACAAAACAGAAGCTATTCCACAATGCAAAATTCCGATAAAAAGGTCTATGACAGAATCCCGATGGTGGAATTAACGTATAAAATATTACAAACTGCCGAATTTTTCTCCGAAAAAAAACCACAAATCGTAAGCTGGATTATAGATGATATCTTCCACAGATATACTTTACTGGAAGATAAATACTATGAAGACTACTTCGGCAAAATGAAAGAGTTTTTTAAACGAATAGAATTAACGGATGAAGATAAAGCAGAGCTTGCGAAAAGTTATTGCTATGATGAATTTTGCAATATAATAGACAGAACCTATTATGGATTTTGGAATTTTTTGGTAGAAAAGTATAAGACCTCAAATAAACGAATAAAAGCGGCAGAACATAAATGTAATCTTGATATATTAGCAATAAAAGAATATCTGGAACAATATAAAGAAGAAACAAAACAAGAAAAAGAACAAATAATATCGTGGTGGCAGCACCATTGTGAAGAAAATACGGAACAAGAAGCAAAAAGAAGAACCGAAGAACAATTTTTCTTTTTGGAATCTAAAAAAAACGAAGAACTAAAAGCGCTGTATGATGAATTTCAAGAGAAATTAAGAAAACAGGAGTATGAACTGAAAGCATGGCAAGCTCAGTCACTAAGGCAGACACAAGAAAAACTTACGGCAGACTATGAATGGAAGCTGGAAGAACAAAAACAGCATTATATGAATGCATTAAACGAACAAAAAAATTATTATGAAAATCATTTTTTATCGGTTAAAATATTACTGAAATTATGTAAAAAAACGGAACAGGTAAAAAATAAATTGAAAAAATTGGTAAAGAAAAATTGATAAAATGGAAGATAAAGACGAACAAATAATAAAACTGGAAAAAGAATATAAAAATGAAATAGAAGCTCAAAAAAGATACTATGAAAGTGAACTGAAGCTTCTAAAATCAAAATACGAATATGAAAAAGATAAACTAAAAATAGAAAATGAAAATAAAGTTCAAGCAGCGAAATCGGAACTAAGAGCATACTATAACGTAAAAAATACGGAAGATGCAGAAAAATTAAAACAATATTATGAAGCACAATTGGAATCACAAAAAGATTGGTATGAGCAGGAAATAATAAACCGCAGGCATCAGACCGAACAATGGCATGTAAAACATTTTGAAGAAGAAACGGCAAAATTAAAACAAGGCTATGAAGAGATGCTAAAGGCTCAAGAGGATAAATTCAAAGTGCAAGAAGAAGCCATGAGTTTATATATAGCCGAACAAAAAAAAATCTATGAGGAACAATTAAAACCGTTTAAAAGAATAATAAATTTTAATAAAAAAATAGCAAAGAAACTTCACCTAAAAAAAAGACAAAAAAAAGAAGAGAAGCCGGAAGAAATTTTGAATACGGAAACATTAACAACCGATATTCAACGACCGAAAGTCTCCGTTATTCTTCCTGTTTATAATGTCGGTAAATATTTAAGCCAAGCCTTAGACAGCTTAATTAACCAGACATTAAAAGAAATAGAAATAATATGTGTTGATGACGGTTCAACTGATAATTGTTATGAAATATTAGAAGAGTATAAACAAAAAGATTCAAGAATAAAAGTAATACATAAAGAAAATAAAGGAACGGGTGCGGCAAGAAATGACGGCTTAAGACTGGCAACAGGCGAATGTATAGGGTTTGTAGATCCTGATGATTGGGTTAAACCTAATATGTTTGAACGCCTGTATAATTTAATAAAAGAGAAGAATTTAGATATAGCAATGTGTATGCCTGACGGCTATGATGAAAAAAATGCTGTTAATGCACCATTTCCGTATTTTGTGGATGCGAATTTTGAAAATATTCCCGATGATAAGATATTTAACTGGCGTGATTTATCTCCGTTCAGTTATCCGATGTGTGTTTGGAATAAACTATATACAAAAGAATTATTTGATAAAAATCATATAGAATTTGCTGAAGGGCTTGATTTTGAAGATCATAAGGTTATTTTTGGTTCACTTTTAACAGCAGAGCGGATATTTTTTATAAGAGAAAAGCTGTATGTATACAGATTTAACCGAGAGGGAAGTATACTATCGGACAATAATAAAAGACTAATTGACCATATTGAAATATTTAATACAGTAGAAAATCTTATGAAAGAAACAAATACGTACGGTATTTTGAGATATGATTTTCTGACATATAAAATACATAATCTTTTATACTATTACAGTATGATAAAGGATGAATATAAATCGGAATATCGGGAAAATATGATAAAGTCGATAAAAGAAACAAATATAACGCAAGAAGAAATGCAAATGTTGACGGAAAAATATCCCGACTTAAAATCATATATTTAAACGGGCAAAAAAACATTTATCCCTATTATAATTTACAATAAGGGAAAATGTATGGAAATATCTGCGAGTAATTATAATAATCCTGTGAATTTTTACCCTAAAAATACGGGTAATAATATAAATATGTCTGTGGAAAGCGACCCTCAAATATATAGTACAAACGTATTTATGAGTGAATTTGTGCAACAGCCGAAAATAAAAACAAATGTTCCCGCCAAGAAAAAAAGACGCAGTAAGCGTTTAAATACAATAGATAGCGAATACTTTCCCGATGAAACAGAAGAAATAAAATCAACAAAACCAGACGGAAATTTTTTTATAGAACAAAAAAGTAATCCGATAAAGCCAAAAATAGTAAAAATGCTAAAATCCGTTCCGTTAATAAATTATTTTTTTCTTAAACAAAAAACACGTAAAATAAAAAATACGGTGGAAAGTCTTAATAACATAAATCAAAATGTTGATGAATTAGTAAATACGGCAGTACCCTACGGCGAAAGGACAGAGGTATATCAAGCTTTAGCAAAAAATTTGACAGAAGCCGCAAATATAATCGGTATGTCAAATAAAGAATTATAAATTTAAGTAAGAACAAAAGTTAACAAAAATAAACATAAATTAAAATTCTATAATATTTTAATGCTTTTTGCTTTACTATTTAAATTATTTACAATACTATGTAAATATATAATAAGTAATAGAATAAAAAAGAGGGCGGATAAGTGGAAAATTTTGTTCCGGATATTTTTGGCAAGAAAGAAAATAACAATAACGAAACAACAAGTTATACAGGCGCAAATCCTGCTGATATAAAAGTTATCGGAGTAGGCGGAGGTGGAGGCAATGCCGTAAACCGAATGATAAAAGCCGGTTTGGCAGGTGTAGAATTTTGGGCAATGAATACAGACGTACAAGTGCTCGAAATGTCATTGGCAGAACATAAAGTAAGAATCGGCAGTAAATTAACAAACGGCTTGGGTGCCGGCGGAAACCCTGAAAAAGGTGAAAAATCAGCCGAAGAAACCCGAGATGATATAGTTAATGCTATCGGAAAAGCTGATATGGTATTTGTAACAGCAGGCATGGGCGGCGGAACAGGTACCGGAGCAGCTCCCGTAGTAGCAAGAATAGCAAAAGAATTAGGTGCCTTAACTATCGGTGTGGTAACAAAACCGTTCAGTTTTGAAGGCAAAAAAAGAATGAATCAGGCAATCCAAGGGATTGAAAAATTAAAAGAAACAGTTGACGCCCTGATTGTTATCCCTAATGATAAATTGCTTGAAGTTATTGACAGAAGAGCAACAATGAGAGAAGCTTTCCAAGTAGTAGACGAAGTTCTTTTAAGAGGTGTTCAGGGTATATCTGATATTATTACCGTACCCGGCATGATAAACGTAGACTTTGCGGATGTAAGAAGTGTAATGGAATCATCAGGTTCTGCACTTATGGGTATCGGCAGAGGTACAGGTGAGGGCAGAGCTCTTGAAGCAGCTAAATCGGCTATTAATTCACCGTTGCTTGAAACATCAATAAATGGCGCAACGGGTATTATAATGAACGTAACAGGCGGCCCTGATATGACATTATACGAAGTTGCCGACGCAGCTCAAGTTATCCATGAAGCTGTATCTGAAGATGCAACAGTTCACTTTGGTGCTGTTATTGATGACAGAATACAAGGTGAAATTCAAATCACCGTTATTGCAACAGGATTTGAATTAAAGAAAAATCAAGTTGATGCTTTTGCACAAAAAGAAGAAGAAAAGTCATTAAGCGCTATGGATTTGTTTAGCGGTTCTAATAATGCTAATAATCCTTCTCCGAAAATATCTAAAGCAGCAGCTGATTTTGCTAATAACATTTTGGATATTCCGGAATTCTTAAAGAAATAGCTTATTATAGTTTTGTTAAATTATAAAAAAGAGGTCTAAAAACCTCTTTTTTTTTTATAGTTTTAATGCATTAAAAGTATTTTGGCTTGCAACGATTGAAGTAACAGGAGGATTATTAAATACATAATTTGCAGCTGATTTAATATCTTCAATGCTTACTTTATCTATTGCATCAATTAAAGCTTCTTTATAATGATTATTGTATGGAGAATTGCCGGATGAGTGGAAAGATAAAAGTTTTGAATCTGAAGTTTCAAAGTCGTTAAGAATATATGTTTTGAAAATATTTTTAGCGACATCAAGCTCTTTTTGTGAAACAGGTGTAGTTTTTAAAGCTTCAATGTTACGGTCAAATCCGTTAAGTGCTTTAGTAATGTTTTCGGGAGAGCCCTCTTTTGGGTCAGGACTTTCGGTAGTTGTTGCCACATCTAAAATCAGCATACCCGTATCTTTAATCTTACAAAGTGAAGAGGCTGCGTGGTATGCTAATTTTTGATTAACTCTTAAATCCTGAAATAATCTTGAATCCATTCCATCACCCAGAATTATATTTAATAATTCAATTTTAGCGATATCATCTATATTTTCGGAATATTTATATTTATATGCTTTTACAATTTTAGCTTGTGAATTATCTTCAATATCCTTAAGTATTTTCTCATGATTATTAGGTTTATAAATATTATATGAAGCAGATTTCTCTTGAGAAACAGGACGAGAAGCATAAAAACCGTTTGCAAAACAGCTATTGTATAAGTCATATAATGCGGGATTTGTATCAACAGGGGCACTGACAGTTGTTCTTACTTGAGATGTCGAAAAAATTCTTGTATATAAATTTTGAATATCAGCAAGTGTTAATTTATCAAGTTCATTAAGTTTTTGTTCTTTAGATGCATGAGATTTAATATCAGGCAGTAATTCCGTTAATAATTTAGTATTGGGAGATTTATTTTCGGCAAGAATCTTATTTTTAACAATCTGTTTAGCACGTTCGAACTCCTGATTGCTGAAATTCGGAGCGGATATAATTTCCTTAAATAAGTTAATGGCATCAATTGCATCTTTTTGATAAAAATTGGCATGTGCCATTATTCCGTCCGGAGAAACGGTGAAATTAAAATTAAAGTCCCTTAAATTTTTGATATTTTCCATAACATCATTGGATTTATAAGCACTGCCTCGTGAAAGTATAATACTTAAAATATCAAAAGCAGCAGATGGTGTATCATTTAATTCATCGGTATTATATGACATTACAAAAGAAGATTTTACGTTGTTTGAGCATGGTACAAATTTAGTTTGAACGTTATTAGGCAATGTAAAATCTCTGATTTTTTGAACTTCTTCCGTTATAGAATCTTTAGGCGAAAAAGATGCCCCAAATGACACTTTATATGCGGAATTTTTATTATTATAATTATCATTTATGGATTTAGGAGTAGCTTCTTTTGAGTGAGATACGCAAATTGCGGTTTTATTTAAATCCAGAAAACGTCTTGCTACATCAGAAATCTCATTAGGTGTAATGGTATTAATAATTTGATAATAATCGTTATAATAATTTAAGTCGTTTCCTTTAACCATATCGGTTAAAGTTTGATTAAGCATTTCAGAGTTTTCCGAAGAATTATTTATATCATAAAGTAATTTAGATTTAATACTGTCTAATTCCATGGAAGATGGCGGATAATTGGCAATAAAAGATAATTCCTGATACAATATTTGCAAAATTTCTTCAAGGTTTTCTTCTGAAGCATTTAATTTAAAGTTAATATATTTAGCACTATCAGGTTTATTTTGGATATCAAACATAGAAATTTGAGGAGAAATACCATATTTATCAAGTATTTTAGAGAGTCTTGAATTATTAGATCCGAGCAAAGCCAAAAGAACATTTAATTTTTTAATATCGGATTTTGATGTGCCTTCAGGTACTGCAAATCCCATAGAAATATTTGAATCTGTTGAGTTTGGCATAATGATATCAGTTCTTTTTGTTTGTTGAAGATAATTAAGAGGCTGATAACTTCTTTGATTAATTTTAGAATAATTATTTTGTTTATTATAATATTTTGCAGCAAGTTTAATGGTTTCATTCGTATCAACATCGCCTGTAATAACTGTAACGGCATTATCGGGAGTATACCAAGTATCAAAATAATCAAGAACTTTATCTCGGTTAAATGAATTAATGTTATCTTTAGTACCCAGCGTTAAATCAAAAGAATCGGAAGAAATCCCGAAAAGATTTTTTATTATAATATTTTCTGAAATAAAATCAGGAATATCTCTATCTTGATCTATTTCGGATTTGACTGGTTCTTTTTCACGCTCAAGCTGGTCATTTGGGAAAGTAGGGAACTGTGTCAAAGCAGCATTAAGTTGAATAGCTTTTTCGAGAGAATCAGGGTGTAATAATTGCAAAGATAAATAATAATCCGTAAAGTTTAAAAACGTAGAAGCGTTGGTATAACCGCCCATTTGGGAAAGGATACTGTTATATTCACCGGGGTTAATACCTTTACTGCCGTTAAAAAGATTATGTTCAATATAATGGCTTATGCCCCTATTGGATTCAGATTCATTTAAAGAGCCGACATTATAAGTTGTTTTAATAAAAGTGCGCCCTTTTTTGGGGCAGATAACAACTTTTTGCCCGTTAGATAATTTATAAATACAAGCATTTTTATCCAATCCGGGGATTTGGATTTCGGCTATTTTAGTATAAGAAACAGGCAAATTTGTATTAACTAAAGAAGAACCGACAGAATCGATTGAAGATAATTCCGTTGAGTTTTCAGCTCGAAATGTACCTGTCTGTTTTGCTAAAGCAGGGATTTGCTTTGCTTGTGTTATATTACTTATTGTATTTGCGGAAATTTCCATAATTATTTTCAATTAGTATATTTATATAAAGTTGACAAAAGGAAAATATTGATAAAAAATTTAAAAAATTTTACAATAAATAAGAGTTGCTCGCAAAAAAAAATAATTATAGGTTTTATAATAGCAAAGGTAAAACTGAATGGACACATATAAAATAGCAAGTCTGTATCCTCAATATCAGAAAAGCGAAGACAGAAGAAAGCAAAATATACCCGTAGCAATAGAAAGACGTTCCGGTCAAGACAGAAGGAGCGTCGATAGAGTTGTTTTGGATAAAAAACTTACGAAAGATATATTTGAGGTAAAGAGCAGAATAAATAAATTGGAATCCATGGCGCCTGCAATATTTCAAAGTCGTGTAACAACGCAAGCACCTACTTTTGCCGCAAAAAATAATTTTACTCAAGACCAATTGGTAAAGGCCACAAAACCTGATATGAGTGAAATGGCAAGACAGGAAGCAAAATTAAAAGATAAAGCCGATACTTCGTTTCAGGTAGGAGTTATTTTATCGGCACTTGCTGCCGGTATAGGGTTATCATTTCTCGGTACGACCGGTGCGGTTATTGCCATAGGCACGGCGGTTTATATCGGTTCAAGAATACTTAAAACGGCGTTTGAAAAAGAATTAACCGAAGAAGAAAAAGTAAAAAAACCTTAAGAGTGTTTGTAGTTAAATTTACTAATTTATTGTAAAATACATTTATGGCAAATATACAAATGTATTTAAAACAAACAATAACATATCAGTTGTTTCTGATGTTTTTAAGTCATGTAAAAGAGTTTTTTGAAACATTTGGAAACATAGCCTATCAACTTATACAAGTATTAAAATATTTGTTTACGTTTCAGATTAATTTTAGGCAGGTAATAGAGCAGGCATCAAGATTTGCGGTTGATTCATTGCCGATAACTTTATCGATAGTATCAATGACGGCAATAATATTAGCAATGCAGGTGGCTCCCGAGATGGTAAAACAGGGCGGAAAAGACTATATCGGATTATTGATAGCATTGACGATGGTAAGAGAAGTCGGGGTAATAATGTCAGGCTTTGCAATAATTTCAATGATAGGCTCATCTCAGGCAAGTGAACTTGCAACAATGCGTGTAACCGACCAAATCGATGCAATGAAAGTATTAAGGGTATCACCGTTTAAATATTTGTTTTTACCGAGAGTACTTGCAGGTGCAATAATGATGCCGTTTGTAGTAATTATATCATCTGCATTCGGGATAATAGCAGGCGGATTAACATCAATGGCAGCGGCAAAAGATGTAACTTGGCTTTGCTATGTAATGTCGGTATGGCAGGGATTATATATAAGAGATATCAATATAATGCTTTTAAAATCGGCATGTTTTGGTGGATGTATAAGTCTTATCAGCTCAAGCTGCGGATATGATGCCAAAGGCGGTGCTAAAGGTGTCGGTTTGGCAACAACAAAGGCTGTTGTATGGTCATTTGTTGCAATAGTAATAATAGACGGCATTTTTGCTGCCGCATTTTATTTTTAAAAGAAGAAGGATATTATGTCTATAAATGTTGAAAATTTAACAAAAGAATTTGACGGAAAGAAAGTATTGGATAATATTTCATTCAAGGTAGACCAAGGTGAAATACTTTCTATCGTGGGATTTTCCGGCTCAGGTAAGAGTACTGTTTTAAAAATATTATGCGGATTATTAAATGCCGATTCGGGTAAAATAAATATTGATGAAGGCGATGTTGCAATGGTTTTCCAGTATTCCGCTTTATTTGATTCATTGAATGTATTTGATAATATATCTTTTGCACTTCAGGAACGAAAAGAATTTAAACATCTTTATACAAAATCACAATTAAAAGAACTGGTTGCAAAAAGTTTAAATACGGTGGGTTTACCCGGAATAGAAGATAAATTTCCGCATGAATTATCAGGCGGTATGCAAAAAAGGGTAAGTTTAGCAAGAGCAATTATAACAAAACCCAAATATATATTGTATGATGAACCTACGGCAGGCTTAGACCCCATTGCTTCAACGGTAATCGAAGATTATATATTAAGGTTAAGAGATGAAACAAAAGCTACTTCAATAGTAGTTACACATCAAATGTCAACAATTAAGCGATGTTCGGATAAACTAATAATGTTATATGGGGGTCATATAGTATTCAGAGGCACTCCCGATGATCTTCTCAGACAGGATAATCCGTATACCAAGCAATTTGTGTCAGCAACGATAGAAGGACCGATGAAAATTGCCGCTTCTGATTTTTAAATTTTTAGTGTAAAATATATAACAAAAGGAAAAATATGAAATTCTCATCATCATTTAAAGTTGGAATATTAGCAATCTCCGCAATAATTATATTGCTTTTTACGGTGTTATGGGTAAAAGGTAAGGCAATATCAAGTGCGGAAAGAATAACGGTAAATTTTAAAGATGTAAACGGAATGCGTTCCGGCAGCGGCGTACAAATGATGGGAGTCAGAATAGGTCAGGTTGAAGAAATTAAACCTAAAATGGATGCTAATCAAAGTTCGGTTGAGGTTAAATTTGTAATAACAGAACCGGGTATAGAAATACCGAAAGCCTCTGAAATATCCATACAGCAATCCGGTATAATAGGTGAGCAGTTCTTGGAAATAACACCGCCCAGAGAAAAAGTAATATATATACCTGACAATGGTAAATCATTGATTCTTCATGCTGATGATAAAGTTGAAATGATGCTTGACCAAAAATATTATGATATCGGTTTAATTAAAAAAATAGAAATTGTTGAAACTGATATGCTTCCAATAATTATTAAAGAAAATATAAAAACTAAAAATACATATAAAATAAAATATATAGTGGATTTGCCGGGGTTAATAACTCCTGAAAATCTTGAAGGACAAATAATTAAAGACAATAACACAAATAAGTTAAGACTTGTACCAAAAGAAAAAATAGAAATACCATATCCGACAACGGATTCGCCTTATACAGTGATAGAGCCAATGAGAATAGCTGATTTTCTGGATTTACAGGTAAGAAGCGCAGAATCTTTGATAGAAACAAATGAAAGAATTTCAATGCTTTTATCTGATGATGTTATAAAAGAATTGCAAGAATCTGCATATAATGTTAATGCTTTAACTGAAAATGCAAATAATACAATGGAAAAAGCTCAAGAATTAATAGAACTTTCAAAAGTGGAACTTCAAATGTTATCGGATAGTGCAAATCAGCTTTCTGACAGATTAATAACACTTACCGACAATATTAACAAATTAACAGGTGATGAGAACTTTACTCAAACCGTTGCAAATGCAACCCAATCTTTTGAAAGATTATCAAATAATATATCAACATTGATGGAAGATCCTCAAACCAAGTCAACGCTTAATAATATAGATATAACCGCAAAAAATATTGCGGAATTATCAAGTTATATTAATGACATGTCAAAAGATGCCAAACTAAAAGAATATTTAAAAGAATCAGTATGTAAATTAAATACAGCACTCGACAAGTTGACAATAACATTAGACACAGTCAATTATGCAACAGAGGATGAGGAAAAACTTAAACAGACGATGGATGATATAAATGTTACATCCGAAAATTTAAAGAAGTTTTCGGAAAAATTAAATAAAAGATTTTTAATTTTCAGACTGTTATTCTAGGTCAATTATGAAACTATTTATATCAAAACTTCATTATAAAAAAGACTTAACAATACAAGAAAAGATAATAGTAAATCTTTTGCGTGTTATCGGTATAGCATACGGTATAGCAACAGGTATAAGAAATAAGCTTTATGATATAAAACTTATACGGGCATATACCTCAAAAAGCTATGTAGTGTCAATAGGGAATATAACAACTGGCGGAGTGGGTAAAACACCCGTTACGGCAGAAATAGCAAAATATTTTTTGGGATTAAATAAAAGGACAGCCATAATATCAAGAGGATATGGTTCAAAAATGTCCAATAAAGAACCGAATTTAATATCGGATGGTTCAGGTGCTTTATATAAAGCAACAAAGGCAGGTGATGAGCCTGTATGGCTTAGCGATAATTGTAAGGGGGCACTTGTTGTAACTTGTGCAAATAGAGTTAAGGCGGAAAAATTTATTAAAGAACAATATAATCCCGATGTAATCATAATGGACGACGGATTTCAGCACAGAAAAATGAAGCGGGATTTGGATATATTGCTTATTGATGCAAAAAACAGATTTGGGAACGGATATTTATTGCCCGCAGGTCCTTTAAGAGAAGATTTATCAAATATTAAACGGGCAAATAAAATCATTGTAGTGAATAAAAGTTATGATTCAAAAAATGCGTTAAAATACTGTGATTATATAAAAAAGCGCTACAAAAAAGATACATACTTATGTAAAATAGTACCTGACTATTCTTATAATATTATAACGGGTGAACAATTACCCAAAGAAACAAAAATAATGGCTTTTTCAGCTATCGGACAGGGGGCAGGATTTTATGATTTTCTAAAAAATGATTATAAACTTATTGCCGTACTTGAATTTGAAGATCATCATGTTTATGAACCTGATGATATATCTAAGATTATACATTATGCGCAGGAAGAAAATGTTGAATATATAGTTACAACTGAAAAAGATGCTGTAAAATTGGTTGATATAATAGATGATATAGAATTGCCCGTTAAATTTTACGCATTAAAGTTAAAAGCCTATATGGATTTAAGAGAAGTGTGCGGAACATGAAAAAAATTCTTGTTGTCAGATACAGATTTATAGGTGATATGATATTAACGGTACCTTTTTTAAGAAATTTAAGGTACGCAAATCCCGATGCTCAAATAGATATGCTTGTTGCTCCAAACTCGGGTGAAGTAATAGAAGATTGTCCGTATGTTAATAATTTTATATATTTTGATACAACAAGAAAACATAAATATGAAAATGGCGAAGGAAGAACAAAATCATTTTGGCATTATGTATTTGAATTAAGAAAACAGAAATATGATAAGGCATACGTTTTAAAACGTTCTCTATCAAGTGCTTTATTATGTTTTTATGCCGGTATAAAAGAACGCATAGGATTTGATACAGAAAATCGAGGGTTTTTGTTAACAAAAAAAGTGGCTTATGATACTCAAAAGCATGAGTCTTTATGTTTTTTAGATGTTTTAAAATCGGATAATATTGAAATAAAAGATACCTATCTTGAAGCATGGATAAATGAAGAAACGAAACGCAGAGTTGAAGAATTGTTTATAAAAAATAATTTGAATAATACAATACCCAAAGTAACGGTAAATGTTGCCGCATCTAATGAAAATAAAGAATGGGATATAAATAATTATGCAAGAATAATAGAGTATCTTTCAAATAAAAAAAATATGCAGGTAATATTTATAGGCGCGCCGAGTGATAAAGAGGTATATGAAAATATTCCCTACAAGGAAGAATTGAAAATAACGCCTATTAATTTATGTTCACAGGTAAATATAAAAGATAGTCTGTATATTTTAAAACAATCGGAATTTATTATAGGGAATGATTCGGGTACATTGCATATGGCGTCAGCGGTGGGAACAAAAGTTATAGGAATATATGGCCCGATGCCGTTTGAAAAGTGGAAAGCATTAGGTGATGGTAATATTCTACTAAAATCAGATGTTGCTTGCGCTCCGTGTTCAAAAAGCAATAAATGCCCTAATAATAAAGCCTGTCTTAAAAATATAAGCGTAGAACAGGTAAAATCAGCTATTGACAGTTTAAAGCATTGAAAATATTGCTGAATAGTAAGAACTGTATGCCTTTACTGCAATATAGGCTACGAATATACCTATTAAAAGAATAAGCAGAGGTTCTATTAATTTCAGCAATGATTTTAAAGCAAGATTAAGTTTATTTTCATAGTTATGTGAGAGAACTTTAAATATTTTATCCAGTTCACCGGCTTGCTCACCTGCTGATATTTGCGAAATATCAGAACCTGGAAATACTCCTGAAGCTGCAAGTGCTTTAGAAATTGTAGAACCGTGTTGAACCGATTTTTGAGCATTTCTTAATTTTATGTTCACTTTGGGCAGTTTAATAACGGAATTACCTAGATATAATGCCTCTGAAGCCATAATCCCCGATTCATAAGCCAATGCCATTACATTAAAAAAGTTCAAAAAATAAAAGTTTTTCATTAAATTTGAAAAGATGACTAAACTGGAAATGAAATCCAAAAATTTTCTCAAAAACTTTTTATTAAAAAATATAAAAGCTAATACACCCAGAATAATGCCGTATACAATTACAATTTTAATTATTGCACTAATGGCTAATAACGGAATATTGATATCTTCACCAATAGAAGCGAATATTTTCAGTATAAAAAATTTAAATAATAACCATACACCGATAGCTAGAAAAAATATACAGGCAGGATATGAAACGGAAGATATAATTTTATTTTTAATATCCTCTTCTCTGTTTAAAGCATCCAAAATGCCTGATAAAACATCTTCCAATTTGCCGGCTTCTTCGCCTGCCGTAAGAAGAGTTGTATATGCTATACCCAATACTTCACTATAACCTTTAAAAGCTTCCTTTATTGAATCTCCGTTTTCTATATTATTTAGGATTATCGAACAAAATTGTTTTATTTTTATTGAACTTGAAGAATTTATTAATGAGCGGAAAATTTCAATAACGGGTAAACCTGATTTATACATATAATAAAAGGAATTAAAAAACTCCTTTTTTTCATTTAAAGAAAATAGAATATTATCATTTGCAATAAAATTATTTCTCATAAAAAAATTATACCAAACGACAGGCAAAAAAGTATAGAAAAATTTTTTTGTGCTAGGATATATCTATGAGTAATTATTTTCTACCTTTAATATTAACCCTTTTTGCAGGTATGTCAACGTTATTGGGCGGTTTTATAACTTTTTTTGTAAAACGTAATAACTTAAAGGCATTGTCCGTAGGGCTGGGATTTTCGGCAGGAGTAATGGTATATGTGAGCTTGAGTGAATTAATGGCTGAAGCTCCGATGATGTTAAGTCAATATTATAATACTGTAACCGCAAAAGCATTTACCTTTTCAGGATTTTTAATCGGAATAATCATTGCGGTATTAATTGACTATTTTATCCCCGATCATATTGAATCGGATTTTTTGACAACAAATACCCACTGTGCACAAAGACACAGAATTAAAAGAGCCGGATTAATAACGGCTTTAGCCGTTACGCTGCACAATTTCCCCGAAGGTATGGCAACTTTTCTTGTATCAAGTGAAGATATTTTATTGGGTATTCCTGTTGCAATAGCTATTGCAATACACAATATTCCTGAGGGTATTGCTATTGCACTTCCGATATTCCATGCAACGGGGAAGAAACGGTTAGCTATATTATATACGTTTTTATCAGGTATTTCGGAGCCTGTCGGAGGTCTTATAGGTGTAGTACTTTTAAAGACGTTATTACCTGCCCCGACTGTCGGAATAACTACTGCCGCAGTTGCGGGAATTATGGTGTATCTGTCTTTTGATACACTTTTACCGCTCGCAAGAGAATATGGTGAAAACCACCATGTTATTATAGGTATTGTATCCGGTATGCTTATTATGGGACTTAGTTTAATCTTCTTTTAACACATACTCCATAATATAATCATCCATAACAAAGCCTTGTCCTATATCCGTTACAACGGCATCAATGGTTTTAAATCCCCATCTGTCATAGGCTTTTATTGTATTTTTATTATATTTATTTACGGTAAGTTGTATTGATGTTTTATTGTATTCTTTTGTAATCAGTTTTATCTTATCAAAAGCAATTTTCCCGTAGCCATTATGTCTATAATCTTTCTTAATATAGAGTTTTGATAGAAACAAATAATCTTCTTTAATGCTTACGCCAAAATAGCCTATAAAATTATTGTCATTTTCAAGAATATAATAAATATAATTTTCAAAATCCAATTGATGTTTTATTGCTTCATAAGATTGGAATTTTTTAACCATATAATTAATTTGGTCGGCAGATAGCAAACAAGGCCAATATTCATGCCATATTTCAGAGGCTAAAGAAGCTAAGCTTTTGATTTGTTCATCAGTATTAATCTTAATGTAATTCATGGTAAAGATATTTTAGCATAAAGATTAGTAATAAGTTGGCATAGATGGTAATTTTGTAGTAAAATATAGAAGAGAAGTAGAGTTGGGGATAAGACATGACAACACAAACTAATAATTATGATGCAAGTAATATAAGAGTATTGGAAGGATTAGAAGCAGTAAGGCTGAGACCCGGGATGTATATAGGGTCAACAAGCCAAAGAGGATTGCACCACTGTGTATATGAAATAGTAGATAATTCAATAGATGAATCTTTAGCAGGTTATTGTAAACACATAAAAGTAACAATTAATACGGATGAGAGCGTAACGGTAGAAGATGACGGCAGAGGAATCCCCGTTGATATTAAACCCGAGTCAGGAAAATCCGCATTAGAAATAGTACATACGGTACTTCATGCGGGCGGAAAATTCGGCGACGGCGGATATAAAGTATCAGGCGGACTTCATGGTGTAGGTGCTTCAGTTGTTAATGCTTTATCTGAAAAAATGGTAGTGGAAGTATCAAGAGACGGTTTTGTTCACCGTCAGGAATATATGAGGGGCGAACCCACTGGCCCTGTTGAAAAAATTCGGGAAACCGAAAAAACAGGTACCAAATCAACATTTTGGCCCGATCCTGAGATATTTAAAGAAACAACCGTTATGGATAGGGAAGTTATTTGTAACCGTTTGAGAGAAATGGCATTTTTAAATAAAGGATTAAAAATAACTTTTACGGATGCAAAAACCGAAAAAACCGAAGAATTTCATTATGAAGGCGGTATAGGCAGTTATGTTGAGTTTTTAAACAAAAATAAAAACGTAATGTTTGAACAGCCCGTCTATATGGAAAAAGTAATTGACGGAATTGCGGTTGAAATAGCACTTCAATATACTGATGCATATAATGAATCGGTATTAAGTTTTGCTAATAACATAAATACTCATCAGGGCGGAACTCACCTTACGGGATTCAGAAATGCTATTACACGTGTATTAAATGATTATGCAAGAAAAAATAATTTACTTAAAGATTCTGATCCTAATGTTACGGGGGATGATGTTAGAGAGGGTTTAACCGCAATAGTAAGCGTTAAGCTGAGCGAACCTCAATTCGAAGGACAGACAAAGGAAAAACTCGGTAATACCGAGGCGCTTAGTGCGGTTAATGATGTGGTAAAGGAAAAATTCCAAGAATGGCTTGAATTTAATCCCAAATATGCCAAACTTATTATAGAAAAAATATTACAAGCTCAAAGAGCCAGAGAAGCAGCAAGAAAAGCAAGAGATTTAACAAGAAGAAAATCGGTGCTTGAAAATTCAACTCTACCAGGCAAGCTTGCGGATTGTTCAAACAGAGAACCCGAAAAATGTGAACTGTACATAGTAGAGGGAGATTCCGCAGGCGGTAGTGCAAAACAGGGCAGAAACAGAATGTTTCAGGCTATTCTTCCTTTAAGAGGTAAGATCTTAAATGTTGAACGTGCAAGGCTTGATAAAATTTACGGTAATAATGAAATCCAATCTTTAATACAGGCAATAGGTATTAATATCAGCAAAAATGAAGAAGATGTTAATATTGAAAAACTCAGATATCATAAAATAATTTTTATGACCGATGCCGATGTAGACGGTGCACATATCAGAACATTATTATTAACTTTCTTTTTCAGATATGCAAAGCCGTTGATAGATAACGGGTATATTTATATAGCTCAGCCTCCGTTATATAAACTGACCATCGGTAAAAATTCCGAATATCTATATGATGACAGAGCTCTTGATAAAACACTCAGAGAAAGAGGAACAATCGGTTTAACCTTGTGTGATAATTCCAAAGATAAAGTTATTGCAAATACGGAGCTTGTAACTTTAATCGGTAATATGTCGGGATATTATAATTCATTTAACAGTCCGATTATAAACGCAGTTCCGTCTGTTGTAATAAGAGGGTTAGTAAGAGCGGATATCAAAGAAGAAGATTTTGATAACCAAAGCAGAATAGAAGAAATTTTGGCATATTTACAGCATTATATAAAAGATCATGCCGAAAATTACGGAATTGTTGAAGCTAAAGATTATTCGGTATCATTAAAACAAAATTTAGAAACAGGTAAATATTCAATTAAAGTTGAACTTGGTGAGGGTATTGAGCCTGTTGCCATTACTGCAAGTATGATTAAGTCATCGGAATATAATAAAATAAAATCAACATATCCGTTGATAAGAGATTTCTTGTTTGAAGAAGAAAAATCATTGAATTTAAATACGGGTAGTGAAGATTTGACGGTAACTTCATTTACGGAATTGCAGAGAATTATAGAAGAACGAGGCAAAAAAGGTGTTGGCATCCAGCGGTTTAAGGGACTTGGAGAAATGATGCCTCAACAATTATGGGAAACTACTATGGATCCTGCAAACAGAACGTTACTAAAAGTTACAATCGAAGATGCGGCTCATGCCGACCAGTTATTTGATGTATTAATGGGCGATAATGTTGAGCCAAGACGTGATTTTATCGAACAAAATGCTGTTTATGCCACAAATATTGATACTTAATTATGAGGTAAAATCTTGAACTTAATTATAAAACTTCTTAAGTTAAGAATTACAAAAGTATTTATATTTCTACTTTTCATTGCTTTTATTGCATCATTGTACTTTTATCGGGATTGGTATTTTGTACAATATAATAAATGTGTAGGCTATTATTATGTCAATAAAGGTGATAAGGAATATAAAAAAGAACATTACCAAAAGGCAATAGATTACTATAAGGCAGCCTTACTTCGATATCCGGGGCATTCCAGAGCAAGCTGTAATTTGGGAAATATATATGTAAGTTTTGAAAATTATTATGAAGCGGTAAATGCGTACGAAAATGCATTAAGATTCAGCCCGAATTTTATTGCATGCAGAATGGATTTAGGTATAATTCTTTCAGAGAAAATGGCTGATTATGATAAAGCAATACAGGAATACGGAAGAATAACAAATGCAAATCCTTTCACGGTAAATATACCGTTTGTTTATGATAATAAAAAACCGACACAAATAAATAAAGGGCTTGCATATTACAATATGGGTCTGGCATATAGAGGCAAGTCTGTGTATATGGGCGATAAATCTTTAATAGCCGTAAAATACTTAAAAAAAGCTCAAGATTCATATAAAAAAGCCGAAAAATATCTGAAAAATGATTATGATAACACTTTTAATCTCGCTTTAACTTCTCATCTGCTTGGCGACTACACACAGGCGGGTGAAAAATATTGCGAAGCAATTAATATAAGACCAGAAAGCTTTGAAGCACACTACAATATGGCTTTACTGCTAAGAAGTATGAAATTAAATAAAGAAGCACTTGATGAACTTGAAAAAACAATTATGTTAATGGATTATTACGGTGATGATACAAAAAACAAGTATGTTTTCGGTATTGTTAACGAAATAAAAAGAAGAATTCTCAATGAGGGCGGTTACGATTATCTGAAGGAATATGACGGATTAAATTCTTTATCTGAAGGTAATATAGTTTATAAAAACGGAAAAGTACTTGTTGAAAATCAAAAAGATTTCAATATGAAAGAACTTTTAAAATGTAATTATAAAAAACAATTTGAAGAAATTTAGATATGCTGAATAATACGGATAATATAGAATTTTTATGTAAATTATCAAATGTGATATCAAAAAAGATATCACCCTCAAAAGTAATTTTGTCAATAAATAAGTTATTTCAAACATATTTAAATATCCAAAAAACCGAAATTATAATTTGGGACAATAACTCAATGTTATTAAAAACTTTTGGTCAGGATATGAAATTATATGACGAAAAAACAAAAGAAGAAGAAATTAATTATATATACGGAAATCTATCGGTATTTAACGGAAATAAATTTTATTTTAATGAACACGAATTTGACTGTGAAATAATAGAAGAAGAACAATATTTTATATCAGAATTAAAATCTGAAAATAATACGATAATATATCCGTTAGTTGCGAATAATGAGGTTTTTGGGCTATTAAAAACAGATGCCCAAAAGATGACATATACGAGAGATTTTTTCTCACTTTTGAATATAGCATCAAAATTAATCTCCGGCGCAATAATAAATTATATATTAAATGAGCAAATGGAAGTAAGCCTGAATTTCTATAAAGCAATGAAAGATATTGCAAAAATAATAGAAAGTCAGTATGAATTGTCATATATAATTCCAATGATAGGAGAAATGATAGACAGATTTATATCTTCGCACTTAATATATATATTTATATATCAGGATAATGAATATAAATTGGTATGGCCAAATGCTTGTAAAGAGGAAACTGTTCATAAACTTTTAAAAAAAATTAATGCCAAAACAGAATATTTATTATCGGATGATAAAAAAACAGGGTTATTTCCGTTGGTAAGTGAAGGAACGATACTTGGAGCAATAGCGGCAAACAGTAATATAGAAAAACTTTTGCAGAAAGATATAGATTATTTGGTACAATTATCAAGACAGTCAGGATTAACGATACAAAGAGCTAACGTATACGCTGAAGTATTACAATACGCAACATTAGACGCATTAACCGGTTTAAATAACAGAAGGCAGTTTGAGTTAAGGTTAAAACAAGAAGTAGCTAATGCAAATAGAAATAATACTCCGTTATGTGCAATGATGGCGGATGTAGATTATTTTAAAAAAGTGAATGATACATATGGACACGCAGCCGGTGATATTGTGTTAAAGAGTATTTCCGAAATAATAAAGAATGAATTAAGAGAATATGATATAGCGTGCAGATACGGAGGCGAAGAATTTTTTATAATATTACCCCAAACAAAGCTTCAAGAAGCGACAGCGGTTGCTCAAAGATTGCGAAAAGTTGTTGAAGACTCAAAAATCAGTATCAAAGAAGCAGGTATAAACGGGATTCCTGATATAAAGGTAACTGTCAGTATCGGTGTGTGTATGTATAGTTCTGATTTAACCGCCAATGCTTTTGTACAGCAAGCAGATAAAGCATTATATGAAGCAAAGAAAACCGGAAGAAACAGAGTCATTGTTTTCTGATTATGAGTTTGGTATTGTATTATTATAGACGGATAAAGAATAGTATATGAAAAAGCCTTTAAAATATTTATTAGTCATTTTGACGGTTGTAGTGCCTTGTATATTAACTATATTAATATATAATGACAAAATAACTCAAAATTCTCCGGTATATTTTAAACAGGGCGTAAATTTTTTTTATGAAGGTGATTATCAAAATGCGTATTATAACTTCGGAAAAATAAAACGAATAAGTCCTCTTTATCCGATGGCTATATATAAACAGGCACAAAGTGCGCAAAAAGTCGGTGATTACAAAACAGCCGCAATAAAATATAAACTGTTCTTAGAAAAACTTCCCGATTCTATTTTTGACACTAATGCAAAAACCAATTTAGGCAAGTGTTATTACTACTCAAAACAATATGAATCAGCAAAAGTACAGTTTGAAGAATTAAAAGAAAAAAATATCAATAAAGGCAGTGATGTGGTATTTTATTTGGGTTTGACTCAAAAAAATCTTGATAAGAAAGAAGCTGCAAAAAATTTTAGAGAATATATACAAGCCGTAATAAATAAAGAAGCTGAAAATACCGAATATCTCCAAGCTGCGGCAGATGAGCTTTCCAATTTATGTAAAGAACCTGATGAAAATGACAGAAAGTTATTGGGAATAGCTTATTACAAAAGTAATAAATATAAAGAAGCACTTGAATATTTTTCAAAACTGCCGATTGAAAACTGCTGGGACTATCTTGTATTAAGTAACCATTATGCCGGTAATAAAGTTATTGCTAAAAAACTTATTGAAAACGGTATAACAAAGTATTCAAAAATAATCTCGGAAGAAAATCTTTATAAAATATATGATGCATATACGTCATATATGAAAGGAACCAAATTAAAAAACAGACAAAATATGTTAAAATTGGCAAGAACTCATAATCTTTCGGGACAAGATTATGTAATATATATGCTTGCTGATATTATGCCCAAAGAAAAGGCAATTGTACTTTATGAAGAAATAGTACAGAAATATCCCGATGGTAAATTTGCCCCCGAAGCTTTATGGATGGTGTTTTGGGATAAATATAAAAAAAAGGAATATAAAACAGCGGAAGAAATAGCCCAAAAACATATAAAGTCATATAATAAAGCGAAATCTGCACCAAAAATATTATACTGGCTGGCAAAAACAGAATTAAAATTAAATAAAACACAAGAAGCACACAGTTATTTTAACAGACTTGCTTCGAAATATCCTGATAATTATTATGGACTAAGGTCACAATATATAATAGATAAACGGAATGATTTTTTTGTAACTTCAACGCAAAATAAAATTCCGATTGAAAAAGAACAAATAGCATTTCCTATTGCTGCATCTCAAATAGATATAAAAGATTTAAAACTTATAAATACGGTTTTTGATTTGGGTGATAAACAAATTTGGCTGGAAGCTGATTTTAAAAATAATTCGATAGCAGAAAGCTGGTTTGAATTAAAGAAGGGAAATAAGTCCAAATCAATAGTATTAGCCAGAGATGCAATAGATGAAATGGAAATAAAACCACCGTTTTCAAGCCCGTCGTATCAACTGGCATACCCTCGTTATTATGTTGAAGAAATAAATCTGGCAGGCAAAAAACTTGGACTTGACCCATATATAATATTAGCTTTAATAAGAGAAGAAAGCTATTTTAATGAATCTGCAAAAAGTAAAACCAACGCTTCCGGTTTGATGCAGATTATGCCCGAAACGGCTAATTATATGATATCGAAATTATCAGTTAATGTTAATGATTTAACAGATTTGGAAAATCCCAGAATGAATATGTATTTGGGATGTAATTACTTAAAATATTTAAAAGACAGATTTAATGATGATTTGATGGTAATAGCAGCGTATAATGGCGGTGAAGGTTCTGTCAATAAATGGTCCAGAATATATAATACTTCTGATTATGATGAATTTATTGAAGATATCCCTTTTGAAGAAACAAGACATTATATTAAAAAGGTTTTTAGAAGTTATCATTTATATAAAATTATATATAAATAGCTAATTATTCAAGCGAAAGAGAATGCAGTTGACAAAAAGTCTTAAAACCTGCACGTTCTCGTGTAGTTAAATCAACCATATTACCGAGTTGAAGCTCTTTTGCCAGTTTTACGGCTTTGTTATACATTTCTAATGTAGTATTAAGATTTTCTTGCGAATATATATGTTTATACTTCATTAATTCTAAAGTATATTGTGCAAAAGCAATATAAAGTTCAATCAATTGATATTTCAGATTAAATTGTTTAGCAAGCATTAATGATTTTTCGAGGTACATTTTTGCGGCAGTGAAATCTTGTTTTTGGATGTAAATGGAAGCAAGTGCTTTTTGGAAAGTAATAATAAAGAAATTATTGTTAATTTTTGAGCTCTGGGCTATCTCTAAAGATTTTGATGCAGTGTTAAAGGCATTATCAAATTCACCCATTTCAAGATAAATATTTACAATTAGAGCCCAAGATAATAATGCGCCCATAGCTACTTTTTCTTTAGCGAAGTAGGTTATTTGCTCGTTAAATATTTCAAGTGCTTTAGGGGTATTTCCTTCTTTTTTTATAATGTAGCCTAAAATAAGTTTTATGATATTTTTTATAAAATATTCGTTAATATTATTAGCAAATGCGGCAAATTCGAATAAATCAACTTTTAAATCTTTATTCTGACCTAAAAGTACTCTGTTGATAATATTAACGAGGTTCCATTGAGTAAGAATATCTAAATTCATGGTTTTATTGTTGTAAGATTTAGAAAGTTCGGTTAAAATTTCGCCTGATTTAATAATGTCACCCGAAACAGTTTTTGCTAATGCTTCAATAATGGAAAGATGCGCTAAATAAAATTCTTTATTATAATCATATTTTTCAAGGAAATCTTTTATAACGGAAATAACATCATCGGCGCAGTTGTTGCCTTGGATACAATACGCCTTTGCAAGAGTCAGTTTGGAGGTTAGCCACGCTTCTATAATATGATTTTTATACTTAGTATCAAATTTATTGGAATTAAGCCCCAGTTCAAGCTCACTTACTATATCTTCATTTATCAAATTAATTACCTGTTCACAATTACCTATATTTAATAAAGCTTTCAGTTTTCTTGTTTTAATAAGTGCAATATCAAGTTGAGAAGCATCTGATTGAATATCTGTTAAAGCTTTAATAACGGAATCAACAGCCTCTACCGCACCAAAATAGTTGCCTGTATGATAACAGCTTCTGATAAAATATGAAGATACATCAATGATTTTGCACAAATTATTATTTTTAATATCCGCATCCAAAACATTAGACAGATAAGTAATAGATTCTTTAGGTGATTTGTCACATAAAAGTTTACCTATTTCTTCATAAATTTGTGCTTTTAATAAATCCGAATTATCGGTTTCAATTTCATCAAGAAGCTTTAATGCTTGTTTTTGAGCTATAACATAAAGGTTTGTGTCGCCAAGCTTTGCACAGATACCTGCGGTATCTTGCCAGATAAGATAAGCATCCTGTTTTGATAATGCTTCCTCACAAGATATAAGTTTTTGGATGTTACTTGAAAGTACAAGAGATTTTAATGTTTCATATAAATGTTCGGAATTTTCTTTATATAAAAGATCAGCTTTAGCTTCCTGATAAATCAGTTTCCATAAAGCTAAATTTTTAAATTCACATGTATAATCATCAACCTGTATAATGTATAAGTCTTTTATAAGTGATTCGAGAATCTTTTCCGTTTTTTCAACAGGAGTTGCAACAGACATACAAAGAATGCCTGTTGCAAATCTAAATCCCATTATTGCCGCCATAAATAAAACATTTTTTTGAGCAGGTCTTAGAGCATTTAATCTTAATTTGAGTAATTCTTCAATGGATTCGGGTTCAGATTCGGGACGTTTATCCTCATCAAGAAATATATCTTTACCTTTTTGGGAAATGTATCCCGTATCAAATAAAAATCCTACTTCTTGTTCAAATCTTATTGCATTTCCGCAGGATTTTTTAATTAATTTTTCAAGATATTCTTCGTTAAGCACTTCATCAATATTAATTAATGCGCTATTTTTTAATGCTTTATAAATTGATTTTTTATCTAATTTATTTATTACAATTGTTTCGAATATATTTTCATTAATATCCGTTAAATCAAAATAACTTTGAATTAATTTATTTTCTCCGTAAGCAACAAGCATCTTTAATCTGTTATTAAAATAGCCTTTATTTAGCATATACATTAAGAAATCATAAGAAGCTCCGTCTAAAAATTCAAAATTGTCTATTTCTATAATTAAATTATTATTAACAAGGAAAGACTTTATAACCTTTTCCATAATTGAAAACATTTTATTTTTATTATCAAGAATAAGAGCGAAGTCATCTTTTTGCGTGGGATAGAAAATATTTAAAAATAAATTTAATTCATTGGAATTAAGAAAATTAAAAGCTTTAGCAAAATCGCTTTTTTTAAATTCTTTAATAAAAGCATCAATACTATTAGTATAAGGCGGGAACCCCATCATTCTTAAAAATGCATCTTGGAAAAACCCGAAACTTGTAATTTGCAATAATGGAGTACAACTTCCATATAAACAAACAAATCCTTGTTCTGTCAAATTGTCATGTACTTGTTTCAAAACTGCTGATTTTCCGCTTCCTTCGGGACCATTAATCGCTATAACGTGTTTAGATAAAGAAGTCTTAATTAAATGAACAGATTTTTGCACTGTTTCAACTTGAATTTCAGCATTTAATATAGGGTCATATTCCGTATTATCAAAGTTTTCTTCTTCTTGATTTTTTGGTTCGGGTTCTAAGATTTCTGTTTTAATAGATTCACTAACCTCTTCAATTGGTTCAATATCAATATCTGAAAGTAGTTCTTCTGTTTTAACTTCTTGAGTAATATTAACATTTTCTATAACCGGTTGATCAAAATCTTCTTTTTCAACTTGAAAAATTTTTTCGGATTGAACCTTTTGAACTTCAGATTCACTATTATTTGCGTTTTGATTTTCAATTTCATTAGCATTTTCAATATGACTGTATATATCATCAGAAGCGCTAAACGGTCTTACAATCGATAAATCTTCGGTAATATTGGGTTCATCAACAATTAGAGTTTGTGTTTGGAAACTATGATGACATTTTCTGCATTCAACGGCAGAAAATAAATTACTTGCGTTGCATTTTGGGCAGATTTTAATTAGCTCAAATCCGCAACTTGAACAGTATTTTGAACCGAACGGATTAAGCGTATTACACTCGGGACAATACATATTAACTTTTATCCCGCAGTGTTCACATCTTAGTGCATTATCAGGTATTTCAGCTCCACATTTGCGACATATCATAATGAACCCTATTTCTTGCCGCTGTCAAAAAAATTACTGATAAGCTTAGATAAATGCATTAATCGTTTACTTACCTCACCTTGAGACAAATTCAGCGATTTAGCAATTTCCGCTTGCTTTAATCCTTTTACATACCTCATATAAAAAATATCCAAGAATAATTGGGCAGGAACTTCTTTATGGATTACACATACCGAATCTGCAATTCTTTGCAGGCAATCTTTAGTTATAATAATATCTTCGACACTGTCTTTCGGATCGGGAAAGTTGAATATAAAATCGGTACCTAATGGTGTAATATTATCATTATCTTGCAGGGATTCAGACATTGAACTTAAATCGGATTTTGCTTCAAGATGAGAAAAATCAGCTACTTTAATTTCCTTAGTAGGTACATAACCTTCATTAGTTCTTCTGACTCTGCCATAATCTTTAAGTACGCTGACAATAGAGGTTTGAACAACTTTAGAAACATAGCTTTCAATTTTTTGTATGTTTGAAGTGGAATTGAAAATCATATAAGATTTTTGAAGAGCTTCTGCGCAGAAGTCTTCAAATAAATCTTCGTTACCTCTAAAATTTTTATTAGCCCTGACGATTTTTTCTATTAAAGATTTTTGTTCATCAATTAAAAGCAAAGTCTTTTTCTCTAATCTTACCTACCCATACAATATAATAACATAAATTATAATTTTATTACTACTTTTAGGTAATACATATCAGATTTTAGCTGATTATCGTTAAGAATTTGGCTTTTTTCACCTTGGAAGCTTTCATTAATACTTTGTAACACAATGTTATCTATTTCTTCCGAACCGCTTGAATCAGAGATAATAACTTTTTGTAAATTACCGTTATTATCAACTGCAAATTTAGCCGTAACAGAATCATTAGGCGGAGTCTGAACAACACCCATAATATTGTTCCTGATATTTTGCTTCAATGAATTATCAAGATTTTGGAGATAATTTTTAAAAGTCGGATCGGTAAATAATTCGGCGGTACAAAACCAATTTAAACCTCTTAGAGAAACTCCCGAATTGCTTTGTGCAAAAGCATTTGTGATTGCTTTATTTACATCACCGTTGCTTTGAGGTATTTGTATAGGCGGCGGAACCGGAATACTGCCTTGAGGCGGCATTGGTGCTTGCTGCGTCATATCGTTATTATTCTCTTGAGATTCTTGCGTATTATCGGTATTTTCCGTATTTTCTTCATTATTTTGAGGAATCTCAATTCCACTTTCATCTTGAACAGGTTGTTCGAACATATCATTTGTTGTTTGTTCATCGGGTATACTAACATTTTCGGCAGGGATTGAGGCTGTTTTGGAATTATTTTGCATATTCTTAAATAATAAAAATGCCCCTCCTCCAAGTAATCCGAGGGCAATTAATAATGATACCAACACTAAACCGGATCTGTTTGCAGGTTTAGTTGATGGTTCTTCATATTCCTCATCAGATTCATAATCTTCATCATCTTGTTCTTCGTCATCGCTTTCATTATATTCTTCAAATTCTTGCGATTCTTCATCTTCAGTGCTATTTTGAATCATTTCTTCCTCTTTATTTGTATCTTGAATAGGTGTTACGGATTCATCTTTATTATTTATTTCTTCTTCAGGTTTGGGCAGAATTTCAACATTTTGAGAATATATTTCTGCAGGTTCTTTTGCGCCAAATTCTTGTGATTCTTCATCTTCACTCTTGTCTTGAACCATTTCTTCAACATTATCCGTATCTTTAAGCTGTGTTAGAGATTCATCTTCATTATTTATTTCCTGAGGGTTTTCCGTTTTCTGGTATTCTTGCAGTTCTTCATCTGTATCTTGAATTTCAGACCGGATTATTTCTTCATCTTTCATGGCTTGTTCTTGGGTATCAGATTCAGAATAATCTTCTAATTCTATGTCATCTTGCGGAATTTCTTCAATAGCTTCATAATCAGTATTTACAGTATCCGTTTCATCTTGATTTACACTTGTTATATATGAGTATATGGGCTCTCCTGCCTCATCATAATCAACTATAACTTTTTGAACTTCTTCTTTTGGTACTTGTTGTTCATCATCCGTATCTAATATTAAATCTGAATTGTCTTCATCGGATTTTAAATCATTAATAACAACAAAATCAGAATTATCTTCGAGGTCTTGAACTGTATTTTGGTCAATAACATCAAGCTCGCTATATCTGTTTGTGTCGTTACTGTTTTCAATAATATCAAGTCCGTCAGAGATATTGTTATCTGAAGCCAAGTCAACAGTATTTTCATCTATAAAATTAAGTTCATCAGAGGTATTGTTATCTGAATCCAATTCAGTTATTGAATTATCATCTTCAATAATTTCAAAATCTTTTTCTTCATTTTTGTCCTGCTTGATTGCTTCAATTTCAGAAGTTGATTCATCCTCAATATTACTATCTATCTTTGTAATTTGAGGTGTTTCGTTTGTATGATATTCTTCAACAACTTCTTCTTCAACAGTGAAAAGTTCGTCTAAAATATCGTCAACTTCACCTTTATTTTCAGTTTCTGTTTCTGTTGGAGTTTGAATTTGAGTTTCTACATGAGTATCTTCGTTTTCAATTGCATTAGTTGAAGTTTCTTCAATTTGTTTATCTTCCCCGATATAAATAGTTTCTTCTTTACCTTCATATTCAGGTTTATCAATATTTTGTGCTCCGATAATTTCCAGTGTTTTATCATCAAGTAGATCAGGATACTTGGAAATATTACAACTTACCATCTCAAATCCCGTAAAACAGCAAAATGCAGTCCTGCATTTACTGCAATTGAATACATGCTTTATTACTTCATTGCGTGTTGCAATATCAAGTCCGCCATCAAGTAAAGATAAATATGATGATTCAAACAATTCATGGTCACTATCTTTAAATAATTCTTCTTTTTCTTTTTTTACCTTGTCTAAAAATTCCTCATAATTAATAAGTTTTGAAAAAGGAACTTTATAATAATGATAATCAAAAGCTTCTTTTGTGTCTCTAGATGTATCTACAAAACCGATTAATTCGGTATTTTTCAATTCTGAATCTATTTTAATTACAACATAATAATCGGGAACTATCGCTGAATCATAATGGATTTTAGGCACTAAAACCGCATCGGTATCATTAACTACTCTTATATCCAAATGCCAATTATTAACATATATATCTGCAATTTCATACTGCTCATTTATTATTGGATTTCTAAATAAAGTCATGGATTTTTGAATATTTAAAGGAGATTTTTCCAAAATATTCAAAAACGCATAAAGTGCAACAATAGATGCATAAGCTCTTTTACGTTGATATTCATCATTCAGTAAAGAAGAATATATCTTCGCATAATTATATGATTTTTCATCTATTGGCAGGTTTATTATATCTGTTGCAGACATTATTTTTTCTCCTCAAAATCTCTCTCTATTATTATAGATAGCAGTAATAAAAAAAATATTCCAATTTAAAAAAAATACTTTTTTATTATTAAAAAAAGTGATATAATTAAGCAGGTCTCAGATATTATCAAATTTAATTTAACGGAATATGTAACGTTTTATTAAATTAGTTTATTAAAAAAATCAAATTCCAACTTTCATTTGTTTTATAAATTCGGAAGCAAAAGGAGGTAATTATGAACGTAAGTAAAGTTAGTTTTGCAAGCAGTGCTACAACAAGTTTTCAAGATAAAATCAGACAGCCGCAAACATATGTAGGTACTAGTACAATGGCAGCTGCAACGGGTATTTCAGGTGATAAACCCAAAAAACATTCTTTTATCAAAACAGCAGGTAAAGTAGTTGGTGTTGCAGCAATAGCGGCAGGTTTATTGGCATTAGGCTCTAAGTTTAACGTATTTGATAAAATCCCTGTTAAAAAACTTTCTAACGCTTTAAATAAAGCAGGCGATTTCGTTTTAGATAGGGCATCAACTGCCAAAACTTTTGTAAAAAATCATTTGCCTAAAATTTCAAAAAAATAAATATCTGAAGCTGTCAAAGAAATGAAAGGCTAAAATTTATAATCTTTTTACTTCGTAATAAAAAAAATAATTACCTCAGAAAAAGAACTCATTATGAGTTCTTTTTTTTGTAACAATAATAAATTAAAAACTTGAACAAATATTGCATTTTATAATAAAATCATCATGTAACATTTTTTTAACAAAAAGAAAATATTATAACAAATTTTTTATTTACGGTTATTATAAGAACAGGAATAAAAAATAAATTAGGAGAAAATTATGATAAATCCGATACAGTCAACACAACCGGTAAGCACAACGAAAAAAGCGGTAAAAGCAGTCGCAGCAGCAACTGTTGTTACGGCAGGTGTTGTGGCAGGTTTAGCTATTGGAGCAAGAAAAGGTGTTTTCAATAAAGAAACCGTTAATCCGATATTGAAAAAAGTTAATCCTTATCTTCAAAAAGCTGGCAACTTTATCAATGACAAAGCTGCAAAAGTTACAAATGTTGTAAAAAATAAAGTAAAAAATGTTCAAGTAAAGGACAGAATTGTTAATTCAAAAGCTTACAAAGCCGTAAAATCAGCATTTGGTACTGTTGCCAATAAAATTAAAGGTTTAAATATTTCAGGTAAAGTTGATACGGTGAAAGATTCTATTGAAAGTCGTATAAATCCTAAAAAATTTCAATAATTATTAAATCTAAGTAAAAAGGGAGAACTTAATGAAGTTCTCCCTTTTTTATCGATAAATTTTAAAAGAACCTAAAATTTTCATGAAATTTACTATTTCATTAAGCTCATTGATTGCCGCTTTTACTTTTTTATCCGATTCAATGCAATCAAGCTCCATAAAAAATAAATATTCTCCGAGTTTTTTCTTTGATGGTCTTGAATCAATATATGTAAGATTTATGTCATGCTTAGAAAATATTTTAAGTACATCGCATAAAGCACCCGGTTTATTTTTTGTTGATAATATTATTGCTGTTTTCCCTGAAGTAATGGCAGAAATGGGAATTCTTGATAAAATATAGAATCTTGTTTTGTTATCATTTTCATCATTTATATCATGTTCTAAAATATTCAAATTAAATAATGCAGCGCATGCTTCATTTGCTATTGCCGCTTGATGAGGGTTATTATCTTCCAAAATCTTTTTTGCTGCATAACTCGTTGATGATACTTCAACTAATTGTGCGCAATTATAATTTTTATGTATATAATTTCCGCACTGAGAAAGTGCTTGCGGATGAGATATAATTTTTGTTATTTCTTTTTTGTCTTTTCCTGTTGAGAGCATGCAGTGTTTAATCGAAATAGTTAATTCGCCTTGAATTTTAATTGATTTATCCTGTATTTTTACTATATTATCAATGGTTTCACGCACAATACCTTCTATTGAATTTTCAATAGGTAAAATAGCAACCGAGTTTGTGTCATTTTCCAAAGTTTCAAGCACGGTTTTAATACTTTTTAAAGGAATTTTATTATTAACAATTATATTTTCCGTATTTATAAATCGGAGCATGGCATTATGTGAATTGGAGCCTTCAGGACCTAAATAACAGATATTATTAAACGAGTGCTCAAACATTTGCTAAACCTTTAATTCTTTTATAAAATAATTTTACATTAAAAAATTGTAAAAAGGGATTTTAATGACAAATATAAAGTTTGGAACAGACGGTTGGCGTGCTGTTTGCGATAAAGATTTTAATATTGAAAATGTAAACAAGGTTATAAACGGTATATCATATTATGTTTACGGTCAAAGTAAATATGATAAAAAAATAATTATAGGATATGATCCGAGGAATAAAGCGGATGAATATGCATTTTATATAGCTGATAAAATTGCAAAAAACGGATTTAAAACGGAATTGAGTGATAAAATAACGGCAACGCCGGTTGTTGCATATAGGGCATTGAATCAAGACGCTTATGCAATAATGATAACCGCCTCGCACAATCCACCCGAGTATTTGGGTATAAAATTTATACCGCCATACGGGGGTCCTGCCGAAGATAATATGGTTAAAGAAATAACCGATAATTTGGAAAAAGAATTTGTTCCTTTTCAATCAAACGTTTTAAACAAGGTGTCTTTTGAAAAGGAGTATCTTCAGCATATAGAAAAAATTATAGATTTTGAGCGAATAAAGCGTTCAAAAATAAAAATTAATTATGACGGACACCATGGAGCTGCCGCAAAATTGTTTAAACAAATTCTTGATTTAAAAGGTATTGAAAATAACTCGCAGAATCTTGAACGTGATATAAATTTCGGAGGAACCATGCCTGACCCGAAAGAGCAATATTTGCAGGATTTAAAGAAGTTATGTGAATTGACAAATTTAATCGGGTTGAGTAATGACGGGGACGGAGACAGATTCGGAGTATTTGATGAAAAAGGAAATTATATCAGTGCAAATGATATTATAGCAATGCTTTTGATTCATTTGACAAAAAATAAAAAAATGAGCGGAAAACTTGCGAAAACTGTCGGTGCAAGTTCTATGCTGGATATTGTAGCGGAAAAAAACGGGGTTAAAGTGATTGAAACTCCCGTAGGATTTAAACATCTCGGAAAAGTTATGAGAAATGACGATATTGTAATTGCCGGCGAAGAATCGGGCGGATTAAGCATTAAAGGTCATATTCCCGAAAAAGACGGTATTCTTGCCAATCTTTTGATAATTGAAATGATGGCTTATGAGGATAAATCATTATATGAACTTCATAATAATTTTTTATCGGATTTAAATCGGAAATTTTTTAATGACAGAATTGATTTAAAGCTTAATAGTAAGGATGATCAGGATAAAATTATTGAAAAAATTAATAATATAAAAAGTATCGGAGAATATAAGGTAGTTAAAAAGAATACTCTTGACGGTTTAAAGATATATTTGGATGATGACAGCCGAATTTTAATAAGAAAAAGCGGTACGGAACCGCTTTTAAGAATATATTTTGAATCTGACAAGGAAGAAAAAATTAATTATTTTAAAAATGCAGTTAAACAATTGTGTTAAAAATAAATAGGTCATTGTAGTTTATATTGGTATCAAGTTTGCCGAAGAATAAATTTTCATTTACCTGTTTGTTAAAATAATTGTTGATATTGTTTATAAATTCCTGATTATCGGTATTTTGTTTATTTAAGTCTTTTATTGAGCATGCAAAACCCGTATAACAATCAGCGAATGTATTATTTGAAACAGATAAAAATATAATAAAAACCGATAATACCTTAAAAAAATTTTTCATATTTAAACTCCTTTATAAAATACGAATATCCGACTATCTATATTGTGAAGGATAATGTAAAGTTTTTCATTGCGCTTTATAATGAAATATTTGCTTGGAAAAAAGTTTAATGTACAATAGCCATGTTGTATTAGCCAAAAATAATTAAACATTCTTAATCAATTGACAAAAATAATTTTTTTGGAGCCTTTCTCAAAATATGAATTTCCTTTTAGAAAAAGAATTAAACCAACATGACAAAATAACGAAACCTGATTTTACGACAAGATCTGGCAGAGAGCTTTTTGCGATATATTTACACACAAAATTTAAACAAATTTTAGATTATGACAGTAAAAACGAAAATCCTATATTTAAAAGTATTCATCCTGAATTTATTCAAAAATTTACAAAACGTATAATCCATAACCCCGAGAAACATTTTTTAATAGGTATCAGCGGTGAATCTGCCAGCGGAAAAACCACTATTTGCAATACAATTAAACAAGTAACCGAAAAATTAAACATGCCGATTGAGATATTAAGTGCCGATAATTATTTTAAAGATATATCATCTTTGATAAAAAAATACGGCTCATTCGACAAACTCTTGGAATCGGGTTATGATGTAGATTCTCCGGATAATTTTGATATGGTTCAGTTGTTTGAAGATTTGGATATGTTATCAAAAGGTGTGGACGTAAGAATACCTCAATATTTGGTAAACGGAACGGGTATTGTTGTACCTAAAGCCATCAGCAAAAAATCACAAAAAATTATTATAGTTGAAGGTATGGCTACTATGTATGGTGAGGTTTCTAATCTTTTTGACGTAAAAATTTATGTTGATATTGACCCTGTTATTCAAGAAAAATGGTTTTTATATAGAGCACAAACTTCAAGAAATCAAAATGAAGAAAATGCAAAAAAACAATTGGCTTATGTTCGTGAGGCTTCAAAGAAATATATTTTACCTAAAAAATCCTGTTCCGATATTATTATTAACGGAGCTTCTTCTCTTGAATATTTTACAAATATTATTGAGTATATATATAAAATAACAAATAATTTTACGGTTAGTGAATAATAAATATGAATTAAATAACCCCCTTTTGAGAGGGGGTTTATATATTATATGAAAGAAGAATTTATAATTAATTAACCGCCTTAGGTGATTTATGTTTTTTACCGGTTATAATTTTATCTGCAATTAATCCTGAAGTACCTACGATACCAGCTCCGATAGCAGAAAATGCAGCTAATCCCACAAGATACTTTTGCAAGTATTTTCTCATTCCGCCACAGCTTTGGACTACGTCTGACATTGTTTTAGGACTTGTTGCCCAAGAAAGTGCCGTTGATGTACCTAAAACGCTTGCTACCATTGCAGCACTGCGTGCCGGAGCATTATATTTAACGGCTTTTTTTATTGGTTGCCTTGTTATATTTATTGCATTTGTTCTCATTACATTCCCTTTTTATTGATACTATATTAATATTCATAAAATTATTTTTTGTTATATGTCAGAATTTTTCGTTACAAATTTTTATAATTAATTTTTGAATATTATCTAAAGACACAGATTTAATATCAAACCAGTTTATATCTTTATTGGCATTAAACCAGCTTATTTGCCTTTTAGCGTATCTTCTCGTATTTTGTTTTAACAGTTCAATACAACTATCAATATCTTTTACCCCATTAAAATAAGGGTAAAATTCCTGATAACCGATTGTGCTCAAAAGAATTTTATTTTCACCGTATTTTTTGAAAAGATTTTCTGCTTCTTTGATTAGACCTTTTGATAGCATAGTATCAACTCTTAAATTAATTCTGTTATATATAAAATCTCTGTCGGCAGAATTTAATCCGAACCATAAGGTTGAAAATGGTGAAGATTTCTTTTTTTGAGCCATGCTCATCGGAACTCCCAAAGTTTTTATAACTTCAAGTGCTCTTATAATCTTTACTTTATTATTCGGGTGAATTTTTTTTGCAAGTTCAAAATCAAGCTCTAAAAGCATATTGTATAGATCAGTGCTTGATTTTTGTTCAAGTTCTAATCTTATATTCTTATCGGGGGCGACTCTCGGCAGGTCAAAATCCTGAAGTAATACTCTGAAATATAACCCTGTTCCGCCTGATAATATCGGAACTTTATCTTTTGAGAGGATTTCTTTTATTATTTTATTTGCATCATCGGTAAAATCAGCAACGGTATATTCTTGTGTAACATCTATAATGTCAAGCAAATGATGTGTTATGCCTTCCTGCTCATCTATGGTCGGTTTAGCCGTAGCTATATCAAGTTCTTTATATATCTGCCTTGAGTCAACGGATATTATCTCGCCATTAAGCTCTTTTGCTAATTCTATTGCTAATTTAGTTTTCCCCGATGCACTCGGCCCCGTTATCGCTATTAATTTTTGTTTTTTCATTATAAAAACACATTACCAAAATTACATAATAATTTAAATATAAACAAAATAATAAAATTATTGCAAATAATCCGAATGCCCCTGTACCTAATGCAAGTGAAATTATGTTTAACATAAAATATAAAATAAACATGAAAAATAAAATAAAAATAGAACCTGTAATATTTTTAAAACCTAATTTAACGGCTTGAACAAAAGATTTTATAATATTAGAATTTGAAAACTCTATTGCCGCAACGTATAACAGTACAAAATAATTAAATATAGAGCTTATGAAATTAAAAACAAGCACCCATCCGCTAAATGCAAGTTTATCTTCTGTTGATACGGTATTTAAAGAGTTTAGTACTTGTGCTTGAGATTGTGCAGCTGCTATCTTTTGAAGTTCATAGATAAATTTAGGTTCACCAAAAACTTTCATGCAAAATTTAGCGCTCAGATACATTAAACCTGTAAATATAACAGCTAAAATAATATAACCACCCATGATTTTCAGGAAATCCGCACCTACTCCCTCAAAAAATTTTTTAAAACTTTGAACCGCTTTTTTAGCTGTTTCATCTTTATCATCTTCAGGATTATATAATATAATTCCTTCTTTATTAATAAAAAACCATCCGGCGCTAAATGCTATAATCATAAGTATAATTGCAATGCAAAGGATAATTTGAGGAATATGCATTCCGCCTCTGTTTAATATATATGACAATGCCGTCATAAAAATTAATAAAAATAACAACAACGGTTGTATAAATATTAAATTATTTTTTAAAATATAAAATGATTTCTTTACGATATTTAGCATTTAATGATTATAACATGTTTTTTAAAATTTGTTTTTGGTAAAATGTATAAAGTAAACAGGTACGGATTGGGGAAATGAAAGAGAGAATTACACTTTTAACAATAATATCTTGTTTGTTGGTATTACTGTATTTCTTTCAGAATCACATGAATACGCCATGTGCATTTATGACGATATTAATATTTATGTCTGTATACACGGCTTATATGCAAATAGCGTTTAAGCATAGGGTAAGGAAACAAAGAAAACATCCGGTAGAAAAAAATTATAATTTTCAGCCCTATGTAAGTATATTGATACCTGCTCACAATGAAGCGGATGTAATAGAAAAAACAATAGAAAATATATCCCAAATTGATTATCCCAGATATGAAATAATAGTTATAGATGATAGAAGTACCGATAATACATTGGAGATACTTGAAAAAATAAGTTGTAATTATCCTAAGGTCAAATATTTTTCAAGAACAAAAGAAGCGTTTGCAGGTAAATCAGCGGTATTAAATGATGCATTAAAAATAGCAAAAGGAGAGGCAATACTTGTTTTTGATGCTGATGCAAGAGTAAAACCTGACTTTTTAAAAGAATTGGTGCCTGCTCTTGAACCTCAACAAGTAGGAGCAGTTCAGGCGAGAAAAGTTATACTGAACAGAGAACAAAACTTTTTGACCAAATGCCAAGACAATGAAATGGCTGTTGATACGCATTTTCAAGTGGGCAGAGACAGTGTTAAAGGTGCCGTTGAACTGAGGGGTAACGGTGAACTTATAAAACGCAGCGCTCTTGAAGATGTCGGCGGGTGGAATATATATACCATTACCGATGACCTTGATTTATCAACAAGACTGCAAATAAAAGGCTGGGATGTTAGATTTTGTGCTGATGTTTGTGTTTATGAAGAGGGGGTTCCCGATTATCTTTCGCTTTTAAAACAGCGCAGACGTTGGATTGAAGGCAGTATCAGAAGATATTTGGAGCATTTCTCCGATGTTTTAACATCGAAAGATATGTCTTTAAGAGTAAGTCTTGATATGACTGCATATATTACGGAATTTATATTGCCTGTTTGGATGGTTTCTGAAATCGCTATTCAATCTTTCAGGTTCTTTAAAGATGACCCGAATTGGATTTTATCATCTATGGCGCTTTCAACTTTGATGTGCGGATTTTTTATTGTTGCTTTATTTTACAGCCTTAGAAAATACGTTAAACTTAAACCTTTGGAAAATTTAAAACAGTCAATATTAACGGCTTTTTATATAGTGATTTTATGGTCCCCGTTGACCATTTTTATAATATTTAAAATAATATTTATGAAAAATAATTTAGACTGGGGTAAAACAAAACACGGAGTGACAAATATACCCCTTCAAAGTTTTGAAAAATCTAAAATACAAGAAAAAACACAAACCGAAGAACTGACAAATGTTTAAGAAGGGAGAATAAATAAAGTGGATTTCACAACATTAACGGTAGAATTATTAAAATTATTAAATAATATAACAGGCAGTTACGGATTGGCAATTATAGCCTTAACGATAATAGTAAGAGTTTGTTTATGGCCTTTGGGAGTATCCCAGCAGCGTTCTATGCGAGCTATGCAGGTGCTTCAACCCAAGATGAAACAGATTCAGGAACGTTATAAAAATGATCCGCAAACAATGCAGCGTAAAATGATGGAATTTTATAAAGAACATAAATTCAATCCGATGTCCGGATGTTTGCCTTTATTGATTCAAATGCCTATATTTATATTGCTTTATGCTGCTTTAATAAGTCCTCAGTTTATTCAAGAAGCCGGAAATTCTCATTTCTTATTTATAGACAGGCTTGATAAAACATTAAGAGGAAGTGCAGGTACTTCGTATGACGGAGTTTTAAGCGTATCAAGCAATGATAAATTTGTTGTATATAAGAAAATAAAAGTCTTTTTGGGTGACGAAGAACTTGATAATGTTAAAATCAACTCTAAAAATGCAATAAAAGTTCAAGGTGATATTACTCCAGGGCAAGATGTTGATTTAAAAATTAACCTTGATGATTTTAGTTTAAAATACAGTCAGTTAGATAAAATAACCTCTGCCGAGATTGATATTCAAAATATAAAAACGAGGGAAGTGGAGACTGTTAAATTTGAGCGCAGAGGCGAAATAATGGCTGCTACAATGCCGTCAACCATGCCTCAAGGTCAATTCCATTTGGATGTATTCATTTTAATAGTTCTGTTTGCAATAACAATGTTTATAACCCAAAAAGTAATGATGGCTCAAAATAAGAATGTCAGCCAAGACCCCATGCAGGCTCAAATGCAAAAAATGATGGGTACAATTATGCCGCTTATGATTATTTTTATGTTTGTAATTGCGCCTATTCCTGCCGGTGTTTTATTATATCTTGTTGTTAGCAACATTATTCAAATTATTCAAACTATTGTTATTAATAAACAATTGGAAGCACAAGACTCAACAAAACCGATAGAAGTTGATAATAAATAATGCTGTTGGAAGAATTTAATTATAATCTGGATGAAAAATTAATAGCACAAGTGCCTGCTCAAAAGCGTGAAATGTCTAAAATGCTTGTGTTGGACAGGCATGATAAAACTTTAGAACATAGGCATTTTTGCGATATAACCGAATATCTTACATCGGATGACCTTTTGGTATTAAATAATACTAAAGTTATTCCTGCAAGGCTTTATGCCAAAAAGGAAACAGGGGCGTTGATTGAAGTATTTCTCGTAAGAGAAACGGAAAAAGATATTTGGATAGCTTTAATTAAGCCATCTAAAAGAGTAAAAACAGGCAATATACTTCATATAAATGAAGAATTAAAAATAGAAGTTCTTGATAAAGAAGATGATAAGTGGAAAGTTAAACTCTATTATGAGGGTAATTTTTTTGAAATATTGGATAGAGTTGGGAATATTCCGCTTCCGCCTTATATTGAGCGAAAAATGACTAATGAAGAATACAAAAAACTTGATTTTGACAGATATCAAACGGTATATGCTCAAAAAGCAGGAGCGGTAGCTGCACCTACGGCAGGGCTCCATTTTACAAATGAAATATTGGAAAAACTTGAAAAACAAGGTACTAAACATTGTTTTATCACTTTAAATGTCGGGTTAGGAACATTTAAACCGGTAAAATGCGAAAATATTCTCGAACACAAAATGGATTCGGAATTTTTTGAAATTACTCCCCAAAGTGCTCAAATGATTAACGAGGCTAAAAAAGAAGGTAAAAATATTGTTGCCGTAGGTACTACAACAGTGCGTACCTTAGAAACCGTTATGAATAAATACGGGAAAATTATTCCCGTAAAAGATTACAGTCAGCTATTTATATATCCCGGGTATGAATTTAAGATTACAGATAAACTGTTGACTAATTTTCATCTGCCAAAATCTACACTTTTGATGCTCGTTAGTGCATTTGCTTCCAAAGAATTTATTTTTCAGGCTTATCAGGAAGCCATTAAAAATGATTACAGGTTTTACAGTTACGGCGACTGTATGTTTATAAGGTAAAATTTATGTTTTGTGTTTCAGTATTTTTGGTATTATTATCTTCTTATTTTATTCTTAGTTGTATCAGTCCTAAAGAAAAGAACATATCGGCGTTCTTATATATTATACTTATAAGCTTTTCTCAGGTAGTTTTATCATTTGAAGTATTGTCTTTATTCGGTTTAATTTCAAAAAATAATTTTTTTATATGTAATATTGTCTTTATGATTTTATCTGTCGGTTTAATGATAAAAACAAAAAGCAAGTTATACTTATTTAATTTTGATATAAATAAAATAGTATCAGCGATAAGACAAGATAAAACGTTATTATTTTTGAGTATATGTTTTATTGTTTTTATGATATCTCAATTAATTGTTGCGGTATTTTTCCCCGTAACTTTTGGCGATGCGCTTAATTATTATCTTACAAGATGCACTGACTGGATACAACAGGGCAGTATTAACCATTTTATAACACCTGATACGAGAGAACTTGTTATGCCCGTTAATATGGAGCTTTTATATTTGTGGAAGCTGTTATTTACAAAAAATGAAACGGCTATTGCTGTATTTTCATATATCTCTTATTTAGGTCTTATTTATATTATTTATAATTTATTAAAAGAAATTAATTTTACCGTTCGCCAAAGATTATGGTCGATATTTGTTTTGTCATCATTTGCACTTATTGCAGTTGAAATGTATACACCTTGTGCTGATATGTTTATAGGTGCATTAATATTGGGCGGAATATATTTATATATAAAGTCCGTAAAATATGAAAACAAATTGGCACTATATTTTTCATCACTTGCTTTTGCGCTTTCAGCAGGAACAAAAACAACCGCAATTATAGCAATACCATCGGTTTTATTTATACTTATTACAATTACTTATGTATATAGAAAAGGAAATATCAAAAAGTATTTTTTGCTTTTTAGTTTATACTTTTTTATAAATTTTTTAATTTTTGCTTCATATAATTATATTTTAAATATAATACAATTTTTAAATCCTATAACTTCAAGCGAGCAAATGGAATTGAACAGGTTCCGAGGGGGATTTAAAGGTTATATAAGTAATATAATCAAATATTCTTTTGCAATATTTGATACATCAGGCATTAAAGATTATATAAATTTTAACGGATTTATAACATATATACAATCACTTACGCTGGGATTATTCGGTATTACGGACAGAATGTATACTTCAAACTTTTTCTTGAGATATTTTAAGTTTGATGAAAAAATGTCAATGATGAACTCATTGTTGGGTTTTATGGGATTATTTGTGTTTTTGCCATCTTTAATTAAATCCTTAAAAAGATTTTTTAAACATAAAACAAGGCAAAGTATTATAACGGGAATATTAGCTTTAAGTTTAATATTTAATATTCTTTTATTTTCAAGAATTATGGTATTTACGGGTTATAATATGCGCTATATATTAACCTTTATTATAATAGCAGTTCCGATTATAGCGTATTCCTATATAAGTAAAAATAAAATTTTTAAATACCTATTATGCTTTATTATGTTTATATATTTAGTAATAATAGCGCACCATAAGCCTGTTTCTTTTATATTTTCATATATAAATCATCAGATAAAAAGTCCGAATAGTGCATTTATTCTTTTAAAAAAATCTGACGAAATAAATATATATAACTTTTTAAAATTAAAAAAACCTAAAAATATTGCCTTGATTTTGGAGCATGTAAATACCCCTAATTATTTTATCGAAAAAATAAAGCTTGACGGAATAAAGGCTGATAAGATATTGCTCGAGAATATAGAAGAGTATGATTTATCCAAGTATGAATATATAATTACCAATAAAGAGAAATCCTCCTCGACAAACATAGTGAATTTTGAAGATAAAATAAAATATCCTCAAATATATGTAACAAAATGTATTTATTATGATTATGTGCAAAATGAAATAGAAAGTATAAATTCAAATAAACCAGCAATGGTATCGTGTGAAATACCGTACGAATATTTTGCATACAGGGGATTTTCCGAAGTAAAAGATATAAATGCAGAAAACTATACAATATTTGAAAAATCTCATACAAAAATATGAAATTTTGTAAAAAAGACTAAAGTTTAAGTTATAATATGCCGATAGAAGGTTTATAAGATTTTGCATAAAATTATAATTTAAAATATAATGGTAGTAGTTAAAATTCGGAAAACCTTCGAAATTATTTTAAGGATAATAAATGACAGAAGAAAAAAAAGAAAATAAAAATGTTTCAGTGTTCGCAAGAAGTGAAATATCACTGGAGTCAGACCCATTGGAAGAGATTTTTGCACTTAATTTAGGTGATTTTTTATCGGAACATTTGATATCTGATGAATTGGTTCAAAAAATCAGCAGAACTAATGTTGATAAACTAGAGAGTTTAAAAAATCAGTTAAGAGAATTGAACTCAATATATTCAATAGATAATACCTTAAAAATATTAGGATTTAGCAGTCGAGAGGACTATGTTATATATAATGCGATAGCAAAAACAATAAAACAGATGTTTGAGCTTGATGCTTGTCATATATTTTTATCAAAAGATAACGCAATGGGCTTAAATTCTGCCAAAAATGACCTTTTACTTGTCGGCTCATCATTAAATTTTAAAGATGATATATATGAATCTGAAATCGGATACAAGTTGAATGATGGCAGTCAGGTATCACAGGCTTTTAATGACAGAAACGAAGTAGAAATAAAAAATTGCCATGAAGCTGATGACTTTAAGCCGATATTATTGTTAAGTGAAGATAAAGTAACATATTATTTTGCAGTGCCTATGTATAATAATATGGAAAAGGTCGGAGTAATAGTAGTAGAAAATTATAAAGAAAAAGTTTTATCGGACGAATTTAAAGAACTTTTGAGTGTAACGGCAAGATTGTTTGCAACTTCAATGAGTCTTGAAAAATTAACCGTTGAAACGGATAAATTAATTAATCAAGAGGATGTTACCGTATCACAGCTTCAAAATAACCGTGCGGAGTTAACGGCATTAATCGGAGATTTAAGTAGTGAACAGCAATGGTTTGTGGAAAATCTGGCGAAAGCTGTTGATGCAAAGAGCAGTTTTAAGAATAATTATTCGCACGAAGTTGCGGATTTAGCTAAAGACATTTCTACGGTTATCGGTTTAAACGAAAAAACAAAAGATTTAATATATTATGCGGCTTTGTTAAGGAACATCGGCAAAATTACTTTGCCCGAGGAATTATTTAATAAAAAAGAAAAATTGTCACCCGAAGATTGGGAAAAGCTTCAAAATCACCCTAATGTCGGAGTTAGTATATTAATGAGTATTAATTTCTTATCGGAAGTTGTACCGTATATTAATTACCATAAAGAACGTTGGGACGGGAAAGGCGAACCTGAGGGGTTAAAAGGCAGAAGTATTCCTTTGGGCTCAAGAATTATAGCAATAGCTGATGCTTATAGTGCAATGGTTTCGGATAGAAAGTACAGAGATGCCATGCCAAAAGAAAAAGCATTGGAAATTATTCAGTCTGAAGCGGGTACAAAATGGGACCCAGAGATTGTTGAATATCTTATTAAATTGAAAAAATAAAAGATAATATAAGAATTTATTTTCTTGATTCTAAATTTATTAGAATCGGTAATTTTGTAGTATTATAAAAGTTATGAATTATATGGAGCGTGCAAGAAAATACAGGGCAAAAAAACGTCTCGGGCAAAATTTTTTAATTGATGAAAATGCCATTGAGACAATTCTTGACGTATCAGAAATAACAAATGAAGATACAGTTGTAGAAATAGGGTCAGGGCTTGGGTTTGTTACCGAACAGCTTGTTAAAACGGCAAAAAAGGTATACGCTATTGAGCTTGATGAGGATATGATAGCTGAAATTTCAAAACTCAATGCCGAAAATCTTGAAATTATACATGAAGATGTATTAAAAATTGATTTTTCGCAGTTTGGAAAAAATCTGAAAGTTGTTGCAAATATCCCTTATTATATAACTTCACCAATATTGGCTCATCTGCTCGGAGAAATTGATGACCTTAATAACTCTAACAGAAACAGCATATCTCAAGTGGTTTTAATGGTTCAATATGAAGTAGCAAAAAGGTTAACGGCAAATGAAAATTCACCTGCCAAAGAGTTTGGGCTGTTATCGATATTGGCTCAATTTTGGACAAGTGTTGAATTTATAAAGAAAGTACCGTCAAAATCATTTTTCCCCGCACCAAAGGTTGATTCTGCCATTGTTAAGTTAACGGTTAAAAATGAACCGTTATTAAAACTAAAAAATTATACTTTTTTCCGCAAAGTAGTAAAAGCGTGTTTTGCGACGAGAAGAAAAAATATAAAAAATTCTCTTGTAAATGCCGGGTTTAGCAAAAATGCAGCAGAAAAAACTTTATCTCAATTAAATATTAATGAAAATCTCAGGGGTGAAGTTTTATCCGTTGAACAAATGGGACATTTGGCAGAGCAATTAAAGGAAAATTTATGAAAAGTTTAAAAATTAAGACACCTGCAAAAATAAATCTTACGCTTGAAGTTTTAAATAAACGCCCTGACGGGTTCCATAATATTCAGTCTATTATGCAGACAATAAGTTTATATGATTATCTTACTTTTGAGCTTATACCTTCTGCTTCATTAGTTATTGAATTAACAGGCAATAATAATCAAATTCCTTATGATGAATCAAATTTAATTTATAAAGCGGCGGTTAAATTCTTTAAGGCAGCAAATATAAAAGCTGTAAAATTAAAAGTCAATATAGAAAAAAATATACCGGTCTCGGCGGGATTAGCGGGCGGAAGTACAAACGGGGCAGGAACGGTATATGCACTTAATAAATTATATAATAATATCCTAACCGAAAATCAGACGGATGAAATATGCGCTTCATTAGGGTCTGATTTAAACTTGTGCTATTACGGAGGATGCCGGCTGTGTACATCAAGGGGAGAAATACTTGAAAAATTACCTTTTTTTGAACAATCTGTTTCGCTTATTAAACCTAAACAACTGGGTATAAGTGCAAAAGAAGCATATACAAAATTTTCCGAATTAAAAGATAAATCTAATCCTGATAATACCAATAAACTAAAGGAATTATTGCTTAGAGGCAGATTTGATAAACAACTGATATATAACAGTCTTGAAAAAGCTTTGTTTCCTGATTATGAGGAGTTAAGGAATATAAAAATACATGTAAAAAATTCACTTATGTCAGGTTCAGGCTCTGCGTTTTTTGTACTTGATGATAAAATTGAAACTGATTTATATAGAGATAATTATGAAATATTTGAAAATTTAAAAACTATAAATACGGGAGTTGAACAAGTAAATGAGTGAAATTATAATAACCGAAAAAACAAATCCTAATACAGTAGATATAGATGTTTCATCAACTCTTGAAATAGTAAAAATGATAAATAATGAGGATTTAAAAATAGCTTTAGAAATTTCCAAAAATCTTGAAAGTATAGCGCAAGCAATAGATATAATAAGTGAAAATTTTCAAAAAGGTGGCCGTTTATTATATTTTGGGGCCGGTACAAGCGGAAGATTGGGGGTACTGGATGCTTCGGAATGTCCTCCTACATTTAATACGGATTCTGAAATGGTTCAAGGAATAATAGCCGGAGGAGACAGCGCTTTAAGAAATGCAATAGAGGGTGCGGAAGATTCAATTGAAAATGCAAAAATAGATTTTGATAAGTTAAGTATTACACAAAATGACACTGTCGTAGCTGTTTCCGCAAGCGGGAATGCAAATTATGTAATTGAAATTTTAAAACTTGCAAACAAAAATAATACAAAAACGATAGCTCTTACTTGTAATCCTGAAGCAAAAATAAATAAAATAGCGGATTTAATAATATGTATTCCGACAGGGGCAGAAACAATATCGGGTTCTACAAGGATGAAAGCCGGAACTGCGCAAAAAATTGTGCTGAATATGTTATCAACGGGAGCAATGGTTAAAATAGGTAAAGTGTACAAAAATTTTATGGTCGATGTAAAACCGACAAATATTAAATTAAAAGACCGTGCCGTAAGAATTGTATCCGAAATTTCGGGCAAAACTTACGATACTTGTAAATTAATGCTTGAAAGTAATAATTACAATGTTAAAGCAGCTATTATCCAGTTGAAATATAATATAGATTTTAATAGTGCGGTTAAAATTCTTGAAAAAAATGGCGGTGTCTTAAGAAAGGCACTTAATAATATTTAATACTACCCGCAAATATTTTTTTCCTTGTATTTATAATATTGTAGCTATATAAGAAAGTAACTATGATAAATATTGACTGCCGAATACCTCAAAAAATAAAATCAAATTTTAATAACTATCAAGTAAAAAACTTGTCAAATATATCGTTTTCGGGATTAAATCCGCATTATGATATAGATATATTTCAATATGATTTTTCAACATTACACAGAAAAGCCCATGAATACACATTTCAGGGCTATATAACCGCACTTTCGGATAAAATGTTTAGAAATGTTATTGAACGCTGTAAATCACAGTCAATTGAACAATTTAATTCTATTTTTCAAGATAAAAAAATAAATGTATCTTTATTAAATGAAGTATTATCCAACGGTAATATAAAAAATGTTCAACAATTAAAGAATTTTCTGACAATATTTAATAAAACTCCAAAAATTAAAAAAGTTTTTAATTTCCAATATATAGAGGCTGCTGAAATATACGGGAAATTAGGATTGAAAACTGACCTTGCGCATTTCCCGTCACTGCTTTTAAATATATATAATGAAGAATCTGAAAAAGATAATCCTGATTACGGTAAATTGAATACTTTTGTTAATACTCTAAAAGAAATAGGTATTGAAGATGAATCTCAAATTGAAGAAAAACTTGCACATTTGAAAGGTGAATTTAATAATTTTGAGACTAATACCGATAAAAAAGATGCGGCCGAATACTTGGCACAAACATATAATTCAAAGATATCTCAATTAAATGCAATTATTGAAAGTAATCCTGATTTAAAAAGATACGACGCAAAAACAATATATAAATCCATATATGATGTTATTGATTATCTCTATATTAAAAATGACGGAAAAAATTTAGATAATCTTCAATCATATATAGATATTGCCGCAAATTTCGGTAAAGTAAAATCTAATGCTTTATCTCAGGCTAAAAATTATTTCGGTGATATGGAAACTCCGGAAGCTAAAATAACATTTTTTGAAACGTTAAAAAATTGCGATGTTACTATTAATGAATTTAATGAATTAGCGAAAAAACACTCCGTTAAAGATTTAGATTTGTTAGATATTCTTATATATAAATCTTCTGTGCAAGAGCAAATACCTAAAGAAAAAAACAATTTATACAATAATTTCTATCCGATATTAACTGCTGTATATACAAAAGGAGATAATCAAGAAGATACTGATTTACTAAATACTACGCTCGGAATTATTGATAAATATAAATTAAATAATACGGCTTCGTTTATCAGTTTTTATAATAAAGTATGTAAATCTCATGAGAAAAACTTAAGTGTTCAACAAGTATGTGAATTTAGCGAATTATTTAAATATACAAATAAAAATATACTTGAATTAATGGCAAAAGAGCCGAATTTTGATGCCGTTTCATATCTGAAAAAAGCAAAAGAAGATTATAATACTAAACAACCGTATATAGAAACATTTTTGCAAAATACCGATAATGAATATTTTGCGGGTAAAACATCTGTTGAAATATATACGGAATACGGACAAATTGTTGATTTTACTTCCGAAAATCTTACTCAAGAATTGAATCATTTGGCTGCAGCAAATGATAATGATGAAACAAAACACAGGCTTAACGAATTTAACAGATTATTGCAATTTTTTGATACAAAACAGGATTTACTGAATTTTGCAATTAAAAATAATATTAAATTTGATAATTCTGAAATTTCAAATAAATATAGAGATAATTGTTTTAAAATGTTACAAATACTCTCTCAAAATTGCAATGAAGATGAATTTAAAGAAAAAACCGAAAAACTTTCTCAATCGGGATTTCTTCCGAAATCTCAAAATAATTTGGATGACTTATTTTCTGATTACGAAAGTTCGGGAGAATTGGATGATGTTGTTAATATTATTATAAAAACCTCCGTACCTTCCGTCAGAGAATTTAATAATTTTATACATAAATATGAAACAGGAAAAGGCAGGCATGATAATATTCTGAAACATTTATCAAATATGCCTGAAAATATAGATTTTAGTTCTTATACAAAGATAATTGACAATTTGAGCAGATGTATCAAAAATCATAATATTAATATTGAAATAAATAATGACAATATATTGAATATAGATACAAAAGATTATATGCAAGATGAATCGGAGATTAATGTTCAATTAAATAAATTATTGTGTTCATTATTAAATAAACCTGAAGCTAAGAGTTTTATTGAAGTATTAAAATCAGCATATACAAATAGAAATAACTCTTCACCGTTCCAAATTGCAATGGAGATTGCTAATAATGTAAATAAAGATGAATCCACTTATAAAAATATATTAAGAGAATTGAAACTTGATAAACAAAGTCTAAATCTTGAAGAATCCGAAATAACGGAAGTAACATACGGAAAAGCAATAATGGATTCACTTCCAAGAGAGTTTACAGATTTTATTAATTCTGATAAGTGGATAAATATTCACAATGATAAAACAAAAATCCCAAATTTGTCACCGCATGCAAAACTAAGGCTGCTTGAAAGATTTATATTAACAGAAGATGGAAGTATTAAAAATCTTTATTCAGGGGAAACCCAAGATAAATTAAAACAAATATTAAAATCTATTTATACAACAACTCCTCAATCAATAAGAGGCAGTGTTGAAGATAAAAGATTTATAATTCAAACCGCATATAACGGAAATACTATTGAATCAATATTTGCCGGCGACGGAAGATTAATAACGGCTTATTATCTTGACTAGTGCTTTAAAGCTTAGTCTTCTTCAATATAATTTACTATTTTATTTATATTAGCATCAAAACTATCAAGTTTTTGAGCGACTTCATTTATAGTATTGTTAGAATTTTGAATGTTAACGGCGTTCGTATTGATTTGACTTGCTATGAAATTAAGAATATCTTTCATTTCATAATTATGAGAGTCATCAGCCATAACTTCTACAAGCCTGTCAAATTTTTCGCACATTTTATCAAGTTTTTCTTCCAAAGCTGTAATTTGTTTTTCCTGTTGATTAACTTTATCCTGCAATATTTTTTCCAATTGTGAAAGTTTAGTATCATTTTCATCACAGAGTTTATCAATTCTTTCGTTTAATGAATCAATATCGGGAGTTAATGCTGTATTTAACTGAACTATGATTCCCGTTAATAAACTTTTGAGTTCCGATATATTTTCATTTAATGATGAATTATCATCTGCGGTTATTGATTTTTCTTTTTGCTCGGTTTTTGCAATTTCGGTTTTTTCCGATTTAATCTCAAGTATATCGTTTTGAATATTGTTTAATACGTTTCCTGTGGCATCAATCCATTCGGCTAAGTATGTAAATGCTGTATTAAGATTGTTGTTTGCATTTACACTTTTATTTAACAATTTAATCATCTCAGCTACATTGCCACAAAGTACATCAAAACGTGAAGACAGATTTTGACCATCGTTTCCTTGCTCTTTTAAATTTTGAATTACGGACTTAAAAGAATCCAAATATATTTTAAATTCTTTATTTGCATCATCAGCGGACAGTATAAGCTTATTTGTTCTCATACTTATACTTGAAATATCTTCATTCAATGCGGTAAAACATTCTTTTAAAGAATTTATATCCTCGGAAGTACTTTGTCTGTTGTCTAATAAACTTTTATTTAATACGGAAAAATCAGACTCAATATCTCTCAGTGTATATATATAAGAATCTTCATCTTCTGATTCGGTTGAATTTATAATAGATTTTAAATCGCCTGATAAGCTTTCCAGTATTGATTTTATATCAGGTAAATTCTGCGACATTTTTTCGGTTTTATCAATGTTATTATAAACAAGCTGAGAAATTTCATCAAATTTACTATCTGCATTCAAACTTGAAGATTCCAGCTGGGTATTTATATCACGTTTAATTTCATCCAAACTTGTATTAATGTTTTCTGTTGAACTATCAAGTTTAGAGTTAATATCCTGTTTTATTTCTTCAAAGTTTGTACTAATGTTTTCTGTTGACTTGTCAAGTTTAGAGTTAATATCTTGCTTTATTTCTTCAAAATTTGTACTAATATTTTCTGTTGATTTATAAAGTTTAGAGTTAATATCTTGCTTTATTTCTTCAAAATTTGTACTAATATTTTCTGTTGATTCATCAAGTTTAGAGTTAATATCTTGCTTTATTTCTTCAAAGTTTGTATTTATATTTTCTGTGGTTTCGTGCAATTGAGAATTAATATCTTTTGATATATTGTCAAAATTTGTGTTAATATTTTTAGTCGTTTTTAATAATTTTTCCGTAATATCGTCATTAAATTCATTAAAATCAAATTTTAAATCTTGGTAATTAAGATTGAAATTTTCATTTACCTCTTTAAGTTTAGAAGTAATATCTTCTGTAATTGTTTGGAATTTAGAATCTAATTCTTTACTTTTTGAAACTATATCATCAATTTTGCCGACCCAATCATTAAGTAATCCGATATTTTCATATATAAGGTCAATTTTATTGGTAATATCTTCAAAATCCAGATTTTCTATTGACATAGAGTCTAAGCGGTCTTTAATATTGTTAATTGCAGTGGTAATTCCCGATGCAACTTCTTGAAACTCTCCTAAAGAAGTTATCTTTGATTGAATTTCTTCCATAGAATTATCAATGTTGTCTATTTTCATAGACCAATTATTTAGAGCGGTGATATTTTCATAAATAATATCAACTTTTTCGCTGACTTCATCAAAATCAATATTTTCACCCAGCCTTGCATAAACATTTTCAATGGATTGGTTAATAAAACCTACTTTATCAACCCAAACACTAATCATATTTAAACTATCATATATTTCACTTATTTTAGCGATTTGATTTTCAAAATTTTTATTATTAAATTCCTCTTCAAAATTATCAAACTTAGATTGTAAATCTTTAACCAATTGGTTCGTTTGTTTAATATTTTTCTGATGAACACTGGTTAAATCAGACATAATAGCACCAATTTCATCTAATGTAGGCACTTCAGGTAGTTGATTCGCCAAATTTTCAATGTATTCGGTTAATTTTTGGTGAATGCCAGAGAGTTGTTCCGTTATATTTTTAATATTTTCACCGTTTGGGGTGAAATTAATGTTTTCTTTAATGGCTGATAATTCATTAAAAATATTTTCATTGGTTTTGAGCGCTAAATCCAGTTGTTGTTTTTGATATTCTTCAAATTCGGCACTGGTCATGGTAAGATTTTGTTGATTTTGTATATTTTCTAAATATTTGCCGGCATTATTTGCAGATTCTTTTATAGAATTAATGTCTTGAAATAAATCCTTTAAAACATCGCTATTGCAATTATCAACTTGCATGGCAATATTTTCAAGCTTTTCTTTTATATCCAAAAAATTAAGCTTTGCCTGGGTATCTGTTATTAACCCTTCAATTGATTCTACTGAATTTTTTATATTTAAAATATCAGCTTCTTTAATTGTATCTATATTATTAAGTTTATTACATACTTCCTGAAGAACTTCTTTATAATTATCAGCAGCCATTTTGCACTCTCTATTAATTTCTACCAAGATTTATTTTAACAAATATAAAGAAATAGGGCATCTAATATAAGTTTATATTACAAATTTTTAAGAATTTAAGAAATAAAATCTTTAATTTTTAATAAATCTTGTTTCGTAAGCCATCTTGGCGAACCTTCATTTTCGGAGTGGTTTCTTAAAAGATAAGACGGATGAAATATAACGGTAGCATCAATATTATCTAAGATTTTAAACCATTGACCACGAATTTGAGAGATTTTAATTTTATTTCCCAAAAATGATTTGGCGCTTGTAGCCCCGCAAAGAACTATTACTTTAGGTTTAACGATTTTTATTTGATCAATAAGATATTTGCTGCATAATGTTTTTTCATCATCAGACGGGACTCTGTTTTCCGGCGGACGGCATTTAACGGTATTACAAATATAAAAATCATTTTGTCTTGAAAGAGAACAGTCTTGTATTAGTTTAGAAAGCAGCTTGCCGGCTCTGCCGACAAATGGTGTACCGGTTGAGTCTTCATCAGCTCCCGGTGCTTCTCCTATCAGCAAAATTTTTGCATTTGGATTGCCATCTGAAAAGACAATATTTTTTCGTGTTTTTCCCAAATCACATTTATAGCAGGCACAACATGTTTGTTTAAGTTTTTCAAGTTCCAACGTTTTATCCATAATTTACCTCAAATACAAATATTTATAATTTTACCTCAGTTACAATAACAATACAAATAAGATATAAGCTTTTTTAAACAAAAGTATAACTAACAAATATAGGTATTAAGTGCAATGAATGAAAAAGAAAAATCTTATATTATATAAAAGTAAATCCTCAACTCTTCTGATTGCTTATTCTTAGTGCTCATCCCCTTCTTGAAAAAGAAGGGTTTTTTTTAAGATTTGTTTTTACTGTTATGGTCTTTCCAGATTTAATGTTATATCTTTCGGATAAACATTTTCCGTTACGCCCGAACATCCCGTTACAATAAAGAAATCAAAACTTTCTCCATGTTTTATATTTATATCATCAAACGGAATACTCATTTCAAATATTTCTTTATGTACATATTTGATATTATGATTCCATTGTAACTCCCAAAGTCCGTCTTTTGTGGCTTTTGAATATTGTATAGGGTATTTTCTGTTATCGGTCAATGCAAATTTTATTTCAATTGTATATCCGTCTAACAGTATCGGTAAAAGCATATCCGCTTTATTTGTTGTTCTTATTTGAGACGTTAATGCCATAGAATCATTATTAAAGGATTTTATGTATACATATATTGAAAAATACTCTTTAAAACTGTCTTTGTTTTCCAAAAAGTACTTATTGCCGTCAAATCTTAAATAAAAATTATCTTTATCGCAGCCGAAATATATTCTGTTAAATTGTTTATTTTCGTTTAATATAGGCCCGTCCGGAATATCTATACAGCCTGCGTGGAGCCATTCATCATTATTTTTTGCATAACCGTTTAATTTGGGTGTAATTTCTCTTAAGGGATTTCTTAAGGGTTTACCCATATATGCCATTAAAGGCATTTCCAAATATGCCGGTACCGGCATTTCAATATGTTCGTACACGTTTTTAAGATGTTCTCTGAACATAAAGTCAAAAATATGGTCTTGTCCTGAATTATTAGGTTCGCCGTACCACCAAAACCAATCGGAACCTTCCGCTATATATATTTCAAATTTAGCTGCCTGAATCTGCTCTTTTGATATTTTACCTGATTTTTCAGCTGCCTTTAAATCATTTCTGGCTTGAACCAAATATGTCCATGCTAAGTTTTTTGTAGGCTCGGCTATCCATAATTGAAATTCCTGATTAACCCAAGAACCGGCTGTTACTTTCTTTAACGGTTTTTGGGCATTTCTGTTTTCTTTAATATAATCACTTACTAAAACTGTTTTTAGGGTTTTATCATCATTTATTAACGAATATAATCTTTCAAGAAATACCGCACCGTCTTTTGTATAATTTTCCCAACTGTTTTCACCATCCATTGCAATAGTCAGCAGATGAGATTTATCCGGCGAATTTTCGAGTTTATCATATATATTTTTTATCCTGTCATATAAATCGTTTGCACAATTGATACTGTCATGGTTTGGATATTCGAATGTAATTAGATTTGGGAATACGGAATTTCTGAAAATTATGTTAATCTCTTTTTCACGTTTGGTTTTATACAAATACAATGAACATAAGTCATAAGGATCTTCATAACATCCTCTGAAATCTCTTACAAATTCTTTTTTTATGGAATTGGAAAGAACACTTTCATCGGTTATAACCCATTGAGTATCCATATTGGCAAGTACATCCAAGGTTTTCTGGCTGATACAATGTTCGCTTGGCCAGATACCTTTCGGCTTTCTTCCAAAAACTGTTTCTATTCTTTCAAGAGCCATTTTTAGCTGCTCTTTTACATCAACCATTAAAGCTATCTTGCAATCAGGCATTGAATCTTTTAGTGCAGGTGTTTTTAAATCATTAGGGTTGATTAATATTGGAAGAATAGGATGATTATAAGGACTTGTTAAAATTTCTATTCTGCCGTCATCTTGATATTTTTTAAATGTGGGGATTATTTGCCTTATAATTTCTCTGTTCAGTTCAATAATATTCTGACGATCTTTTAGAGTGTATCCTTTTCTCTTTTTTTCCATTTTTCTGATTAAAGGATAAACATCACGCCAAATATCATCAAACCAAACCAAATTAAAAAGCATCATTAAATCTGAATAATCCTGATCGGTAAAATCTTTGATATCAGCTTCTTCTTTACTGTACCGTTTTACATAAAGTTCATTATATCTTTGGTTTTTAGAAATTTTGTTTTCATAATTAACATCAAAAAAATAGTTTAAAATAAATATTTTATCATCGTCAGTCAGTTCTTCAACAGGAGTAACGGTAAGTTTGGAATGAATATCATGCCCTTCGTTTGAATAGTCCTCGATTGCATCTATTAAAGCAGGTACTAAACTGAAATTAAGTTTGATTTTTGGGAATTTATCTATAATTAAAAGCATATCAAGATAGTCTTTTATGGCATGTAATCTTGCCCAAGGCATTATTCTTATACCGTTAGGCTGTGTTTGATAATTTGGCTGATGAAAGTGCCATACAAATGCGATTGATAATTCTTTTTTCATATTCAAAATATCCTGACAACATTTTATTATAGCAATTTATTCCGACTTATACAACAGTATTGTAATAGGGGTGTTTTAAATATGTTAAGATATTTAACATATACATATAAACAACAAATACATTAATATTATTGATTGTTGAGTGTATTTTGTACAATTTTTGACTAAATTTTAAAAAAAGACACTATACATGAACCGAAAATAGTGATTTAATATAAAAAGTTTAAGTGATTCAAAGACCTTGTAATAAAAATTTAGTCAAACGACTATTAGGGAGAGGAGATTTGGAATATATCCAACAGGAGCCGCAGATGCAGAGCGGCTTTTATTTTATTAATTATTTACATTCTTGAAAAAACTTCCACATCCAATGAATCCATTGTTCCTGCCAAAAAATATGCACTTGATGCTATCATTGATGCATTATCCGTGCAGTATTTCATCTCGGGCGCATAGATTTTATAACCGTCATTTTGGAGTTTGAAAAATTTCTTTCTTATTTCGGAATTTGCTGCAACTCCGCCTGCTAATACTATTGTTTTGGCATTTATATTGTCGGCTGCTTTTTTCACTTTCTTTAATAAAACACAAGAAACGTTCTCCTGAAAACTTGCTGCTATATCAGCTTTAGGCAGTTCGGCAGTCTGTTTTTTTAATTTCTGTATTAGTTGAAGTGCTGCGGTTTTAAGTCCTGAAAAACTGAAATCATATTCATTTTGCAACTTTGCTTCGGGCAGTTTATACGCATACGGATTGCCTGTTTGAGCAAGTTTATCAAGGTTGACACCCCCGGGGTATGGTAATCCTATTAATCTTGCTACTTTATCATAGGCTTCACCGATAGCATCATCAATGGTTTCTCCTATTATATTTGTTTCAAGATAACTTTTTACCTCTATTATTTGAGTGTGTCCTCCGCTTATTAACAATGCTACAAATGGAGGCTCTAAATCCGTGTTCAAATAATTTGCACAAACATGTGCATTTAAATGGTTTACACCGATAAAAGGTTTGTCATAAGCTAAGGCTAATGCTTTACCTGCATTCATGCCAACCAGTAAAGAGCCTACCAACCCAGGGCCCACTGTGGCGGCAAACGCCGTTATTTTATCCCAATTTATACCTGCCTGCTCAAATGCCTGTGCTATCACTAAATTTATTGCTTCCAAATGCTCTCTTGCCGCAACTTCAGGCACAACACCTCCAAACTCTATATGAGTTTTTATTTGTGATGCAACTACATTTGAAAGAACCTCGCGCCCGTTCTTAACAATTGCCGCCGCTGTTTCATCACAGCTTGATTCTATTGCAAATATTATATTGTCATATCCGCTTGAAGGTCCTATTATCACAGGTTTATTACTTATGGGCGTTCTAAATTCTTTTTTTGGCATTATTTGCTTTCCTTTGACTTATATATGTTTTATAATAACATTTAAAAAGTTTTTGTGTGAGGAAATTATATGACTAAACCTATGAATATTACGGAAAAAATTTTAGCTGACCATGCCGGTTTAAATGAAGTAAGTGCAGGTCAATTAATAAGCGCAAAAGTTGATATTACGCTTGCTAATGATATTACCGGCCCTGTCGCTATTAATGAGTTTAATAAAATAGGTGTACAAAAAGTTTTTGATAAAGAAAGAGTTGTTTTTGTACCCGATCATTTTGTTCCGAACCGTGATATCAAATCGGCAGAGCAGGTTAAACAAGTTCGGGAATTTTCTCGCACACAAAATCTTACTCATTTCTTTGAAGTGGGCAGGATGGGTATTGAACACGCTCTTTTACCCGATAACGGAATTGTAACCGCAGGTGATATTGTTATCGGTGCGGATTCACATACTTGTACTTACGGGGCAATTGGTGCGTTTTCAACAGGCATGGGCTCTACGGATATTGCTTGTGCAATGGCATCAGGTGAAACTTGGCTTAAAGTCCCTTCCGCAATTAAGGTTGAATTTAACGGGAAATTAAATAAATATGTTACCGCAAAAGATTTGATATTATACTTAATAGGCAATATAGGCGTGGACGGGGCTTTATATAAAACGCTTGAAATAGGCGGCTCTGCTATAAAAGAATTACCTATGGACGGAAGATTCACCATTTGCAATATGGCAATTGAAGCAGGCGCAAAAAACGGTATAATTGAGCCTGATGATATTACCAAAGAATATCTCAAAGACAGAAGTATCCGTACCCCTAAATTTTATTCAAGCGACCATGATGCCGTTTATGAACGTACGATTATTTATAATACGGAAGAAATTGAACCGGTTGTTGCATTTCCTCATCTGCCCGAAAACACCAAGCCGATATCAAAAATCGGGGAAATAAAAATTAATCAATCGGTAATAGGAAGCTGTACAAACGGAAGACTTTCTGACATTAAAGCGGCTGCCGAAGTTTTAAAAGGGAAAAAAGTTCATAAAGATGTCAGATTAATTGTTTTCCCTGCAACACAGCAAATATATTTGGAAGCAATCAAAAGAGGATATATAGAAACAATAATTGAAGCAGGCGGTGCTGTTTCTACTCCTACGTGCGGTCCTTGTCTGGGCGGTCATTGCGGAATATTAGCCGAGGGTGAAAGAGCTATTTCTACTACTAACAGAAACTTTGTCGGCAGAATGGGACATACATTAAGCGAGGTATATCTTGCTTCACCTTATATCGCTGCTGCCAGTGCCGTTGCGGGAATTATTACTTCTCCGGATAATATCTAAATCATTTCGGAAAATATATTCTTTATTCTTTCTATACATCCGTTTTGACTAATGTACCATTCTCTTAAGGACATACGTTCTACATATATGCCCGTTCTTTCCATAAGAGTTTGCTTTTTGATTTGAGATTTGTTTGATTTAATGTTATCCTCGACACCGTCACATTCTAAAATCATTGATTTACCGCTCGGAGCTATAATTATTAAGTCGGAACTTAATCCTGCAACAGTCTTTCCGGCTTTAACTTCATATCCCTCTGCCCTTAGTGCCTGTGCTACTTCTTTTTCAAATGAATTTTTATAAATGTTATCGTCAAGATTCATTTCTTCCAAATTGCTTTTTGCAACATAAGTTTGGACATATTCTATATAATCTTTCAACAATCCTTCAGGCAATGTTTTTGGGTCTTTTGATAAGAAAATTATTTGTTTTTTTCTTGCTCTTGTTATTGCTACATTAAATAAATTCGGAATCTGCAAGAATGTTAAACTTTGATTAAAACTGTTATTTGCTACTGCCCAAGATAGCATTATTATATCTCTCTCGTCACCTTGAAAAGTATGTGCAGTACCTACTTCTATTTTATGTTTTCTTAATGTCGTATCATTAAATACATGTGTCAGTGCCTTTTTTATCAGCTCAACCTGACCTCTGAACGGTGATATTATTCCGACTGTAACAGGTTCGTGAGTTTCATCTGATTTTTGTTCATCTTCTTGAATTATTTCCTGTAATCGCTGCATTATTGCTTCAACTTCCGGCATATTCCTTGTTATATCGCAATCTACCTTGCCGTCAGGTACTTGTATAAATTCAAGTATCTTATTGTCATTACTTTGTGACATAATTCTTATTCTGTCACCGTAAAATTCTTTGTTGCTGAAATCAATAATCGGCGCATAGCTTCTGAAATGTTCGTCTAATAAAACCGGCTTTGTTGAATAATAATTTGCCAAATCAAACATTGAATTAGTCCTGAATTTCCACATTAATTGATATTTATCGGGAATTTCATATTGGCTTAAAAATGATTGCTCTTTTGATTTTTCCAAGAATGATAAATGTGAAAGCTGTTTATCATCACCGACAATTACAGCTTTTTTACATCTGTATAATATCGGTATACAGCTTGCTATATCGCATTGAGAAGCTTCGTCTATAATTGCCACATCAAATAATGCAGGTTTCAACGGAAGTGAATTTGAAACGGCATATGTAGTAACGCACCAACAGGGGAAAGCTTCCAATAACGGCTTAAAATCTTCATCCTCCAATAGTCTGTTTTGTAGATTCTGTTTCCTTGTTACAAGTGCTTTTGTGTGGACTATTAATCTCTGGCGTTTTACCTGATCACGAAGCAAGCCTTTTAATGCATTACGTCTTTTACCTTTTAAAATATCGACGGCAAGCGTTTTTTGTTTACGTTTTAATATCTTTATTTCTTCTAAAAGGTTATGAATATTGCCTATTTTAAATATTTGAGTTTCTATATATCTTGCTTTAGTAGAAAGACGTGCTATTTCAAGCTCCAATTTTAAACGTTCCAAATTTTCAAAATCAGGTTTGAAGTCTTTATTTTGTATAATCTTTTTTAGTTGATGATTAGCATATTTAGTTGATATATCAGCAAGAAAACCTTGTTTTTCAACATTTTTTTCAAGATTTTTGATGGCGCTTTCTATATTATCAACTTCCTGCATGGTTAATTTCTCGGTAAGAAATTCAAGCTGTCCTAATTGTTTTTGTTTATTATCACGTTCTTTTATTAAATTAGTCCATTCTTGTTCCGCTTTAATAATTTCTTCACACTTATTTTCTTTATCTTTAATTGTTGAAATAAGTTTATGCATATCTTCAACATCAACAAGCAGAGAGTTTTCAAAATCCGTATCCAAATCTACTTTGTTTGAAATTAAATCCTGTAAATCAAAAGACAGCTGTCTTTGGTAGTTTGGTCTGCCCGCTCTTAAGGCTAAATATGGTGCTCCAAATTCATTTAGTCTGTCTGCTACCACATCGGTTGCTTTATCCATTCTTGATGCAACTAAAACAGTTTTGCCGTTTGATACCAAGTGACATATTAAATTAACTATCGTTTGTGATTTACCTGTTCCCGGGGGGCCATATACAGCCAGTATATTATTATCTTCCAAATTTTTTATAACATCTTCCTGAGAATCGCTCAATGATAACGGCGTTACGGCTACAAAATCATTATTGATATTTTCTTTTATTTGTTTTGAAGCCATTTTGCCTCTGCCTTGCAAATATTCTTCGTTTACAACATTTAAAGATGTTTCTCTCAAAATACCTGAAGGTTTTTCTGATATTTGCATTAACTCATACAGTACCCCTGCCGTTACCAGAGGTCTTTTGGTCAATATAATTGCACTTTTATTTGTTAAAATAACTTTATCAACTTTTAGAGTTTGCTTGGGTTTATCTGTGTCTGATTCTTCAGCGATAACCTCTTGCATATTATCATAATTAATTTGTTTTTCTTCATAGAATTTAGCTGCATCCGTTTCTTTTATATTATTTTCCAGCTGTTCTTCTTCATTCAATTCAAATTCCAAATCCGGTATTAATGATTTTAAAGTAGTAAGGAATATATTTAAATCTTCTTCTTTTAACGGAAGCTTAGGAACAACCTCCAATAAACCATCCAGCATACTGTCTATTTCGTCTTCTTCTCCGGATAAATTCATTAAACTTGTTAATGCAGCCGTATTTAATGATAAACCTTCTTCTTGTACCGAGCATTCTATATTAACGCCTTGTCGCTCAAGTTTGCAGGTGGAGTATAGTAACGGTGTGAGAAATTCATTTTTTCGCTTTGTTTTTGTATTTTTACCGACTAAAAATAAGTAACCGTATATTAAATATTTATCTTTTTGACCGTTTTCTCCGAGAAGCATAAGTTCGGTTAAATAAGGATCAGCTCCATCCAATCTTAAAGCTTGGGGATATTGTGTAAATAATTTTTCACTATCGGATATTAATTTTTTGTCACTCTTTTGAGAATCTTCCGTTTCCAGAAAAATCCATTTGTTATCTTTATCCTGTTTAAGATTTCTAAAAGTTGAGCTTTGGACTTCTTCTCTCACACAATCGTGCAAATACAAACTTAATCTTTTTATAAAACTGTTATGAAATGCTGAATTTAAAATTTTTGTGGCTTCTTGAAGCATAATTTCCCCTATAATATGTCTTTTGATTATATCATTTTTACGGTTAACATTCAAAAAAAACGCTAAGATTCATACAAAAAAATTAGAAATTCAAAATATTATTAAACTTCAATCGGTTCAAATTTGGTATAAAATTCGGATTTTTCCCTTACAAAAGTCATATTTGGCTTATCCGGTCTTTTATATATTACCATTAATTGTCCGTCATTTGCGTTTGTACAATTTATAACGTCATCCGTAATAAGTTCATATATATTGCCTGTTTTAATATGTCTAAACTTTTTGGAACACATAAATATACTCATGTTTAAATATATAAAATCCGCCGTTTAGAGCTCTGTATCTCCATAAATTAGCTGTTTTGCCTTTTGCGCGTTCATTACCTTCCATATTTTTAACTATGATTGCTTTCATTTTAAATCCGATATCGCGCATTTTTTGAGCACAATCAGCTCCTAAAGGAACTATTTCTCCGTTGGCATATTTATCGCCGATAATTAATGCCGCAAATCTGCCTTTTTCCAACATATCATATCCGTTTTTGGCAACTCTTTGAAACAATTTATAAAATTCTTCGGTTGATGCACAATTTGATAAATCTTCTTTTTTATCCGAAAATTTTATAATATCATCATAAGGCGGATGCAATACCAAAAATTGAGCTTTTTCTTCTCTCATTACTTCTAATCTTGCCTGAATTTTATCTTTAACATTCATATCGGCGCTGTCCGCACATATTATATTTACATCGGTTACCAGTTGTTTTTGAGAAAATTTGTTTTTTACAATATCAACCTGTTCGCTTTTTAATTCAACCCCAATGCATCTTCTTTGCATATTTAATGCTTCAATTGCACTTGTTCCTGAGCCTAAAAACATATCAAGTACTATATCACCTTTTTTGGTGAATCTTTCAAATAACTGTTGTGCCAATTGCGGAATATAGTTGCCGTGGTATTCATTAGAGTGCCCGTGGGTATTATCTCTTGAGGCAAATTCCCACCACGTGTCTGTTTTAATATGGCTGTATTCTTTCCAGTTATTTAAATCTATGTCACTGTATGGTTTTGTTTTAACTTTTGGTACGACTTTTAAATCGGGTTGATTCTCTTGTATTTTAATTCTTTTTGTATTCGTATTTCTTACCATATTTCCCCAAATAAATACTATACTCGTTTGTTTAGTATATGAAATTTTGATAATTTCCAAATCCATTAAACTAACGATTTATTTTATTTGTTTGAAATTTTCTCTAAAAACCTTAATAAATAAATAATTTAAAACTTTTTTTAATAATAAAAAATACAACATATAAATGATGCTTCTATATGAAAAAAAATATATTGTATACCTATAAAGTAAGATTAGGGTGATAAATGACGGCATTAAATTCGGATATAAGCAAAAATAAAATAAATACCGTTAATCTTTTTAAAGATTACCATTGGTTTGATACAAATATATATAAAAATGTCCAAAACTCCGTTGATGAATTTTTTCAAAAAGATATTAAACTAAGGCTTATAGAAATTTCAAAAGACGAAAGTATTTTGATGTATGGTGATGAGTATTTTGTAAATCAAATTCCCGTTACTAAAAATGCCGTAATAAAAGTAAAAATATCTTCGGAACTTGTAAGTTCAATATTAGATATGACATTAGGCGGTTCTGATACACCTTTTAAACTTAATAATCTTACTGATATTGAAGCTATGCTTCTAAAATCATTTACACTTTTTGTTTACAAAAATATTCAGGAATATTTAAACAAAATAGAGTTAAATAAAAAAGAATTGGAAACATCAAAAGAGTACAAATTAACTTTTTATGCACAATGCAACAGTATACATTCCGGAAAGATAATTATTACAATACCGGATTATATGATACCCGAAATAGAAGATAAAATAATAAAACCTCGATATAGTATAAACGATTTTAAAAATACAGAAGTTGATGTTAAGTTAAGTGCGGGTTCGGCAAAAATTGCCTTAAATGAAATTAAGACAATAGAAGAAGGAGATATAATCCTGCTTGATAACAGTAATATAAATCAAATGTCGATACTGTGGGATAATAATAAAGCGGATTTTAATATAGCTCCCAACCCATCATTAATAATCAATATTGATAATACAGGAGGCAAGGAAATGGAAGAAACAGCGAATACAAAATCACAAAATATGTGGGATTCAATACTTGTAGATATCGTTGCGGAATTTGATAATGTGAAATTAACCTTAGGTGAGTTAAAACAGATATCAGAAGGATTAGTTATTGACCTTGGTTCCGTATATGAAAATAAAATTAAGTTAAGGGTAGAAAATCAGGTGGTTGCAACGGGCGAACTTGTTATTTTGAATGACCGATATGGGGTTAGAGTTGAAAATATTACTAAAGCAGGTGCGTCTGATACAGAGCAGAACAGAGCCGCAAAAAAACAAAAAATACCCGAAAAACAAAATGCATCAGCTGCTTCAGCTCCGAATAAAGCTAATTCGGCTCAGCCTAAAGAGGGCGATGAAAATTTTAATTACAGTGACTTTGAAGTGGAAGATGAAAGTATATAGAGGTGTATGATGAACCATTATATAATTAATTTTACCGCATATACTTTTGCAATGATTGGGTTTATAGCCATTGCGGTATTTATTTATAAAAAATCAATTTATACAGCTTCAAATCAAGGTGATAAAGAATATTTAAAAGTGGAAAATGCTTTAAGATTGTCTGCAAGTAAAACAATATATGTACTTAAAGCAGGCAGAGAAAAATTTTTAATAGCAGGTGACAGTGCAAATACTACTATGTTAGCAAAGTTATATGATGAGAATTAAGGATAACAGAGGTTAAAATGGATGCAGTATTAAAAGATTTAAATCCGGTATTACAATTATTGACGGTAATGGCAATATTTTCCTTTTTGCCGTTTATGTTTGTATGTATGACGAGTTTTATGCGTTATGCAATAGTATTTGGTTTTTTAAAGCAGGCATTGGGGGCACAGCAAATTCCGCCTGCAATAGTGTTAGTCGGGTTGTCTATTATATTAACCTTTTATACAATGGGACCGGTTTTTCAGCAAATGTATGAAATGGGCTCTAAACCTTATGAAAAAGACGGGTCAATTGTTTTGGCAATAAGCGAAGGTTCTAAGCCGTTAAAAGAATTTATGCTTAAACAGACGAGAGAAAAAGATTTGGCATTTTTTGTTCAATTGGCAAGAAAAGAGGCTCCGGCTTCAGTTGAAGAAATATCAATATGGGAAGTTGCTCCGGCTTATATTTTAAGCGAATTAAAAACGGCTTTTGAAATAAGTTTTATAATATTTGTACCGTTTATCGTATTGGATTTGGTAATAGCAAATGTACTGTTGGCATTAGGTATGTTTATGCTGTCACCCACTATAATTTCATTGCCGTTCAAACTGCTGATATTTATTGCAGTTGACGGCTGGGGGTTGATTGTAAACGGTTTGGTCGGAAGTTTTAATTAAGGATTATACGAGTTATGGATTTACTTATGGAATATTTGGCAAAGGGGCTTATGACAATGCTTATGATAGCAATGCCTTGTGTATTGGTTGCCGCTGCAATAGGTCTTGTGGTCGGGATTTTGCAGGCTGTAACTCAGGTTCAGGAGCAAACTATTGCTGCTGCACCAAAAATCTTTGCCGTATTTCTTGTAATTATTATTTTAGGAACGGGATATTTAAAAATGTTGACTAATTATTTTAATGAGGGTGCTAATCTGGCATTTGAAGTGGTGCCTAAGTCAGATGATTTTGTTCTGCCCTCAGGATATTATAATTATACGAAACCTTTTATTGATGAAATGAAAACAGATATGCGAAAAGATATGACACCTATGGACAGAATCCTTAATAATGCCGTTAAACCTCAAGGTATCAATGAATCGGATAAATATAATTTCTTAAGAAACGGAGCAAAAGAAGTTCCGACTCCGAATCTTGCCGAACGTAAAAGAATAATGGAAAACAAACGATAATGCTTGATGCTGTATTAAATGAATTTCCTAAAATATTTCCCGAAGTTAATAATGCTTTGGCGGCCGGAATACCTATTTTTGCCAGAGTGGCAGGATTAATGCGGGCATGTCCGTTTTTAAACAGAACGGAAATACCTATGATAGCAAAAGTGGGATTTACCTTTATTTTTACAATAATATTAACAATGTTATTACACCCTGGGCCCATGCCTGCCGATAAATCCGTTATTGTTGTAATTATAATGAACTATTTATGCGGAGCTTTATTGGGATATATAGTAAATTGTATTATTTCCGCAATAGAAAGCGGAGGAGATATGATAAATATGCAGCAAGGTGTTTCATCCGCAACTATTTTGGACCCTGCTACGTCATCTCAGGTTTCTATTATAGGCAGATTGTTCAGTTTGTTCGGATTGATTATTTTTTTGGAAATAGGCGGAGCTTATTGGACTTTTAACGCTTTTATAAGAAGTTTTGAAATATTTCCGATATATTCCGTTATGGTTCCTGTTGATGAAATTGTTAATATGCCGTATCTGGTTAAAATCACTTCAAATGTTTTATATATAGGTTTACAAATAGCATCTCCCGTTCTTCTTGCAACGTTGGGACAAGATATTATTCTCGGTATTATATCAAAGACGGCTCCTCAAGTTAACGTTTTCCAGATGAGCTTTTTATTTAAACCTTGTTTGGGTTCAGCTATTTTAATAGTTATTCTTCCCTCTGTATTTGATGCCATTACTGATTTTTATCTGTCATTTTCAAATATTTTTTGAACGGAGGCTTTAAAAAAAGTCAATGTTTTTAGAACAGGGTAGCATCATTTAAACATAAACTGCTTAAACATCATTTTTGATTAATTAAAATAATCGCATATAAGTTCTTTTTTATTGTGTTGTATTTTTTTTACCAATTTCATAAGGAAAGAGGGCTCTTTGTGCATTATTTTTTCTTTTAGTATTGCTTTTTCTATTAACAGTTTATTATATGATTCGTTTAAAAAAGTTTTATCTTCCTTTAGATGAGGCTTCAGGGTATTAAGTTTTAATTTACACCTTCTTAGCGCATCTTTAAGTTCTTCTTTTGTTTTATTGTTCATACAAAAATTGTCCTAATTATCTGATGACCATTATTTCCTGACAAATTTATAATAATAAATTTCAAAAAAAAATCATTCCTCTAAAAAGTTTAAAATGGTGTTTCAAATGTAAACTTTTATTGTATTTTTTTTAAATAAAATTCAATCAAATAATGGTATACTAAGTTAAAAAGGATAAAAATTGGAATTAAAAAGCAATAGTAAAATATTAATAATAAGATTAAGCGCACTGGGAGATTCAATCCATACTCTTCCTTTGGCTTCTGCATTAAAAAAACAATATCCAGATATAGAACTTGATTGGGTTGTGGAAGATAAAGCTTCTGCTTTTATTGAAAATAATCCTCTTATAAATCAGGTATATATTATCAGAAGAAAAAATCGTTTACGTGATTATTTAGAGGTTATAAAACAAATAAGAAAGAAAAAATATGACATAGTGCTTGATACTCAGCAATTATTAAAAAGCTCGGTGATAATGGGGTTTTCGGGGGCAAAAAGAAAAATTACGCTTGATGGAGGACGCGAATTTTCTTTTATTTTTGCAAATGAAATAATTAAAACAGGCAGAAAACAGTTTGATATCAATTATCATGTGGTTAAAAGAAACTTGGATTTTGCAAAATATTTGGGATGTAAAGATTTGGAAACTAAATTTATAATTCCAAATTTTGATACAACAATTAATATACAAAATAACGGAAAAAAAGTTATTGTAATTGCTCCTGCTACAACTTGGGATAATAAACATTGGATGATTGAGGGCTGGAGTGAGGTTATAAATAAATTTAAAGACAGATATAAAATAGTAATTACGGGAAGCGAAAAAGATAAAGCTTTAACGGATAAAATACTTGAGCAAGTTGATGGCGGAGATATTTTAAATTTGACGGGTCAAACGCAGCTTAGTGATTTAGTTAATATATATAGAAATGCCGAAATTGTAATAAGTCCCGATTCGGGCAGTGCACATATTGCTTGGGCAAGCGGGGCTAAATGCATAATTACTTTGTTTTTTGCAACAAGTGCTAATCGTACAGCTCCTTATGGCGATAATTATTATTCAATATCCTCAAAAGCCTTATGTTCACCTTGTATGAAAAAACATTGCAGCCAAAAAAACAAAATTAATAACTGTATCGGTCAAATAAAATCCGATGAAATAATAAATATTGTAAAAAAAGTTATGCAAGAATAAAAAAAAGGTATATAATAAAATATACGAAAATGAAATCATAGTACGGAAATAATTGTGGGAATATTTTCTGGGTTCAAAGATTTATTAGGTCAAATAAATAGGATAGACGGGGCAGTATATATGCAGGGCAGAGACTTTGCAGATGTTTATGCCAGAAATATTGCCTTGGAAGAAGAAATTGCAAAACGTACAAAAGAGTTAGAACAGGCAAATCAAACGATTTTAACGCTAAACAGCGTATGGGAAATGATGAATTCATCGGAACCATTGTCCAGTCTGTTAGATAAAATAGTCAGCATACTTCATGATGATATGGGGTACACTCATACGGTAATATTTAAATTGGAACAGGATGAAAACGGTGAATATTTATCCGCAAAATCAAGCTCCGTTAATAAAAATATAAATAAAGCCTTTGAAATGCTCAATACAACTATGGAAACATATCGGTTTGACTATTTGCCCAATTCAATACTTGCCAAATCAATAAATGATAAGGAAATATATACGACTCCCGACATAAAAGGGATATTGAATATGTATTTTCCAACATTAAATGAAACTCAAACGGAAGAAATAATGCAATCTGTTACTGCAAAGACTTTTGCGGTTGTTCCGCTTGAAAAAAATAAACAACATTACGGATGTGTAATAGTTACCTCGGAACGCAGCGAGATAACCGATACAGAGGTAAATTTCCTTTCTTTATTTGCAAATCAAATAGAATTGGCAATAACTATTGCAGATTTGTTTGAGGAGGTTAAAAAACAAGCAATAACCGATCCGCTTACGGGCATATATAACCGAAGATATTTTGAAGACAATATTGTAAAGGAAGCGGAAAGAGCCCTAAGATTAAAACAGCCTTTTTCTGTTATATCAATGGATTTAGATTATTTAAAAAAGATTAATGATACATACGGACATCAATATGGAGATTTGGCAATTAAAACTATTGCAAATATATTAAAGCGGGAAGCACGTTCAATTGATATTCCCGCAAGGATAGGCGGTGAAGAATTTAATTTGCTGCTCCCGGGTGTTGACTCAAACGGAGCATATATTGCTGCGGAACGAATTCGTAAATCAATAGAAAATCAGGTTTTGGATACAATAGGCAGTATAACTGCAAGTATAGGTGTTGCAACGTTTTTAGAACATTCAGACAGAATAGATGAACTGATAGAGATGGCTGATCAGGCTATGTATAAGGCAAAAATTAACGGCAGAAATCAGGTTCAGCTTGCACATAAACAGCAAGATGTTAATTGGCAGCAAATTGCAGTTAATGCTTTTGCTGAAGTTATATCAAATAATCGTATGTATATTGATGAAAATATTGCTAACACTATTATAGATAAATTGAATAACATTAAGGTGCAGGAGCAATCGTCAAAAGAGACTTTATATTCGATAGCGGATATGATTTCACAATCATATAATTTCTCATATCAAACCGGAACGACAAAATCAAAGGTATTGCTGGCTGATATGATTGCTAAAAAATTGGAGTTGCCTAAAGATTCAATAGACAAACTCAAAATTGCCATATTATTGTACGATGTGGGTAATATAATGCTCCCAAAGGAAATTTATAATAAAAAAGGACCACTTACACCTGAAGAACGTGAATTAATAAAACAACATCCGATAATTGGTGCAAGAGAAATATTAAAACCCATATCAAATGTTCAAGATATAATTCCGGTAGTGGAAACACACCACGAACAATGGGACGGATGTGGCTATCCCGAAAGAAAAAAAGGTATAGAAGTCCCGATTATGTCACAGATTGTACTTCTTGTTGATACTTTTTATGCAATGATACAGGATAGACCATACAGAAGAGCATATTCACTCGAAGAAGCAATTAATAAAATAAAATATGAACAATATAAAGTTTGGAATAATAATTTGATTAACGCATTTTTGGATGTTATAAAAGATGAAATTCCGCATTAATTAATCAATGATTTTTATAGGATTATTCTTCGGTAGTATAAACTTGCTGACCGGATTCTTCTTTCATTGCAGTTTCAAGTAAAATATAAGTCATATATGCACCAAGTGCCACTGCTTTTGGGTCTAAATCAGTATTTTGTGCCGCTTCAATAATTGCGGAATTTATTTCCGGATTTTCTTCTTTTATATAATGAATCATTTTTTTTCGCCAAGAATGAACATCTTGAAAAATCTCGGCAAAACATAAAGTTGATTGTTCTTGATTTACTATCGGAAGCATTTTCTTAATTCTTCTTCTTTTGTTTATGATATAAGAATATCATTGTTTAAAATATATAGCAAGTATAATTTCTTGACTTAGAGGTTTGTAAAGGCTAAAATAGTTGAAGTCTAAATAAAAAGGGATTGTATGAAGGAATTTGAAACTGATTATATAGAAAAATTAATAAATATAATGCAAAATAATGAGTTAACCGAAATTACTCTTGAAGATGATAAAAAAGCACTTACAATTAAAAGCGGCGGTTATAAACCGATAGTAAAAAATAAAGAAAATCCTGATGAGATTATAGAATCCGTACAGGAAACGGAAATTGATGAAATAAAAGAACCTGAAGAAAACAAAAATCTGGTACCGATTGTATCAAATATGATAGGACTGTATTATTCAAAACCGTCTCCGAATGAAGAACCGTTTGTAAAAGTCGGTGACAGAGTAAAAGAAGGTCAGGTTATTTGTATAATAGAAACAATAAAATTGATGAATAAAGTAACTGCAGAATTTTCGGGTACGGTTGCGCAGATGTGCATAGAAGACGGAAAACCCGTTGAATTCGGTCAGGTAATGATGTATATAGAAAAAGATTAATGGTAATCGAATATGTTTAAAAAAGTATTAATAGCAAATAGGGGCGAAGTAGCCGTCAGAATAATAAGAGCATGCAGAGAAATAGGAATACCTACGGTAGCGGTATATTCACAAGCTGATGCGGATTCATTGCACGTCAGTTTAGCAACAGAAGCATATTGTATAGGACCAAATGAAAGCTCTAAAAGTTATTTGAATATTCCTGCAATAATATCGGCAGCACTTGTATCGGGCGCTGATGCTATACATCCCGGATACGGGTTTATGTCGGAACGTGCAGATTTTGCTCAAATCTGTGCAGAACATAATATAAAATTTATAGGGCCTTCACCTGAATCTATGCAATTAATGGGTGATAAAGCAACCGCAAGAAAAACGATGAAGTCCAAAAATGTTCCTATAACCCCAGGTACGGGTATAATAACCGATATAAAAGAGGCAAAAGAAGCTGCAAAAAAATTCGGTTATCCCGTAATAGTTAAAGCAACGGCTGGCGGCGGCGGAAAGGGAATGAGGGTCGCTAATAATGATAGTGAACTTGAACAAAATATAACACTTTGCAGACAAGAAGCGGAAAAGTTCTTTGGAAACCCTGATGTATATATGGAAAAATATTTGGTTAATCCAAGACACATTGAAGTTCAGATTATAGCAGATAAATTCGGCAATGTTGTTCATCTCGGTGAAAGAGATTGTTCTATTCAAAGAAGACATCAAAAGTTGGTAGAAGAAGCGCCATCTCCTGCCGTTAGCGAAAAAATAAGAAAGAAACTCGGAGAAGCTGCTGTCAGAGCTGCTAAAGCCGCTAATTACGAGGGTGTTGGTACTATTGAATTTTTGCTTGATAAAGATAAAAATTTCTATTTTATGGAAATGAATACGCGTTTGCAGGTTGAACACGGCATTACGGAAATGATTTCTAATGTTGATATAGTAAGAGAACAAATTAATATTGCAGCAGGTAAACCGTTATCGTTTAAACAAGATGATATTAAATTATATGGTCATGCCATTGAATGTCGTATTAATGCGGAAGATCCCGACAGGAACTTTTTACCTGCACCGGGGGAAATCAACGGATATATTACTCCCGGCGGTTTTGGTGTAAGGGTGGATTCTCATGTATATTCGGGATATAAAATTCCGCCATATTATGATTCTTTAATTAGTAAGCTTATGTGCTGGGCTCCGACTCGTGAAGAAGCTCGCAGAAGAATGTACAGAGCTCTTAAAGAATATGTAATTACAGGTGTAAAAACTACGCTCCCGTTTTATCAGGAGTTAATTGAAGATGAAGTATTTATCAGCGGTAAGTTTGATACCGGTTTTATGAATACTTATAAGCAAGATAAATAATTATGACCGATAAGCCTAAAAAAGAAATATTAAATTATATCAATGTTTTTAGAGGATTGGCTATATTATTGATTTTAGCTGGTCATACGATGCAAATCGGAGCCAAAGGCAGTTTGATTAATCATATTTCTTATGAAATTTGGACCGGCGGTACTGCTTTATTTATCTTTATATCAGGGTTTTTATTTCAGCATTTGTCTTACAAATTTGAATATAAGAATTATATGAAAAAAAAATGGACTAATGTTATAATTCCTTATATTTTAACAGCCATCCCGGGGATTATATTATGTTTTACGGTTCCAAAATTATACGGAAATCCGTTTGAAGGATTAAATCCCTTTTTACAAATCGGGGTTTTTCTTTCCACAGGGCGAGTTCATAATGTTCCGACTTGGTTTATACCAATGATTGTAATATTTTTTATTCTAAGCGCACTGTTACTTTGGCTTGAAAAAAAGAATATTTTATATAAACTTTTACCCGTATTATTTTTAATAACAATATTTATTCCGCGCGGTGATATTGAGCCTGATTGGCTTATTAATATGGATTATTTTCATAAATATCTGGCTTATTTACAATATGTTTTGAGCGGATTTATTCATTTTTCTTCCATGTACGTATTTGGAATGTATCTTTCAAAATACAAAGAAAAAATTGACTATTTTTATGACAAAAGATATATATTTATACTGCTTATGCTGATGACATCCTGTGTTGATATTTATTTTAATAACATAAACGGAACCGTATCAAAGATTTTTCTGACGGTGATTGTATTAGGCTATTTGAAACATTATGATGAAGCTGTAAAATCGCATCAAAAATTGAACAGTTGGCTGGATATAACCGCTAAATACAGTTTTGGGCTGTTTTTTGTTCATTGGTATTTTGTATTTGCATTCAACAGGTTATTTAATATGCCGAAAGTTCTTCCTGTTGACAGTATTGGGCAATTTATAAGTGCTTCTTCAATTGCATCATTAAGATATTTATTTGTATTGGTTATGAGCTTTTTGACTTTATTTATATTGAAGAAATTGTTAAATAAACTGAAAATAGAAAATACAAGAACATTTATAGGGGTTTAATTTTTATTTAAAAAATTTTTTGATTTTTCCCACAAATATGCAGTTTTTATGCTGTCATTTAAAGAATGTGTACAGCTCCAATTAAGGAGTTTTTTTGCTTTAGATGAATTTGCAAGTAAAATAGCGGCATCACCGGCACGTCTTTCAAGATATTTGACGTTAATTTCTTCTCCCGTAACAGATTTTACGGTATTAAAAATTTCTTTTACGCTGCTTCCCTTTTCTGTTCCGAGGTTAAAACAATCGGAAGTGTTATTTTCCATAAGGTATAAATAAGCAAGTCTATGGGCTTGGGCTAAATCTTCAACATTAACGTAATCTCTTATACATGTGCCGTCAACAGTGTCATAGTCAGTACCATAAATATTAAAAGTTCTGTTTTTATCAAAAATAGATTTTAATATATTCGGAATTAAGTGTGTTTCCGGCTCATGCCATTCGCCTGTGCGCAATTGACTATCGGCTCCCACTACGTTAAAATAACGCAATCTGATTGATTTTAATCCGTATGCATTATCAAAGTCGTCTAAAATTTGTTCAATCATATACTTTGTTTTGCCGTATGGATTTATCGGATTTTTAGGGTGGTTTTCGTCCAGCGGTATATATTTTGGTTCGCCGTATATTGCGCAGGTTGAAGAAAATACAAGTTTATTTACTCTGTTTTCGGTCATTGAGTCGAGCAGATTTAATGTTCCCGTAATATTATTATGATAATAATTTGCCGGATTTGAAACACTTTGGGCTACTTCTATGTATCCTGCAAAATGAAGCACTGCATCAATGTTATATTGTTTAAAAACACTTTCAATATCGGTTTTGTTTTTTAAATCTCCTTTAATAAAATGGATATTGCCCAGATTTTTAAGCATATTAACCGTTTCAATATGCCCGTTTTCAAGGTTATCAAATATTACAATTTCATAGCCCGAATTAATAAAATTTATTGCTGTATGACTGCCTATATAACCGGCACCGCCCGTAATTAATATCATTCTATTGTTTCTTTTTCCGTGTTCGCTTTTGTAACAACCACTTGCGGAAACGGTATTTCAATACCTTCCTGTTCAAATCTTTCTTTTATCATTTGGTTAAATTTTCTTTTAACCATCCATTGTTCATGGGGTGTTGTTTTAAATCTGGCAAGTATGACTATTGAAGAATCTTGAAATTCATTAAGCCCGAATATTTCCAAATCTGAAAGAATATATTTTGAATATCCGTCCATTTGTCTTATTTCATCACTTAATTCTTTCAATACTTTTATTAGATGATTAATATTTGTATTGTACGCAACGCTTATATTAAACAGAGGTAATGAAAAATCTTTTGTTTGGTTAACTATTGTGTCTATTTGCCCGTTGCGCATAAAATGGACATCACCGTTGAACGTTCTTATTATAACCATGGTAAGGGTAACTTTTTCGACGGTACCCGTTGAATTATTTATAGTAACAAAGTCACCGACACGTATTTGACCTGTAAGAATTATGGAAAGCCCAGTGAATAAATCCTCAACAAACTTTTTTGCACCGAAGCCGACTGCAACACCGAGAACACCTGCCGTCGCTAGTATCGGTTTCATATCAATCCCGAAATTTCCCAGTATATTTGTGGCAAAAAACAATATCAATATTGCGTCTACGATGTATACACCAAGCTGCTTTATTGTTGAATATTGTTTTCGTGTTTCAGGGTGGGAAATTTTTGATATAATTTTGTCAAAAAACATTTGAAGTGCTTTATTTACAACTCTTATTAATATTAAGAAAAGTATTAATTCTATTATGGATTTTCCTATTAAAAATAAATTAATCTTAGCCAGATTATTTGTAAGTATTTGTTTAAAAATTTGTTCCAAAATATTTCTCCTTAACTTTTATAAATATTAACCTATTAAAGTTTTAGGATGTCAATATTGTAATCGATTAATTTATTACCCCAATGAGGATAATAATAGATTGTTATTTTATCTTTATTGGTAATTTTAGCATGACCGCCGATTATAATATTTGTAAACGACCCCGTAGGCGGCAAGGGGGTTAGAGCCCATTTTACGGGTAAAACAAAAATTGTTCTATTAGCGCCTTTTTTTATATATATAGATTTTAATTTTTCTTTTTTAATATTCGGAATCTCAAAATTATCTATTATTATAGTTGCGGGTATTCCGTTCATACCTCGATTTATATAAGTTTCTACTCTGGCTTTTACTATTGTACCTCGCTTCAACAATATTTCATTATTATAAAAAACGTCTTCTATTGTTTTAAATTCAATATTTTGACCTTCGTATACTTTTCCTTTTTTAGTGGAGATATTTTTTGTTATTTGAAGTTTTATCGGAATACTTTCAACGGATTCATAATTGTAATTTAAATTTGTTTCGGGTTTTGAATATAAATTTGAAGCAAGAGTTTTTTCAACGAAATAATCACGCTCCAGCGCAAAAACAGGACTTGCCGTTAAAAATAAAATAAATAAAAATATAATTTTATTCATATTTTATTTCTTTCTTTGTATTTTTTTCAATTTTTTGTTGAAGTTTTTGTCTGTTATTTATAGATGTTAAAAGAAAGTTTTGATAATAAGGGTTTGATATATATGTATTATTTGCGAGAAAATACGGATATTTTGTGTAAATATATTCGTATATATTAGCGAGCCGTTTGGAAGTTAGGTTACTTCTGGCAAAGGTATCAAACCTTTTTTGAGGGCAATTTTTATTAATATAAGTAATCAATGCAAGCGGGTTATAACCTGCCGTTACCATAAAATCAACAGCTCGTTTATCAAAAAATATTTCATATTTTTTAGGGGCAAATTTAACCTGAGCGGAACCAACCAAACCTTTTAGCTGACCCATATACGATTCAGCTGTTTTACATATTTCTCTGGCTAAAAAAGCTGCTATTTCATCATCATTTGAAGCATTATTAATATTTTTATCATAAATAATAATCTGTCTTTTTGTAAGTGAGGGTTCTCCTTTTATAAGTTTATCTTTCCTGCTGTATAAAAATACCATTCTTAAATCTATCTTATTGGCGTTTAAAATTCTTGTTCCGATTTCGTTTATATGATTTTGAAGCATCATATCATTAACGATTGCTTTTTCTGTGTCAATGGCAAAAACCGTATTTGAAGCGAATAATAAACAGGCAAATAAAATTAAAAAAATCTTTTTCATAAATAAAACAATCCACTTAATACCCGAATATATTATAACAAAAAAGGACTGCCGACGCAGTCCTTTAAATTAAATCTTAACAACAAGTAAATAACTGTCCTTAAGTGCCTTAAGAGTGTGCATAACATTTTTTTCAAAAAGAAAAAGCTGGCCTTTTTTAATCTTATATTTTTTTCCCTCTTCATCATTTTCATCAGGGAGCTCACATCCGCAGGCTTGGCAGGTGCAATTAGATTCATCATTAAATACCAATTCCACTTCACCGTTAGCAACAAATAAACAAACATCCGCATGTGACATGTGAGGCTCAATTTCCTGATGTTTTTTTAAATAAATAAGCTTTAAATGTGCCCCGTTATTTTCCATCAGATTGACAATTTCTCTGTCAATATCCTTGCTGCTTATAAGGTCTTCAACTTCTAAAGTTTTATATAACATATAATTCTCCTTTCATTTAAAAGAGTCTAAAATTAAAGCACATAATTTTAATCCCCGACCGAGGCATATTAGCAAGATTTATAAAATCTGATATAATAAAAGAATGATAGAAACCGTAAAAAATATATTGGAAAAGTATATAAAAATATCGTGTGAAACGACATTTATAGTCGGATTTTCAGGCGGTTGGGATTCTATGTGTTTATTGGATATAATGAATAAACTTTCAAAAGAATATGGTTTTTTACTTGTTGCAGCTCATTTGAATCACAATTGGCGAGGAAAAGAATCTGAAGCGGAAAAAGAACGCTGTCTTGCATTTTGTGAGGAAAATGATATTACTTTTATCTCGGATACTCTTACCCCTGATTTAAAACCATCGGAATTGGTTGCAAGAGAAATGCGTTATGATTTTTTTAAACGCTGCGCGGAAGAATTTGAAGCGGATGCTATTTTAACGGCACATACCAAAAGTGATAATGCCGAAACGATTTTATATCGTATCATAAAAGGTACAGGTCTGAACGGGCTTGAGGGTATCAGAGAAGTCCGTGATTTGGGCGGGTTTAAAGTAATAAGACCGATTCTTAATTTTTCCAGAAAAGATATTGAAAACTACTGCATAAAAAATGAACTGTATCCTAATAATGATTCAAGCAATACCAATACAAAATATGCCAGAAATAATATCCGCCATAATATAATGCCTGCAATAAAAGTAATAAATCCTAATATAGAAAATTCATTGATTACGCTCGCGGACATTGCTGCCGGCAATAATAAAGTTATAAATGAATTAATGCAAAATATAGAAAACCAAATAACAATAGGCGATAAATGGCTTACACAGAATTTTTTAATACTTAATTCCGCAATAAAACAGCATTTTGTATATAATTTGCTTGTGAAAAATGATTTGGAGCCGAGTTTTATAAAGATACAAGAGCTTATTAATTTTATAACCGAAAATCAAAAATCTAAAACAGGTAAAACATTATCGGTATCTAATGATAAATGGCTGTTTGTCTCGCATAAATATACCTATTTTATAAGCTCTGAACATTATGTAAAGCTGGAAGAAATTATAAATGTTGATAAAGAAGGATTATATGATTTCGGCGAAAATATAATAAAAATAGAAAAAACAACCGAAAAAATAGAAAAATATCCAAAAGCAATAAGCTGCACGGCTTATGTCGACTTAAATAAAACCGGATTCCCGTTAACGATTAGAACAAGACGCAACGGAGATATTATTCAACCGTTTGGGATGCAAGGTAAAATGAAATTGAAAAAGTATTTTATAAACAAAAATATACCGGAACACGACAGAGATAAAACCGTATTATTATGTAAGGATAATGAGGTATTGTGGGTTGCAGGAGTTGGTTTAAGTGAAAAATTAAGAACATTTGATGTGCCTACACATAAACTTTTATTAGAAAAACAAGGAAAAAATCATGCTTGATAAAGATATTAAAGACCTAAAAGTATTAATACCTGAAGATAGGATTCAATCTAAAGTAAAAGAATTGGCTCAACAAATAGAAAATATGTTTCCGTCTGATGAAGATATTTATGTAATATGTGTATTAAAGGGTTCGGTGATGTTTTGTGCGGATTTAGTAAAATATATAAAAGGTAAAGTCCGTATGGAATTTATAAGAATATCAAGTTACGGTAATGAAACAAAATCAACGAATAATCTTCAGGCGATAGATTTAACTCTGCCTGATTTAAACGGAAAAAATGTTATAATAGTCGAAGATATAATAGATACGGGACTTACTGCAAAATTTTTAGTTGATTTATTTAAAATTCAGCATAAACCAAAAACACTTCTGTTTGTATCTTTATTAAATAAAAAATGCGCAAGACAAACTAAAATAGAACCTGATATCTATGGTTTTGAAATAGATGATAAATTTGTCGCCGGCTATGGATTAGATTATAAAGGATATTTTAGAAATCTGCCTTATATAGGATATTTCCCTAACTAAAACCAATTTCCGTTTATATAAATATTTTTAAACTGGAATAATATAAATTTAAGTCGTGAAATTATTGTATTGAATGATATCGTATTGATTAATATTGATATATTTTTACCCGAAGTTTTATAAATATTTGAATATTTAATCAATAAAGCTTTCAGGTTTTTTATATCTTGTTCCAGTTCTAAATCTAATTGTACATTAGAAATCATTTACAGCCCCAAAGAAATATTGTTACCTTACTAATATATAAAGTATTTTGCCTATAAAAGATTTCAAAAAATAAAATAATTGTTACAAAGTTTAAAATTTTATTCTTGTTCAATATTCTCAAGAGCAATATTTTTTAACTTTTTTTCAATTTTTCTGTTCCAAGGTAAATCTTGCCTGAATATATATTCGTATCCTATAACTTCACCTTTAGAGAAAGAATGAAGTTGTTCATCACATAATTGTTCAAATTCTTGTTGGATTTGAAGGGTAAATTGGTGGCGGTCAAATTTACAATTATTTTGGGTAATAATAATAGGTTCACCGACTTGAGCAAGACATTCGGGTCTGTCTTCACGTAAAAAAGTATAATTAACCGCTAAAGGAATCAGGTTAACACCGCCATGTTTTTTTGCGACATTTTGAGCAATATAAGTAAGCCCGGTTTGAAATTCAATGGGTCTATAATTTGGCGGTTTAACAATACCTTGAGGAAAAATCCAAAGAGCTAAATCCGGATCTTTGAGGTTATCAACAATATATTTTAAAGAAATCATAGCAGCCTGAGCAGATGCCTTATTAACGGGGAAAGCACCGATAAAAGAAAACAGCGGAAATCTGTTCATTTCTTCAATCATCATACGAGGCTTTACTTTGAATGCTCTTCGCATAAGGTTATAACCTACAATACCGTCCCACCAATTCATATGCGGTGCATAAATTATGGAAGGATATTCTTTATTTCGGCGTTCTTGAAATGCTTCAAGGTTTTTTATTCTGAGCGCATAAAATCTGTGACTTAACATTCTAAAAAATATTCTGTCTGCAAGCCAAGTCCAAAAAGCATAATTATGCGCTTTTCTGAATTTTTCTTTGCGATTTCTAAGCCTTGTCGGCGGAATATCCGAGTATAATTTCTCTGCTTTTTCCATTGATGAACCCCAGACCATTTTGATTATATCATTTTTTTGAAAATTTTAATCAAAAATTTCTTTAACGCTTAACGATTTTAAACTTTTTAGTTCTTCAAGTTTTTTGTATGTGCATATAACGGGATTTTTTTCATTGGATAACACTTTAGCATTAACTTTTATGCAATCTCCTTCTTCATCGACAGTTTTATGACTGTAATCAAGGATTTCCGGAAAAATACATGAAAATTTATTGGTTAAACTGTCATATTCTTCATATTTACATGTAAAAGAAATTTTGACTTTCCTTAAATGTTTAAGATTTTTGGGGATTATTTTAAATTCAAAAATTCTAATAAGAACAAGAACTGCGATGGCTAAAACGGTTGAAACGACTGCTATATTAATCATTCCGCATCCGCAAGCCATACCGACAGCAGCAACAATCCATAAAGTAGATGCAGTAGTAAGCCCTGTTATCGTTAAACCCTGTCTTAATACTGTACCTGCACCAATAAAACCGATACCAGTAATTATTTGAGCAGCAACCCTGGCAGGATCACCCATCGGATAAAGGCTTATTGCTTTCGAAAATCCGTATATGGATAGTATTGTAAAAATACAAGCACCTAAACATACTAAAATCTGGGTTCTCAAACCTGCTGATTTATTTGTTAATTCTCGTTCCAAGCCTATCATTGAGCCGAGAATTATTGAAAAAATAATTCTTATCAGGATATCTGCATTTTCAATTTGAAAATAGTGTAAGAAATTATGCATAAAGTTATCTTTCCTTGCTGTTAGGGTCAATGGCATCTCTAATTGTATCACCAATTACATTAAATGCTAAAACTGCAACAAAAATTAAAAATCCCGGGGTTAAAAGCCAAGGGCGTGATACTATGTTTATAAATTCTTGAGCTTCTTTAAGCATATTCCCCCAGCTGGCATCGGGTTGTTGAATACCTAACCCTAAAAAACTCAGACCTGATTCCGATAGTATATAAGACGGAACACTCAATGTCATTGCCACTATTACATAACTCAATGTTTGAGGCAGTATATGATGTATAATTGTTCTTAAATCAGATGAGCCCATAGCTTCTGAGGCAATAACAAATTCTCTTTTCTTAATGGATAATACCATTCCTCTTACAACTCTTGAAAATCCCGCCCAACCGATTAGTGCAAGTATCACAACAATAAGTGCAAATCGTTGGGTGCTGGTCATATTTGCAGGCAGAATTGAAGCCAGGATAATTAACAAATAAAAGCTTGGTATAGACATAATAGCTTCTGCAATTCTCATCATTATAAAATCTGTCTTTCCGCCTAAATAACCTGATATCCCGCCATAAATCATACCTAAGGGAAATGATACCAAGAGTGCTAAAAAACCGATTGTTAAAGAAATTTGTCCGCCGTACAAAAGTCTTGAAAAATTATCCCGTCCGTTAATATCCGTACCTAAAAGATATAATTCTCCTCCGCTATCAACATTATAAAAATGCCTGTTAAAAGGAATAATGCCGAATAATTTGTATTTAAAACCTTCCGAAAAATATTTAACTTTATATTTTTTTGTCCTGTCCTCAATGTATTTTGAATCAAAAGTTTCTCTGTCAAAATATCTGATGTAATTGTATGTGTACGGCCAAGATAATTTGCCCTTTTCATTAATAATATAAATTTTGGACGGAGGGCAGTATGATTTGTTTCTGTTTGAATAATCTTTTTTATATGGGCATATAAATGAGGCTAAAAATACGCCTAAATACAGAAAAATAAGCACTAAAAATGCAGCTTTTGCAAACTTATCTTTTAAAACAGTTTTAAAAAGGTTTTCTCTGTCAAAATTAAAATCCGGAAGTTTAGCCATTTAGACTGCCTCCACTCTCGGATCAACAAGTTTTAATAATATATCGGCAAGGAGGTTCCCCGTTACAAGCATAATAGTACCAATCATTAAAGAAGCCATAACAAGGTTAATATCTGATTTCATAACGGCTTCAAGTATAAGTCTGCCGAGTCCGGGGTACTGAAAAACGTACTCTGTCAGTGCCGCACCGCTTAAAAGTGATGCAAATTCAAAACCCAAAAGTGTCACCATAGGGTTAACAGCATTTCGAAGTGCGTGTTTATATATAACTTTTGTTTCGCTTAAACCTTTTGCCCGTGCAAATTTTATATAATCAGATTCAAGCACGTCCAAAAGATTTCCGCGCATTTGTCTTTGAAGTCCTGATAGAGATATTGTAAATAAAACTATAACAGGCAAAACCAAATGATGTAATATATCAAGGATTTTACCTAACGGAGAAAGCTCTGAGTAATTGTAACTTGTAAGCCCTCCTGTCGGAAACCAGCCCGTTTTTACCGCAAAAATTAATAATAATAATGCAAAGAAAAATGACGGGATTGCCATTCCGATACTTGATAATATGGTTAAAATTCTGTCTATCGGTTTTCGCCAATGCAATGCTGCAACAATACCCAAAGGAATACCCACTGCCCAAGTAAAAAATATAACAAAACTTGTTAGTAAAAGTGTGTTAGGTATTCGTTCAAGCAGTTTATCCGAAACTTTTTCTCCCGTGGTACAATAGCCTAAATCGCCCTTAACAAAGCTTTTTAGCCACAACCCGTATTGAACGATAACAGGTTTATCCAGTCCCAGTCTTTGTACCTCGTAATCCAGAGTTTCTTGTGTAATGGAAGGATTCAGTCTCAGCTCTGCTAAAGGGTCAACAGGGGCTAAGCGTATAAGAAAAAAACTTATTATTGATACCAAAAATAATAAAGGTATCGTTTGCAGTATTCTTTTTATTACGTAGCTTAAAAAATTCATAAGCTAATTTTAAAATATAAGGAAACTTTTGGCAATTGGAATGTAATCTAGTTTTATGCAGTTTTAATTAACTAATTGAAATATTGTAAATTAATATTTCAAAAGTTATATAAGAATGAGCCGTTGGGTGGCATGCTCTGATAAAATTAAAAAAGCTTGGGAGGAAACACTAATAATGAAAGTTACTTTTGGAGCACAAAATGCAAAGGTTAATGTATTTTCGGATATAGCTCAACATTCGGTTTCGAATCATAATCCTGCTAAATTAGCTCAAAAACCTGATACGTTTGAATTAAAAAACATTAAACAAAAGATTTTGAAAAATAAAAAACTAGTAATTGGTGCTTTAATCGCAGGAGCTGCTTTAACAGTAGGAATAGTATACAGAAAAAATATCGCTTCCCTTTTTAAAAAAACGCAAAAAGCTGCTGAACCAAAGGGAATAACCGAAAGTTTAATAGATAATGCTAAAAGTTTTTTGATAGACGATGTTAAAAAAAATGGAGAAGCAAGTGCAAACGGTATATGTTTTTACGGCCCCGATTCAATAGGTAAAGAAAAATATATATCAGATTTTATTCAAGACTTAAGTAATGCCGGATACCAAATAGAACAAGCACCGAGAGCTTCAGAAGCATCTGTCCAAACAATAGGTGATAAAATAGGTACAATGATATCTGAGGCTAAAGAAAGATTTGGCGCAAGCGGAAAAAGAACTGCCATTATAGTAAGAGATTTGGATAAAATTGCACTTGATCGCAGAGATGGAAATGACCCCAGTGTTGTAAGAGCTTTATTAGAAACCCAAAATGCCAGAAAACAAGGATTTGCTTGGATAGCTGAAGCGGTTGATCCTTCTAAAGTTGATACTGCAATAAGAAGAACAGGCAGAATGGAACATAATATTATAACAAGACCTGCGTTTGAAGATACAAAAGAAGTTTGGAGCGAATATATAGAACTGATTAAACGTTTAAGAGATGGAGAATTTAAAGGCAGACTGTTTAAGGAAGCCGAATCAATTGTTAAAAAGAAAGGAATATAAATAAAATTATGATTATTTCTGCAATAAACGGGGTAAATCTTAATCCGTATAAAAAAAGCAAGATTAATACAAATAAAAATATAAAACCGGATGTTCAAAATTCAAAAACAATATTATCTACGGGAAATTACGGCAAGGCACAAGTGCGAAAGCATCCGTCTTTTGGGTTTGATCCGTTTATATTGGGATATTTGGCATTTTATGCTGCAACGGTAGGCGCTGCTGTTTATCAAAGTAATTTGGATGATAAAAAACGTGCGGAAGAACAAAGAAAACTTAGAGAACAAGAACGGCGTGATGTAGAAAGCATAGCAAAAAAATTTAATGTGTCTATTGATGATGCTGAAAATTATCATGGAAATTTCTTAAGGCATGCGGCTATACCGCTAAGAAATAACGGAAATGAAGTCGGATTAAATGCAGTACAAGGTTACGGGATTGAAAAATACAGATTAGCAATGGATTTAATAGCTCCTGTGGTAGCTAAATCCAGAGATTCATACTTGGGATATAAAGCTGAAATACCAAACGGTGTACTATTATATGGACCGACAGGCGGAGGTAAAACTTATATTGCGGATAAAGTTTGTGAACATCTTCAATATTGCGGTGTTAAAATTAAAAACGTAGAGCTTGACGGTAATAATCATGCCAAAAATGTAAGAAATATTAAAGAAGCATTTTCTCAAGCAGAAGAAAACTATAAGGAAACGGGTAAATTTACCATAATAAACTTCCCTCAAGATTTGGATAATTATTTTATGGACAGAAGAAAATACCCTGATTGTGTAAAAGAAGTAAGAACTCTTTTAAATTGCAGTGAAAAATGTGCTTCAAAAGGTGTTGTTTGGATGGGAACCGCAAATAATCCTCAAATGATTGATGCTGCGCTATTGCGACCCGGCAGAGCCGATTTAAAATTACCGATAGGAGATATGGAAGATTTTGCTATCGGTGATATGATTAAGTATACTCTTTACAAATATGATGAAAGAGAAAGCAGTGAAGATTTTGATTATAAAAAAACGGTAGATTCAATTAAATCTTCAAATATAGTTTATACTCCTGCTGAACTTGAGTTATTTGTTTCAAGGGCTAAAAGTCATAAAATTTCTCCCGAACAAAAAATCAGCGCAGATATGGTAATAGCAGAGATGGAACAGTACAGACAGAATGATTTTCCTACTCTGACGGAAGAAATGCAAAAACTTTTTCAAGAGGATAAAGATTATATAAGTTCTATTGATAAACCAAATGAAGAAAAATAATTACAAAATTTTATATTCTTTAGATCTATTTACATGCTTTTGAAAATGGTTTAAAATAAGAATGTAAATCGAGAGATTTGTGGGATATAAATAAAAGTTGAAAATGCGTAATTTATTACGTATTTTTAGTGACTTATAAAAGGTGAGGAGATTTGACATGGAAAGTGTAGATTCGAAAGAACTTTTTGTTATCAAAAAAGACGGCACAAAAGAAAAATTTGATGTTCAAAAAGTTGTTAATGCCGTAAAAAAATCGGCAAGACGTGTTTTAATTGATTTTACGGAAGAACAAATCAATAAAATATGTTCTATTGTTGAAGAAGAAGCTAAAAACATGGGACATAACGAAATCTACATTCAAGAAATGCATAATATAGTTGAGCAAGCTTTAGAAAACGTTAACCATAAAGTTTGTGAAAGTTACAGAAATTATCGTAATTATAAACAAGATTTTGTAAGAATGCTTGATAAAGTTTATCAGGAAAGCCAAAAAATTATGTATATCGGAGATAAAGAAAACTCAAACTCCGACTCGGCTTTAGTTTCAACAAAACGTTCTTTAATATTTAATCAGTTAAACAAAGAACTTTATAAAAAGTTTTTCTTAACAGTAGAAGATTTGCAAGCAATTCGTGACGGTTATATATATATACACGATATGTCTGCAAGACGTGATACAATGAACTGCTGTTTATTTGATGTAGCAGAGGTATTAAAGGGCGGATTTGAAATGGGCAACCTTTGGTACAATGAACCGAAAACTTTAGCTGTTGCATTTGATGTTATCGGTGATATTGTTATGGCCGCTGCAAGTCAGCAATATGGCGGTTTTACGGTTCCCGAGGTTGATAAATTACTTGCTCCTTATGCTGAAAAAACATATAATAAGCAATATGAACGTTATATATCAATGGGGCTAAACTTTGAACAGGCAAGAAAAGAAGCTCTAAATGATGTTCAAACCGATTTTGACCAAGGTTTCCAAGGCTGGGAATATAAATTTAACACCGTAGCTTCATCTAGAGGCGATTATCCGTTTATAACAATCACCTTTGGTTTAGGTACAAGCGAATATGAGAAAATGGCTTCAATATCGGCATTGAATACAAGAAAGAACGGACAAGGCAAAAAAGAATGCAAAAAACCTGTTCTGTTCCCGAAATTAGTTTTCTTATATGATAAAGAATTACACGGAAAAGGCGGTGTATTGGAAGACGTATTTGAAGCAGGATTAGAATGCTCTCAACGTTCAATGTATCCCGACTGGTTAAGTTTAACCGGTGACGGTTATGTCGCAAGTATGTATAAAAAATACGGCAGAGTCGTATCTCCTATGGGATGCAGAGCTTTCTTATCACCTTGGTATGAAAAAGGCGGAATGAAGCCTGCTGATGAAAATGATAAACCTATATTTGTTGGAAGATTTAATATAGGTGCTATTAGTCTGCATTTACCCATGATTTATGCCAAGGCTAAAAAAGAAAGCAAAGATTTTTATGAAGTTTTGGATTACTACCTGCAATTAATCAGAAAAATTCATATAAGAACTTATGATTATTTAGGAGAAATGAGAGCTTCAACAAATCCTTTGGCATACTGTGAGGGCGGATTCTATGGCGGACACTTGGGATTCCACGATAAAATTAAACCGCTTCTTAAGGCTGCAACAGCTTCATTTGGTATAACAGCATTAAATGAACTTCAGGAAATTCATAACGGTAAATCGCTGGTTGAAGACGGTCAATTTGCTGTTGAAGTTATGGAATATATAAATAAGCGAGTAAATGAGTTTAAAGAAGAAGACGGAAACCTTTATGCACTATATGGTACACCGGCAGAAAGCTTATGCGGACTTCAGGTTAAACAATTCCGTGAAAAATACGGAATTGTACCTAAAGTTTCTGACAGAGGATATGTATCAAACAGTTTCCATTGCCATGTTACGGAAAATATAACACCTATTGAAAAGCAAGATTTGGAAAACAGATTTTGGAATCTGATGAACGGCGGTAAAATTCAATATGTTAAATATCCGATTTCATACAATAAAGAAGCAATCAGAACTTTGATTGAACGAGCAATGGATATGGGATTTTATGAGGGTGTAAATTTATCGTTATCGTACTGTGATGATTGTGGTCATCAGGAATTGAATATGGATGTTTGCCCCAAATGTGGCAGCAGAAATTTGACAAAAATAGACAGGATGAACGGTTATCTTTCTTACTCAAGAGTAAAAGGTGATACTCGTCTTAACGAAGCAAAAATGGAAGAGATAAAAGACAGAGTAAGTATGTAACAATGAATTATCACAATATTACAAAAGATGACATGTTAAATGGAGATGGTTTAAGAGTCGTACTGTGGGTTGCAGGCTGCAACCACCAGTGCGACGAATGTCAAAACCCCATAACTTGGGATATAACAGGCGGACTGCCTTTTGATGAAAAAGCCGAAGAAGAATTGTTTGAAGCATTAGCAAAACCGCATATTTCAGGTATTACTTTTTCGGGCGGTGATCCTTTGCATCCTTTTAACCGCAGTGAAACTTTCAGACTTATGCGTAAAGTTAAAGAACTTTATCCTGAAAAAACAGTTTGGGTTTATACGGGATTTTTATGGGAAGAATTTAAACAAAATCCAAAAATGAAATATATTGATGTTTTGGTTGACGGAAGATTTGTTAAATCTTTAAAAGATGACCAATTGTGTTGGTGCGGAAGTTCCAATCAAAGAATTATTGACGTCCAAAAAACATTAGCTGCAGGTGAAGTTGTTCTTCATTATGACAACAATAAAAAGAAAAAATCATAAACTATCTTTTTTCTTATGCGTTATATAAAGTTCTTGGACAATATTTCTTATTTTGTCCGTAAATGATTTTGTTGAGGTATTATCATAGCATATAGGGTCTGAAATATAGATATCCGAAATAAACGGAACTAAAATTGCATCTATTTTGGGAAGAATTTTATCGGGGCCGTTTATGTATATTGGGATTATGGGTACATTAGGGTTCATAGAGGCAATATGAGCAATGCCTGTTTTAAATTCAAGCAAAGTATTATCTTCACCTCTTGTACCTTCAGGATAAATAATTACGATATGATTATTTTTCAAAGCTTCATTAACATCTTTAAACAAGATTTCTTTTGTGACTCTTTTAAATTTGCGTTTTATGGGGATGATGTCAATTAGGGTTTTAAATAAAAATGACTTAAATTTAGTATCGCAAAAATAATCTTCCGCCGCTAAAGGGTGAATTTTAAGTATGGTTGATATCGGAAATAAACTCATCAGAATAAGTGTATCCAAATGAGAGTTATGATTTGCCGCTATAATAAACGGGCCTGTTTTGGGTAATTTTTCCATTCCTCTTGCATTAATTCCCAGCGCCCAAAAGACAAAAGGTTTTACTATAAATAAGAAAAATATAAATTTTATGAAATTATTTTTGTTCAACATGCTTTAATATAGTATTCCTATCTTATAAAAGTATGCAATATAGTGGAAAAACATTGGGACAGTGAATATCATACTGTCAAGTCTATCCAAAATTCCGCCGTGACCGGGTAGTAGTGAACCCGTATCTTTAACACCCATATCACGCTTTATTGCAGACATTGTAATATCTCCGAAAAATCCTAAAACAGAGATAATTGCGCCTATAATAAAAGCTTCAATGTAAGATAAAGGGGTAAGCAAGTGTGATAAAGCGCAAGACAATACAGCTGTTGAAATTACTCCGCCGATTAACCCTTCCCAAGTTTTATTGGGGCTTACGTTAGGTGTTATTTTATGTTTTCCGCATGTTTTACCGCACAAATACTGCATAAAGTCATTTGATATTGTCATTATGAGTATATATAATAATAAACCCAAGGCGCCTCCCGTGTTATTTATTTCATCAGGAATTGAAAAATATACTGCAAAATATCCGATTGCGTATACGCATGTCATTAATCCCCAGTGTATTGTGCCGCAAGATTTTAAAAAACCTTCGGTATCACCTATTATTACCATTCTTAACGGAATCAGGATAAATAAATACATCGGAATAAATAAATAAAACATTGTTATCCAGCCTATATATATAAAATAAAACTGTATCGGGATGCTTAAATACGCCCATAACAAAACTCTTCTGTCTGAACGTCTTGTAGGTATCATTGAGAAAAATTCTTTTAATGCCAAATAACTTATCAGCATTATAAAAAATACGGCCGATAATCTATTAAACCCGAATGCCAAAGTAAATAAAATTACTATTATCCAGAATGATTTCATTCTGGTTTTAAAATTTGTTGTATCTTTTTTTAAAAAACCTAAAATATATGCACTTAGGGTAATAAGGAATAATACCGCATATAAAATTATGATGCATAATTTAACATTGCTGGTCAGATAAATGTTTTCCATTTAAAACCTCTTTTATATTTTTTTTGCCAAAATAACGGGGTAGTGCCCTTTTTCATCAGACCTGTTTAAAATAACGGTAAAGCCAAGTTCTTTTAGAATCGAATTAATAATATTCATATCCCATGTGACCATTTTAAGCTGATGATTATTAAAATCTTTAAAAATTTTATTTGTAAGACTTAAAGCAGAATGCCCTGCCTGTATTGAAAATACAAAATATCCGTTTACCGGTAAAGCGTTATAAATTAAAGACATTGATTTTCTTATAACATTTTCATCGTCAAACCAATCATAAAATCCCGAAGCAACTATAATATCGGGTTTTTTATCAAATTGAAAATCATTTTCTTCAAGCGCATTGGCACTTTTGTATTCAATATCAATACCTCTTGATTTTGCGGTTTCTTTTGCTTCCAAAAGCCATCTTATATCTAAATCTCTTATTTCAGCAGTTACGTTTTGTCCTTTAAAAGCTTCCAAAGTTTCTATTATATATCTGGCAGGCCCTGAAGCAACATCTAAAATTCTTGCCTCTCCTTTTTCTTTTAATGTTAAGTTTACCGCTTCTTTGAGATTTAAAACAAGATTGTTTTTTCTGTTCCTGACATCTTGCCATCCGGGATGTTCAAGGTATATTTTATCAATAATTTTTCCTATAAATAATTTCCCTGTCGGCTCATTTTTATAAATATAATCAAGCATTTTGCCTGAGGTAAACCCCTCTTTTTGGGCAAGCGATATGCCGCTGCTTAATTTTCCCAAAGTATCGACTACTATTTTTAATGCACCTATTTGTATATTCTCAATAAACTTATTCATTATTTAATCCTTTCATATAATTTTTGCCCGAATAAATATACATCAAGCAAATCATTTTCATCAGGATGATTTTTATATGTTTTTGCTATTGAATGATAGCCTTTTATATTTATGGACGATAAAGGCTTTTTATTTAATTTTGCAGTAAAATATTTTATACATTTTTTGTTTGAAAACCACCTTTTTACAGGTAAACCCGAGGTCATAACAAGAGCATACTCTTTTATATTATGATTATCTTCAAGAAAATTAATCATATCAGGCGGCATAATTCTTCTTCCGAGGTGAGGAACTGCAAGAATTACAAGATCATATTCGGATAAGTCTTTATTATTAAGTGATTTAACATTTATTGATTCACATAACAGTGCCTGTGATACTTCATTAGCAGCTTTTTCCGTATTTCCGGTTTGAGAATCATATATAACAATAATTTTTTTGCTAATGTTTCTGTATTTAATCCAGTCAAGTTTTGCACATTCTTTAAGCTGTGCCTTAAGCCTGTTAAATACCGTAACTTGTCCAAGAATAATAAATAAAATCATTAACCATTCAAAATAATTTAGAGAATATAATTTCCCGATTTTACCTGTTAAACTGCAATATTCAAGTATAGAAAAAATCATAACAAGGATAAGTCGTTCCACTTTTCCTAAGGGGCCTTGATGCTGCCAATTTGCACCGATTGCTTTTGAAAGCATACCTGTATAACTTACCAAAAACATTGATGCCATTGCTGCCATACCTAAATATGTATTGCATAATGAGGATATTGAGATCCCCATTAATATAAATATGTCCGAATATCTGTCAGGTAAAGCATTAACTATCTCGCCTTTTAATCTTAAATTTCCCCGTTCAATTGCTATAACACCGTCTATTGTATTTAATGTCATTCTGAATAAAGTTAATATAACTGAAATTATCAATAAATATGGTTTATCAGGTGCCCAAACATAACAAAACGCAGTAATTAACGCTATAAAAGTTGCCAAATATCCCAAAATATCAGGGTCAATAAATTTAATTTTTTTTGCTAAAGGCAATAAAATCTTCCGATACGGATACTTCAATAAATATAAAGCCATTTTACATACTCCCTCTCCCTTTTTAGGATACAATTTTTTTTAGTTTTTTACAAGGGAATTATTGTTTAATTTTTTTTCGATTCTATAATAAAATATATAAAAATATAAAAGGAGCCTTAATGGATTATAGTATTTGTAAAGATGAACATCCAAGACAAACCGTAAAAAAAATAAAAAATATTCTGAATAACATCGGCATTTATACTAAAGAAAAAATTACAAATTTTGATTATACAAAAAAAAATGCACCAAGATCAGTTCGTATATATGTCAATGAATATAAAATCGGTTCAAACGGTAAAGGCAGTAATTATATAAACAGCCGAGCAAGTGGTTATGCCGAATTTATGGAAAGACTTCAAAACGGATTTATTTATGCATTTAATTTAAGAAATAAAGAATTTTTGTATGCTCCGGATGAAATATATTACGGAACTGATGAATTATTGCATAGTGAAATTATCAAACATTATTCTGATAAATCTTTTGTAAAGTTATTAGCTGCAATTAATAATAATAATAAAACGGTAATGTTGCCTTTTTATAGTGTAAAAGAAAAAAAAGAAGTTTACCTCCCGATAGAAATGATTCAAATTTTGCAGCAATCAAATGGTATGGCGGCAGGTAATACTTTAGAAGAAGCAATTGTTCAAGGTCTATCTGAAATATGTGAAAGATATTCAATGAAATATGTTATAAAGAACAGGATTATAATGCCGGATGTGCCAGAAAATGAATATATGCAATATGACAGAATCAGAGGAATGATTGAATATATTGAATCATTAGGATTTAAAATAACAATAAAAGATGCTTCTTTAGGGAAAAATTTACCTGTTGTAGCAGCAGTTTTAGAAGATTTTAAAAATGATAAGATGTTTATAAAATTCGGTTCTCATCCTAAATTCCCTATAGCGGTTGAAAGACTAATTACAGAGTTTTTGCAAGGGGTTAATATTGATATTAACGGTGAAAATGAATTAAAAAATTATATTATGGTTTCAGGCTGTTTAGAAAATTATTCTCAGACTGTTTTTGAAATTTTTCATACTCACTCAGGCTGTATAAATATTAAAAGTAATCTGGCTGATTTATTTAAACAAAATAATGCCAAATATAAATATACCCCCAGTTCATTTTTACAGGATTTTAATAATAATGATAATAAAAAAATTTTAAAATTTTTATTGAAAAATATAAAGCCGCTCTCAAATGATAATATTTATATAAGAGATGTATCATATTTAGGATTTCCTTCCATATATATTTATATTCCGTCTATGTCTATACTTAATGAAACAAATATATGCGAATTAAAACAAATACAAGAAATATTAAATTTATTTGAGTCAAATATATTAAAAGACTCTACTAATGTCGATAAATTACTCAATATGACTAATCAATATATATTAAAGTACGGTTATAATAATTTATATAATACATTTATTGACTTAATCAGTTTTAGAATTTTATTATTATATTCTATATTGAAGAATGATAAAGAAATGATAAATTTATATATGGATTTATCTCGGTGTTATAGTCTTAAGTTTAGTTCACGACAAAGGAAGATTGATAATATAATTGAAGATTATTTTAAAATAAAAGAATCTGAACATAATACAGATAAAATAAATGAACAATTATTAAAAAAATATAACGAAGAAGATGTTAATTATGTTTTGAAAATTTTAAATTTATTATCGATAAACATAATAACTGATTTATTGAATAATAAATTTAATCAATTTAAACAAGAGATAAAATCCCCAAACCAAGAATTTGAAATAATAAGAGAAAATTTAATAAAAGCATATAAAAATAATATAAAGAACCAAAATAACTTAAAAAATATAATCTAACTTTTATGTTTATTATAAAATTAAAATATAAACATGAAATTTGGAGAGTAAAATGGACGAAATAAGGGTTAGAATAGCACCGTCACCAAGCGGAAATCTTCACATAGGAACAGCAAGAACTGCATTATTTAATTATTTGTTTGCGAAAAAAAATAACGGCAAATATGTATTGAGAATAGAAGATACGGATGCGGAAAGAACAAGTCAGGCATATATAGATAATATCTTTGACAGCTTAAAAGCGTTGGGATTAAATTGGGATGAGGGGCCTGATGTCGGCGGTCAATACGGACCCTATACTCAGTCTGAAAGATTTGATATTTATCCTAAATATGTACGTGAACTTTTGGATAAGGGATTTGCTTATGAGTGTTTTTGTACTCCCGAAGAACTTGAAGCTGAAAAAGAATTAGCTACTCAAGAAAAAAGAGCTTATGTTTATTCTAAAAAATGTGAAAATTTAACTGAAGAACAAAAAGCTGAATTAAGAGCGCAAGGCAGAAAACCCGCAATCCGTTTTTCGGTTGAAAAAGCAAGAAAAGCATTCCACGATAGCCCAGTTATTCATTTTGAAGATATGGTAAAAGGTGATCTCCATCAAGATACAAGTTTGATAGGTGATTTTGTAATAATGAAATCAAACGGCTCACCTACTTACAATTTTGCTGTTGTAATTGATGATATGCTGATGAAAATATCTCATATTATTAGAGGCGAAGACCATATTTCAAATACTTTTAAACAAATACTTATATATGAAGCGTTGGGTGCAGAAGTGCCAAAATTCGGGCATTTGGGGATGATTCTGGCACCCGATAGAAGCAAGCTTTCTAAACGCCATGGGGCTACTGCTGTATCGGAATTTGTTGAAAAAGGCTATTTAACGGAGGCTTTACTTAACTTTGTTGCCTTATTAGGCTGGGCTCCCTCTGATGGCGTTGAAATAAAAACTTTAGATGAAATAGCTCAAGATTTTAGGATAAATGAAGTATCATCTTCCAATTCGATTTTTGAATATGACAAACTTAATTGGATGAACGGTCAATATATTAAAAAAATGGATATTAAAGAGCTTACTCAAAAAGCTAAGCCGTTTTTAAATAAATATGACCTTTCGGAATTAACGGAATCTCAACTTGAAAAAGTTATAGCCGCAACTCGTGAACCTATTACCATTTTATCCGATTTAACCAACGATGTTGCATATTTCTTCGGTAAAGATATTCAATATGAAGAAGGTGTTAAAGAAAAAAATATTGATACCGAGCAAGCTCAAAATATACTTAAATATTTTGATTCTCAGCTTGAGGGCTATGATTTTGATAATGAAGAAAAACTTCATGAGCAGCTGGCTGATTTTAGAACTTATTTTAAAGAAAAATACTCTATCAAGCCAAAAGAAACAATGTGGACAATAAGAGCCGCTTTGACAGGCAGAACCCACGGTGCCGATATGGGAGTTATTCTTGAAATATTAGGCAAGGATAAAGTAAAATATCGTATAGAAAAAGCAATAGTTTAAAGTAATGGAAAATTTTTTAAATTTACCCAAAGTATCTTTTATAGTAGTCACACACAATTTTGAGCAATTTGTGTGTGATTGTTTAGTCAGTATTAAGAATCAAACATATAAAAATTTTGAAATAATTGTTGTAGATGATTTTTCAAAGGATAAAACTCCCGAAAAAGTCAGAGATTTTATAGCCAATAACCCAAGTCTTACGATAAATTTTGTACAAAATGAAACAAATAGGGGGCAATTGGCTTCATTTCTTGAGGGGTTAAAAATTGCGACGGGTGAATTTGTTTGTGCTATTGACGGTGATGATGTATTATTCCCCGAATATTGTGCTATACATATAGAAACGCATCTTAAAACAAGTGTTGCGCTGACGACTTGTTTACAGGCTGAAATTGATGATAACAATGTTATTCATACTTTATATTCTATTGACAGTCCCAATAAAAAAATTGATAAATTGCAGATTGATAATAAATCCTATGAAGAATTTTTAGAATATAGAAGTGCTAATAATATTAATAAAGAAGCTTGCGAAGTAAAAATATTGGATAATGATAAATATAGCTTTGCTTCTTGGCATTGGGGGCCGACAAGTTCAGCAATGATGCGCAAATCAGTTTGCGATATGCTTATTTTGATTGATAAGACAAGGGCACTTAAAATTACGGCAGATAAATTTATGTTTTCTTTTTGCCATTTAATTGGTTCAAGTGCTGTAATTGATAAAGTGTTGTACGCTTATAGACGCCATGGGGCAAATTATTCACTGGCTAATCCCGTAATGGGTAATAAAAAGTATTTAAAAGAACGTACACAAAATAATTATTTCAGGAACAATAAAAAAATCAGAAGCCAGATGTTTAAATTTATTTCTTCAAACAAAGATTATTTTAAAGAAAAATTAAACAAAATAAATTTGTTTTTAATATATAAGCGAATAATATTTTCATTTGATTCAAGATTTTTCAAAGGACTTATAAAGGCTCTGTTTATTTAATTGTAATTTTAGTTGCGCCCGACAGCCCATCTTAAACCGGCAGTGAGAGCAACACCGTTTCTTCCGCCGTTTTGTGCCATAGCTTGACCAAATAGCATAAAGTTATTTTCGACTTGTCTTTGAATACCGAGTCCGTATTGAACATAAGGTTTAATTGACATTTCGGGCAATAGTACATTATTTGCCGTTACTTTGGAATTATTAATCAAATTCCAAATCATATTTGCTCCTATGTATGGCTGCCAACCGTTTTTTGTGTTCAATATTAATCTTAGTCCTGGAGATAATTGAAGTACATTAGTCGGGTCGGAATTAATTTTTACACCTGCCGAATTTGTATAATCAAAGGTATTAACGAATGTGTATCCTATTAACATACTCGGCTGGAAAATAACTTTTCCATCGGCAATTTCCCAATTATAACCTGTTTTTGAAGCTATACCTGCCATAAACAGATTAAAATCTTCTTTGCCGTACATATTATTACTGTCGCCGATTAAATCACCTGCGTTAACGGTTGTAGCATTAAAGAAATTACCTTTATAATGGCTTAAAGTAAATCCGAGGAGTCCCCCGTTAAGGTATGAATCTACTCCTTTAAATCTTTGGCTTGCCCCGTTATATCCAACGTAAGCGGTAAATGTTCTTTCTCCTCCGTTTTTAAGCTCTTGAATCTCGGAGTCATAGCCTGCTAAAGCCCCGTATGTTATATTAGAAACTTTGGGGCCGTCTTTTAACGGAACCTTTTCGAATGTTGCATAAGGTTTAAACCAAAATCCGTTTAAAGATTGTTTTGAATATAACGGCGAAAATACTCCGTTAGAAGCCGATGTTGCTGCGTATTTATTAACGGATTTGAGTGCTGAACGCTGTGCCTTTGAAAACTTCATATAGTTGTCGGCATTTTGCATTGCATAATAAAAGGTATTATTCATAGTTGCAATAGCACCTGCTTGAACCGCAACAGAAGATGCTAAAACTGTTGGGTTAAAAGATTTCCAAGTTGTTTGAGTGCTGCCTCCGCCTTGACCGCCGCCGGGAGTGGGTTTTTCTTCTATCAGACCTGCCATTTTAAATTGTACATCACCTGACTGATCGTCATAAGTAACGCCATATTTATATATTTTTGAAAAAGCTTCATTGGCATTAGCACCTAAACCCACATGACTTTTTAATGTATCATCCGTTAAATTGAGTTCAACCGGTGTTTCATCTAAAGCATCAGACAGAACGTTAAAGGCATCAACGGTAATTTTTCCTTCACCTGATACAGAATTTGCACTTAATTTATCCATTTGCCCTTCTGCCAAATCCGCATCAATTGTAGTTAAAAGGTTTCCGTCTAAGTTAAGATTGCCTAAGTTATAATTTCTTATCTTTTGGTCATAAGAAATATCAAGTCTTGCTTCATTAACAACATTGAAAGATTCTGCACCGGTAAATAAGTTGACAACTCCGTCTTTATCAGGCATATTTTCCCCGACAGCAAGTGTTCCGCCTGCTAAATTAACCTTGCCCTTGTATCCCGTCATATCAGCATTTAATATAACGGTTCCGTTATAATCTTCTTTTGTACCTTGCGCTTCTTCGCCCCATTCTTCAATCCATTCATCTTTTAAATTACGATATTCATTAATGTTAATAATACCTTTATCATTTTCTTGATAAGAAGTTATTTTATCATTTAAGTGAATAGCGTGTCCTTCTTTTGCATTTAAGGAAATTTCACCACCGTTATCAGCAATACCGCTTGATTCTAAATTGTCTTCCGATTCTCCTGCTTTATTGCCTTCGAAGATAACATCTTTATTCTCTGCAATAATAACAAGTTTAGCATCTTTGGCGTTAAATATTGCACCGCCTGCCGCATCTTTACCTACAACTTTATTATTTTTAAAGCTGGAATCTTTTATCGTTGTTCGCGCCGTATTTTCGTTATATATAGCACCTCCGCCCGATGCTTTATCAGTTTTTCCATCACCGTATTCATACGTTTTACCATTGCCTTGTTCAAATTCATCATTATCAAAATCACTAGGGGATGCTTCTTCATTGCTTATTTTAACCGTATTGCCTTCAAAAGTTGTGTTATCAACTTCAAAGAAAAATTGATTCATGCCATATTCGTCATCTCGGCTTTCAAAGTATGCAGCACCACCTTTAGCGGTAGGGCCTTCAACTTGGTTATTTAAAAATAAAGAATTTTTTATTGATGTATTATGGAACGCCCCAAGTGCACCGCCGTATCCGCCGTATGAACCTTTTGAAGTATTTTTTTCGAATACGCTGTTTATTATATCAACAGTTTCATCATAAGAATAATTATTATCTAAGAACAAGGCTCCGCCATAGCTTTTTATAGCTTCAGAAGAGTTACCTCCAAAGTATGTGTTTTGGATTATACAATCCATAAACCCGCCTAATGCAACGGCACCGCCACCCGTCATAATACTTACCTTTTCGCCGTTAACAGAGTTATTTAAAAAGTAAGAATTTTCTATTAATAACTTATTACTTTGGTTATCATCATATCCTGTTCCGTTTAAGTATAAAGCCCCGCCTTGAACTTCTGTTTCATAGTGCAGTTGACCCTTACCGTCATTGGGGTCGGTTGATTTTGACGAATTATTTATAAATACGCTATTTTTTATGGTAACTCCCGTAGCTTTTTCTTCTTCATCTATCCAAGGTGCTTCCCATCTTAAAGCACCGCCATTTGCTCCGCTATTGTGTTGTATTAACTTATTGTTTGTGAATACACTATTTTCTACATTAAAGTTTTTACTTTGGGAATATAAAACGGAAGTATTTGTATAAGCGCTAGTTACGTCATGTGTAGAATTATCACTATCAAATTCAAAATCTTTAAAACCATAATTTGTTACGTTTAAATATTTTGTTGTTTTGTTTCCGCTTTCATCCAGAACGGTTATTTCTTGAACCCCGTCGCTCTTTTCATCTTTTAGTTCATATTTCCCTACATTTTTAACGGTAATATCGTAATAGATGTCGTCTTCATCCTTGCCTTGAGTTTCTTCATTATAGAATTGAAATCCGTGTCCGTTTTCCTCTTGTTTACCGCTTGTGACACCGTGCTCTTGTCCGTCAATTATAAGTTCTCCTTCTTGCGTGGGTGGTGCATCTTTAATATTATCAATAGTTACATCTTCCGTTAATGTAACGGTACCTTGAGATAACCATTGTGTTTGCGCTTTTGAATCTGCTTGTATTGTTAAAAATACGCTGCTCAAAATTAAGACGGATAAGAACCTCTTTTTCATAATATTTAATATTCCTTAAATGACATTATACTGAAAGTATAATATATATAATTTTAAAAATCAATGATAGCGGGAATTTTAGCGTTGGGGGGGGGTAAACTGTTATTTACAGTGAGTTTTGCTATTTTAGTTATTATTTTAAAATATGTAGAAACAAATTTGCTTAATTTTGTGTATAATATTGATTGAAAATAGAATAAAAGGTTTGTTTAGTGGTGAAATTAAATTTAGTATCAGGAATGCGTTCAACGGGAAAACTCCATTTAGGGCATTATATGGGGGTTTTAACTAACTGGGTTCAGCTTCAGGAAGAGTATAACTGTTTTTATTTTGTTGCGGACTGGCATGCGTTGACTACAAAGTATGATAAAACGGAAAATTTAAGGCAGGATAAGCTGGATGTTGTTTTAGACTGGCTTGCCTGCGGGATTGACCCTGATAAATCGACAATATATTTTCAATCAAACGTTCTGCAAATAGCAGAATTGCACATTCTTTTAAGTATGATAACGCCAAATAACTGGGTAGAGCGCGACCCTACATTAAAAGATATGGTTAAAATCCTTAAAAATAAAGACGGTGATAAAAGTGAAAATATCCCTCAAATGAGTTACGGGTTATTGGGATATCCCGTTTTAATGTCAGCCGATATTATGGCAATGAATGGTGCTGTTGTGCCTGTCGGGGTTGACCAATTGGCACATCTTGAAATAACAAGAGATATTGCAAGAAGGTTTAATAATATTTATAAAACGGAGCTTTTTAATGAACCTATGCCAAAACTGACCCAAGTTCCATTGCTTATGGGCGTTGACGGGCAAAAAATGGGTAAGTCATTCCATAATGATATTAAAATATCGGATGATGAGCAAACAACTGAAAAGAAAATAATGCAATGTATTACAGATAGAAGCAGAGCCAGAAAAGATGACCCGGGGCACCCCGACAAGTGCGAAGTTGCGTATAAATATTATGAAATTTTTGCGGACAGTGAAACCGTTAAGCAGGTAAACTGCGAATGTAAAGCGGGACAAAGAGGCTGCGCTGATTGCAAACGCCAATTAGGCAAAATTATAAACGAAAAATTTGCACCCATAAGGCAAAAACGTATTGAACTCGCAAAAGATACGGATAAAGTCTGTGATATTATACAAGAGGGTTGTAAAAAAGCGTCTTGTGAAGCTGAAAAAACAATGGCAAAAGTCAGAGAGGCAGTTAATATATAAATGGGCAATAAAATCAAAGTATTAACAATATTCGGAACCCGCCCCGAGGCTATAAAAATGGCGCCTCTTGTTAAAGAAATCGAAAAAAATTCCGATTGTCTTGAAAGTATTGTTTGTGTAACCGCACAACACAGGCAGATTTTAGATCAGGTTCTTGAACTTTTTAATATAAAACCCGATTTTGACCTTGATATAATGAAAGATAATCAAAATTTGTGGTCACTGACATCTGATGTACTCTTAAAAACAAAGGATGTAATTGAAAACGTCAGCCCTGATATAGTTTTGGTTCACGGTGATACTACAACGTCAATGGCAGCAGCTTTAAGCGCTTTTTATGCCAAAGTTCCCGTTGGGCATGTTGAGGCGGGGCTTAGAACTTTTGATAAATATTATCCTTTCCCCGAAGAAATAAACAGAGTTTTTGTTGACAGCGTATGTACATATCACTTTGCTCCGACCGATAAATCTTGCGAAAACCTTATAAAATCGCAGATACCTAAAGAGCATATCTATAAAACGGGCAATACCGTAATTGACGCTTTGCTTTATACTGTTGAAAATGTTAAGACGGATTTAAACGATATAGGTTTAAAAGATGATTTAAAAACAATCCTAATGACCTCACACAGGCGTGAGAATTTCGGTGAACCCATAAAAAATATATGCAGAGCGGTTTTGGAATTGGTTGAGAAAAATAAGGATATTCAAGTTGTTTATCCCGTTCATCCGAACCCAAATGTGCAAAAGCCTGTTTATGAGCTTTTAGACGGAATTGACAGGATACATTTAATAAAACCGTTAGAGTATGCACAGTTTTGCGCTTTGATGAAAAAGTCGCATATTATTTTAACGGACTCGGGTGGAGTGCAAGAGGAAGCGCCGTCACTCGGTAAACCCGTATTGGTTTTAAGAGATACAACAGAGCGCCCCGAAGCGGTTGAATACGGCACAGTAAAACTTGTTGGTACTGATAAAAATAAAATAGTTTCAACAGTTCAATTATTGCTTGATGATACAACGGAATATAAACGCATGTCAGAAGCCGTAAACCCGTATGGTGACGGGCTTGCTTCAAAACGAATAGTTGAAGTTCTTAAAACCTGCACAAAATAATTTAAAACAAATTATTACTTTCCCATTTGCCTCGGGGGGGGGGTAAAAGTTGTATAATTGCTTTAGTTACAACTTTAGGTGTTTTGATATGACAGAAGAAACAAATAAAAAAGATAAAATTACAGATAGCAAAAAGAAAAATAATTTTAAATCATTCATATTATTTTCAATATTGTTATTATCTGTTTTATTTTTTACACCTTGTGCAAAAGGTTTTGATATAAAAGAATTACTTCCATTTAAACATAATGTATTTGTACAAGGTCCAAATATGCATGTATTTCATGATGGACCGGCAACACTTTTGAATGATGGAAATGTTTTAGTAATTGGGGGAAAAACAAAAAAATCTGAAATATATGATTATAAGAAGAATAAATTTATTTTTACTAAAGGCGAAATGAATTATATTAGACAATTCGGTGCTACTGCAACAACTCTAAAAGATGGAAGAGTTCTTATTACCGGTGGATATAATAAAGATAACAAAATTCTTGATAAAGTTAACCATAGGGTATTTTTTGAAAATAAATTATATTTTACAATACCGCCAAAAGAAGAAATTTATAATCCGAATACAGGATTATATACTCCAATAGAGAACATGTGTGTCCCCAGAATTAATCATAATGCATTTTTAATGAAGAATGGAAATGTAATTTTGATAGGAGGAATAGATAATAAAATTTCTTCAATACAAAATCCGCACAACCTAAATGTTTTAGAAATTGAAGAATTCAATCCTATAACAAATACTTTTAAAATAATTTTGACTTTAGATACTCCACAATATAACTTGACTTCTTTTAAATTAAATGATGACAAGATACTTATTATTGCAGGTGTAATAACTTCCAGACAAAGAGAAGTAATAATTTATGATTATAAAACAAATAAAGCCGAAAAATATAAACCAAAAGAAAGTAATATTTTAAATTCAAATGGAAATGTAGAGTTTGTTAATGCAAAATCTGTATTTATCGATGATGAAACATTATTAATTATGAGTAATAAAAACAGAGTTATTTTATTTGATACTAAAAATAATAGCATAGAGCAAGTTATAGAAACCGATATTTACCGAAATCAAGATTATAGTTTAACAGAATTAAGTAATGGTAATGCAATATTAATTGGGGGTTCAAGTGGGAGTGATATTACCTTGCGTGAATTAGAGAATACTTTAATTTTTGATATTAACAAAAAAGAATTTATCAAAAATAGTGCAAAATTAAACAGTAGAAGAACTAATCATATTGCCATAAGATTACTTAATGGTAACATACTGATTTTAGGCGGTTATAAAAATGCAAAGGATAATGAACTTTTAAGTTCAGAAATTTATTATCAATAATAAAAGCAAGCAGGTTAGTTTGTTAAGTATAACCAAACAATAAAAAGCTAATATAAATTAAAGATTAAACCTTTTCAAACATTAAAACGGCATTATGACCACCAAAGCCGAATGAGTTTGATAATGCAACTTTAACCTCTTTTTTCTTTGATTTGTTAGCGACATAATCTAAATCAGCAGCTTCGGGGTCTAAATTAATGAGGTTAATTGTAGGCGGAACTATGCCCTCTACTATTGTTTTGACCGCAACAATGGCTTCCGTAGAACCTGCTGCGCCCAGCATATGACCTGTCATAGATTTTGTCGAGCTTACACAAAGATTTGTATTAGCTTTTCTGTCGCCGAATATTCTTGCAACCGTGTTGGATTCTGCTAAGTCGCCCAAATGAGTGCTTGTTCCGTGCATATTTATATAATCAACATCTTTAGGCTGTTTGTTTGCTTCTTTTAAGCAGTTGCGAATGGCAAGTTCCGCACCTCTGCCTTCGGGGTCAGGGGCTACCATATCATAAGCGTCAGAGCTTTGTCCGTAGCCTGTTAATTCCGCATAAATTCTTGCTCCGCGCGCAAGGGCGTGTTCTCTTTCTTCAAGTATTAATACAGCTCCGCCCTCAGAAAGTACAAATCCGTCGCGGTCTTTATCATATGGTCTTGATACTTCATGTGGGGGCCTTGTGCTTTTTGAAAGTGTTCTTGCACTGGTAAATGCGCCTATTCCAAAATCACAAACGCTGGATTCAGCACCTCCCGCAAACATTATATCGGCGTCGCCGTATTGTATTGTACGGCAGCAGTCGCCGACTGAATGAGCACCTGTTGCACACGCCGATAATACAGCTTTGCTCGGACCTCTTAATCCGAATTTTATTGAAATTTTGCCAGATGCCATATTGGCTATCATCATAGGTACGGTAAACGGAGAGCATTTATGGAACCCTCTTTTCATCATATCTTCATAACCCGTTGTAACAACTACAAGTCCGCCTGCCGCCGTTGATACTATTGTTCCTATTCTTGTTAAATCTTCTTTAGATAAATCTAAACCTGAATCTTTATAGGCTTCTTCTGCCGCAATAAGAGCATAAATGATACTTTTATCAAGCCTTTTTGCTTCTTTTGGGTCAATATATGATTCTACATCTATATCATCGGGTACTTGTCCCGCTACTTTTACGAGGTGTTTTTCTTTGTCTAATTTATGTTCGGTTATTCCGCTTTTCCCGTTTATGAGGTTTTCCCATAATTTATTAACACCTATTCCGTATGGTGTTACACATCCCAAACCTGTCACAACTACACGTCTTTTTGACATCTTTTTCCTCCGAGGGCAGAACTTTTCCCCAGCTATCCTTTTCTTTCCTTTTAGATATTATACTGAAAATAAGATTAAATCAATAATTTAATTTGTTTTAAATTGGCAGTCGGATTTATTTGTGTTTAATACTACACAGCTTCCGTAAAATGCGTCTGTCAAGGCATACATTTCTTCCATAGAATTTGTAAAAGCTATTGCAAATTCAGCCTTATTTTCACCTAAGCACTGCATTTTAGGTGTTTCAATAGGAGGTCCTGCGGGTGTTCCTCGAGTGGGATTATGGGGATTGGATATTATACCAACGGCACGAAGCAAGGTTATATTTACGGTATTTTTTAATATTTCGTACTCGCTAAGCCCTTTTGTAATAAGCCCAAAACCTTGCGTCATCATAAATCTCTGCATGGGAGAAGTGTTTGGTTTTATCTCCTTGCCCCTTGGAGCGTTCAGATATTTATTTATATCAAAATCAGGGTTAAATTTGCGCTCGGTGGTGCTAAAAAGGTCTTCGTTTACCGTTGAATATATCTTTTCTTTTAAATTAAACCCGAGTTTTAAAATATGGTCTTTGCTCTTATTTTTCCAATTAACTATAAATTCAAGATATTTTGCCTGATTGTATAATGTCACATCAATATTTATTTTATGTTTTTTTATTTTTTTGCTTCTGCCTTGTTGTGTGGATTTTATCGGGATATCAATTTCATATATAAGATTCATTAGAGCAAATATGTGGTTTTGTGTTTTTAATTTGGCGGATTTTAGTTTAGCTTTTAAGGGAGTATCATTTTTTAATGCTCCAAAGTTGTAACTGTCGCCGATATCGGCTAAGTCGGTTATGGTAATAAAGTCATTGTATGTTTTATTTGTTTGCTTATCCGTAACCGTAATTTTTCCCTGTTTAACTTCAAACTTAATATTTTTATTTTCGATAAAATTTTTGCCTGTTTTAAGATGCTTTTCAGTGCAGATATTTTGTTTATTTATCTGCGTTAAAGACAAGGCAGGCAGATTTTTTATATCAATTAAATATTCGTATAAAATTGTATAATCTTCCGTTATGGGGATTTGATTTATGTTATAAAGTTTTTCGTCGGTAAAACCTTTATGACTTGCGATTTTCAGATAGTTAAGTTTTTTATCCGTTATAATTTTTATTGCTCCCGTATATGGGTATTTTGATAAATTAATTACCGCTAAATGCGCATTTTTATCTGATAAATCTCTGATTGTTCTTTTAATAATTCCCTTTGCCGTTGTATAAACTTTTTTAAACCGCTCCATAACTTCATCACAAACGCTGTCAAGACTGCAGCCATATATGCTGTCGTGGGCTTGGTTTTGTATGAGAAGTTTATAAGCGTAATTTATTTCTGCACTTCGGTCTTTAACTTCATAATATTTTCGTGCAATTTGCTCCAAAGGCTCCGCTATATCAGAGAGAATATGCTGAGAATAAGCGTTTGCCTGTTTTATATAAAGCCTTGTTGAATAAACCCCGGGAAGTATAAAATTAAGTGAATTTTCTAAGAACTCGCCTTCTACCTTTTGGCGTTTTTGTATTTTTGCAAAATATTCAAACGGGGTCGCTATTGTGAGTTTATAGTCTTTATATATTGTGTTTAATTCTCTTATTTGTTCTTTTATATTTTTAGCGACAGCTAAATGGTCGGCTCCTATCGGTAGTAAAACATTTTCACCGCTTTTTTGCGCAATTTTATCAAGGTATTTTTTAAGCATTTGCGCTTTTTCTTCAATCGGTTTATCAAGGTTTAAAAAATCCTGAAAATAACCTTGAATTAAGTTTGTAACTTTTATTCCGTTCCAATCAAGGTCGGCGGGTATATCCCCTAATCCCCGCCATAGGCAGGCTTTATCAATATTAAAATGTTTGAGCAGTATCGGAATGTCTTTACTGTGCCCGAAGCTGTCTGCAATATAACCTATAAAATCCGTTTCGTCCAGCTCTTTTGATTTTTTTATACCTATTTCAAGATTTTTTAATAAGCATTTCCCCGAAACCAACAAGCTGTCTGATGAACAGTAAAATGGCCCGATTCTGAGTTTTTTCTCTTTTATCAATTTTTTTATTAACGGCAGTTTCTCGCTCCTTATTTCAAGGTAATCTTCTAATGCGGCAGTCTGACCGTCAAAGTAAAAACAAGGTAATTCCCCGTTTGTCAGCATTTCAAGAACACAGTCAAATACTTCAATGAGTCTTAATCTAAACTCATCAAATTCGCGGTACCATTCTCTATCCCAATGGGTATGAATGTATGTTGTTACTTTTTTCATATTTGTTATTATCCGAATATAATTCCCAATATATCTCTTAACCAATTAAGGAAATCTTGCCATGTCGGCCATCTGTGAGGATCATATTCCGGTATTTCAGGTTGCTCCGGATTTTGTGGATCAGGATTGGGGTTAACCTCAGGATCCGTTTTGGGCGGGTTGGGATTTTCTCCCGGATTATTGTTATCTCCTCCGGTTGAACCTCCTGAATCTTCACCTGAACCGCCAGAGGTACTTCCAGAACTGCCCGGTTCATTTCCTGAACTTTGATCTGAATTTTGGGAATTATTATTTAACCCTGATTTTTCATAAAGTACTTCTTGGGTCGGAACTCCATAAGGTAATACTCTTTGCGAATATATTGTTGCTTCATATATATCTTTTGGATGTTTTGATGATAAAGTCAGTTTATTTGGACCTTTTACTCCGTTTACGTCAATATATATATTTGGTTCACTTCCGCAAGGAGTAGTGTTGTTAATATTGCAAATATCGTTACTTTCACCCGAACCGGTTGAGCTGAATCCTTTTGTGATACAATATATTAAACCGTCATCTGTTGTAAAGACAGCACCATTTTCGCAGTATTCATCCCCCCCCCCGTCAGTAAATGTATCTTCGCCATATATTACATTTAGTCTTTTTTTAAATAATCCATCAACTAAATCCTGACCGGATGAATAGTCCGTCGCTGTTAAATTTTGCATGGCATAATGAAGTTCCATGGCTTGATTTAGTTCAGATAATGCTTTCTTAAGTGCTGTTCTATATTCTTGGGCGTTTGTATTTTCAACAATTGCCGGTATTGTTATTGCCGCAATAACTCCTATAATAACAACAGTTATCAAAACTTCCGCTAAAGTAAAAGCATTTCGTTTCATAATTCTATTCTATATTTTTATTTTATTTTTATTTTATATATTTTTTCAAAAAAAGTAAATATAAAATTTTATAAATCTCGGAATATTTCAAACAGGTCTTTTAGTTCTTTGTAGTAACCTTTTTTGAGCAGTTCAAGAAATTTGTGTGTGGCATTTGGGGCTATTGTTTCAACTGTTTCAGGTGTCATAAAATATCCTGAAACAAAACGGGCAAAAAGTTCTGTCGGTTTTTCATAGTATTTTGACAATTTATTTATTCTTCTTGCAAGTTTAGACTGCTTCCTTTGGAGCGAACATAATTTTATATATATTTGGAATGCTTTTGGCATATTCGGAAAATCATTTTCTATATTTTTTACGCTTAAAATAACTTCTTTTTTAATAAAAAATCCTTTTATAATTTTGATTACATCATATTTAGTCAGATATTTAGCATCAGTATTTTTTATATATTTTTCAAATTCAACAAATTTTTTAGAACGTTGAAAATTAGGATAATCTCGTTTTATAGCACTTTGCATACTTTTTATGGTTTTTGATGTTTCTTCTTTGGCATCAAGAAAAACCGTTAAACGGGAATTTTTATCCGTAAGACGAGTGACCTGTATAAGTTCGGATTTTATTTCTTTTATATCTTTTGTATCAAATAATTTTTCAAGCGAGCCTCCGGTTTTTATAAAATCTTTGTCTGTTTTATAGTGTATATGATGTGCAAATTCGTGAACAAGAACGGATATTGCTTTGTCATCTTTTATGTTTTTTGCTAAATCTATTCTGTTTTTTTGATATAAACCTTGATTCCCTCTGGCTTTTGTATTTGTTTTAACTTCAATTCCGCATTCACGTAAAAACTCTATGACATTCCGCTTTGTTAAAGGTTTTGATTTATCATAGACCATTCTTATTTTATATTTATCTTTATTTTTATTTTCTTGGTTTATAAATTTAAATATTTTAAAAATCCTTTTTTTTGATTATACAGTATTTTTTTATATAAAAAAAGTATATGTAAATTATACATATACTTTTTTTGTATTAAATTACAATTTGTTATTCTTGAGTTGCAATATTTTGTAGAATTTCTGTACCTGCTTCGTCAATAATGTTTCTTTTTAAAATATTTTTTGCGGGAGAAACATAAGGACTTCCTGTATGGTCTACTGCAATAACTTCGCCTTTTCCGACAGTTCTTACTCCTTCAAGAGTCTGAACTTTAGTGCCTTCAGGTACTACTGTAAATGCTCCGGGTGCTTGTTTTGTAACATTTAATATTTTTCCGTATTCTAATTCGGAAGGATTTTGATAATGTAATGCTCCTGTTTCTTGGAATGCACTTGTATCAACGTATGAACCATTAAATACTCCGCCATCACAAACAGCCATATCATCAAGTCCGTCATACATCATAATCATTTGTTCTCTTGATGTATCTATTATATATGGTTCTTCGGGATTCCATTTATTTGGTATGCAGAATTTACCGTCTGCATTTTTAAATACTCCCGGATTATTAGCTAATATTTCTTCTTCTGTTCCGTTAGGATTGAATCTATAAGCTTGAGCTTCATTAGCTTTGCTCATATATTTTACTTGCCCTTTTCTTAATGCATTTGAGTTTGCATGTATTGTTCCTGTCGCAGCAGTAAGGACATTACCTTTAACATTTTTTGCGCTTTGTACGATTGCTTCGGGAGTTGATTTGAAACAATTTGCCGTTGCATTAATCATATTCATGTCTTCAGCTCCGTTTGCACTTGCAACCCCTGCATTTGATGCGGCTTTTAATGCTGGTTTTGCTGCTGCAACTGATGCTGCTACACTGAATGTACCGTTACCGATGGTTTCAAACGCTTGTTTTGCTTCACCATCAGTATCTGCTGTATTTGCTTTATATATCCCATATCCTATTTGTCCTACTCCAATTGTAGCACCTGCCGCTACCATTACCGGAAGTGCTGCTCCGCCGGTTGCTACTGTTAATGCTGCTCCTGCGGCTACTGTTAATGCTGTTGCAATTGGATGTTTAGCTACCGCTTTTACTATTCCCAATAAACCTTTGCCAAAAGACTTAGCTGCTTCTTTAAAACTTAATTTTCCGTCATCTTGTCCGTCTGTGCAGACTTTGTCTCTATCGTTTATCCAATCGGAAAACCAAGATTCACTTCTAACGCTTTTAATTTCTGCTCTGTTTTTTACGCCGTTTTGATATGTGTTTACATTTGTTACTGCGTTTATACTCATAGACATAAATTTGTTCCTTTCATTCCGTATATAACTTATAAAACACCTTTAAAAAAAAATTGTGTTTTTAATATAAAATATTAAGACTTATTAATATCATTGAAAAAATTTTTAATAAAGAATATTAAAATTTGGAAACTATATTTTTTTATCCATTGCAATTAAAATAGAATATTTTTTATTATTTTGAATTATTTTGGCACATATTAAATCTATTTTATTTCTTATGGCTTCTTTTGAAATATTTTTATTAAAAAAATGTTTGTATAATTCATCAAATAATGTATCAAAATCTTTGTGTCTGCCTTGTAATTTTATTTTTTTTATTCCTATATCAATTAATTGCGAAACTTGTTCATCTGTCATACAAACACTTCTATATTCTTTATCAAAAGTTTTTGGGCAATGACTATTTATGTATTTTTTTAAGTCCATTAATTTATCTGTTGAATATTTTGTTTTTTCGTTTACTGAAAATTTAGCATTATTAAATTCATTAATTATAATACAATGTTGTTTATGGTATTGACAGTTATATTTACAGTGCTGATTGATTAAAACTTCAACTCTCGAAATATCCGAAATTAATTTATCTAATTTATCTATGTTTTCAATAGTATATTCCGGTCTCATAACAACAATTTCATATTTGTCCAGCATTTCATTATAAAATTTTGTTTCATCAAAATTTTTGTCATCTAATTTTTTACAAATAGGAGTAATAACGGAACAGTGCATTTTGGCATTAGGATATCTTGATTTAATATGGTTATAAAGAGAATCAGACGCAACAAGAAAGTGTGCATCATTTTGATATGCAATATCTAACAAATTATTTGAAAATTCATCATTTAATTGCTCTTCAATTTTATTTATATTGGTAAAAGTAAATGTAGGAATCAAATTTCTTGTATTTAAATATTTTAAATAAAAATCAATTTGCTTTAAATTATTAAGTTTAAAAAAGGTATCTCTTCCGCCTGCCCATGCGCAAAATGGAGATCCATATACATATTTGATTGGGTTTATTTCCTCTTTAAGTAATTCTTCCAGAATAGGAATAAAAATGTCATTACAATAGAAAAAGGGCATAAAATATTCTATATTTTCATATATTACATACTTTTCCATAATCTAACTCCTATTCAATAATAACATAGATATCTTCATTATAAAATTCTAAACTATTAATGTAAAAAAATCTTAAAATAATTTAGCAGCTATATAGAACTTACCATAAAATAGACCCCAAATGGCTGTGTAACGTATATTATAGGATTCACAATTTTTTTAAACTAATAAACTAGAATTTTATCATTATCAGGACTTAATCCGAGTTTGAATAGTAATATCGGTGAAACCTCTTTTTACTTTATCCGGATTATTTTAAAATATTAAAAGGCTTTTTTATAATTTTAATCTGCCTTTTCTCTATGTGGTATAAGTTTTAATCCGTTTATCTTCTATAATTTTTCATTTAGTTTATGTATATTCA
>CANQLG010000002.1 GCA_947624645.1 Candidatus Gastranaerophilales bacterium
AAAGAGAAGAAAGACTATAAAAATTTGCTTCTCCTCTTCTTTTTTATCTATTTACTGTAAAATTGTATATAGTTACCTAAATTAATTATCCTCATAAAAAAACTCCCCCTCAAGGATTCGAACCTCGATAGCAACATCCAGAGTGTTGCGTCCTACCATTAGACGAAAGGGGATTATATCTTTATTCTAATACAAAAATATTTTTTGTGACTATTTTATTTTTTTCAGTGAAGAAATGAAATTATTGTGTTCCACATCTCCGTCTACTTTTGTTAAAAATACCTGACAGTCCTTTTCATCAGCTTCAATATCAGGAAGCTGCTCAAGTTCTGCCGAATAATAATTAGCATCATTTCTGCTGTTCAACGGTAATCTGTTTGCCAGCGCGTTTAATGAAATATTCCTTAAAATTCCGCCAAATCCTTTTCTTTTATTGCTGAATTTTGTATATATCCTCAATATAGCATCACTGTTTTCCAAATCATAACGCCCTATTATAAATGCACTTAATTGCGGTGAGTATGATTTTATTTTTAATAATTCTATTACGTTATTTTTTATTATCAAATCACCTTCTATTTTGTCAAAATTACCCTCGGGTATATTTACTATATCAGCAAACATCCCCGGGCTTAGCATTGCTATCGGGTTTCTGAATAGTGATGCAAATTTCAATACATATTCTACCAAGCCGATTTTTTGTATGGTTCCGTCTTTGACTATAAATTTAATTTTCCCGTTTAATTTTAAACTTTCATCGGTGCTGATATCAATTAATCCGCTGGCTTTACCTGAGATCTCTCTTTTTAAATTAAGTATTGCAGTTGACATAAGGTCTGAATTTACATCTTTTATTCCGAGTTTTATATTATATTTTTGATTTTTTAAATCACAGTTCACTTTTGCACTGGAGTGACCTTCCGCTATTTCAAATCGATTGGAATAAAGATTAAATATACTGTTTTTATCAAGTGACATGTTGGCAGTTACATCTTTAAAGTTTATTTCTTTATAAGACCCTTTATTTATATTCAATTGAGCTTTTTCTATTATTAAATTGGCTAAATCGAATGTTTGTGCGGGTTGTGCATTCTCATCATCTTCTTCACTGCTATCATACGATGCAGGCTGAACAGGGGCTTGAAACGCTTTCATTAATCTTTCAACATTTACTTCATCAAGAGTTAAATTTGTTTCTTTTATTACTATCGGAAATTTAATAGCATTCAAAATATGTCCGTCAAAAGTGTATAAGCTTCTTCTGAATCTGCCTGCTGCATCTATATTAATCATATTATTGTTTGTAGTTATTTCGCCTTGCTTTATCATCATTCTTTGAGAGGGGATACGGATATTCTCTGCATACATGTTACCTGATAATACAGGATATTCTCCGTTATCGGTCATGTGCATAGTTCCTGAAAACTTTCCGCCTTTAAATATTCTTTGTGATATTAAAACATTTAAAAACTCACTTGGAAGCGGTTTAGGAATATCAAAACCTATATCTTTAATTTTTCCTGTTACAATATTTATATTCCCGTCAAGAGTCAATATAGGTTTAATGCCTTTACTTTCTCTTGTTAATTCTTTTGCTATATAGTATTTTATTGATTCTATATTAAGATTGCTGCCCCTGAGATGTAAATCGGCTTTTAATGCTCTATCATATGTCTTAGGGCTTAAACTTGAACCTGCTACAAGAATATCATTCCCTTGTCCGATTTTTCCCATTAATGTTATATCCATATCGGAATTTTTTGAATCTATAATTATCTTAGATGGAGCTTCTCCTACTAAAGTCAACGGTACCATTGCCGTTTTTGATAAATATTTTTCCATAAAATCATTTGTCAAAATCACATGCATCTGTATATGGGTATCTAATGTTTTCAGATAATCCTTTATACTGCCTTCAAAATCAAATGTGTTATACTTTTTATTATCATAAAATCCTTTAAAATTTTTTAACGTAATATCATTGCCTTTAAGAATAACAGAGCCTCTATTAATCATAAAAGGCAGATTATTTAAAGGGATTAACTTTGCGCTTATTCTGTTAAAATCAATATTCCCTGATATACCTTGTTTATTTAATACTAAGTTTAAATCAAAATCGCCGTTTAAGTCTTTTAAGACCGCAAGGGATTCTTTTACATTATTTTCAACAATGTTTGTTTCCAATAATTTAATAATATCGGGAATAAAAAATCTTTTTGCGTATATATTTATTTCATAGTCATTTTTATCAGCTTCGGCATTAAAATATAATTTCGATTTGTTAATAATTAAAGGACAATTTTTAACATATATATGGTTATTCTCTATTTCAACTTTATAATCATCTTTTGTCGCAACATTTACGGTTTTATTGTTTTTTATAATATCTGCATTAATGTCAAAATGAATAACTTTCCCAATTCTTTTAGAATATTGTATAATATTCAGGTTATTAGCTTTTAATTCAATTTTTGTCTCAGGGTTGATATTGTATATAATAAAACTTTTTTTTAGACAAAGTGTTGAGTCAAACAAATCAAAAGTCCAATCGGACTTCTTTTTTTTATTATCTTTATTATCGGAAGGGAAACACTCCAATAATTTGTTGACATCAGCAAAAATATTATCAGCACCTAAATGTTTAACAATAATAACTTTATTTAAAATTTTGCTGACGGATATTTGAGTATCAAGTTTTGAAATCTGCAATATATTTTCGTTGTTTTTATTGACGGAAATATTATCAAGAAAGAAAAATACATCACCCGATAAATTTGTCATCATTTTGGGATTTTCTATATTAACATCAAGTCCCAGATACTTATTTGCAATTTTTTCGGCTGTTATTATTACTTTTTGATTGGATACGGCAGACGGAATTATTTTTATATAGAATAAACTTGCCGCCCCTATTCCCAATATGGCTGTAACTATAAGTATAAAAATTGTTTTCATACATAAATTTTTCATTATAACTCCATGATATAATAAAATTATGAAAAAGTTATTATACTTAATAAGTTTTATTTTATTTTTTCAGCATTCTGTATTAGCCGAACAGACAATATTCAGCGAGAAAAATAAGTTCGGAATAAAAGATGAACAGCAGAATATTATAGCTGATGCTAAATATAATAAAATAATCCGTTTGGGAGAAAAAGGTTATATAGTTCAAAAGAAATCTCGCTTCGGCATAATGGATTTGTGCGGAAATATTGTTGTTCCCATAAAATACAGGCATGCAGAAAGAGTACTGGGTAAATATGTAAAACTTGGTAATTATGGTGATTACGGCTTATATGATGAAACGGGATTTGCTGTTTTGCCTCCTGTTTATGATTCTATTGACCTATTGTTTGGCGGTATGCTGTTAACATACGATAATTACAAATATGGAGTTTCCGATTTTAACGGAAAAATGCTGTTAGATAACATTTTTGAAGATATTTATATGCCAAAACCCAATGTTATGAGGCTTGAGTATAAAGGACAGTGGTATGAAATAGAAAAAGTTTCTTCTGCTACTCTTACTTTGCCGAACGATTATAAAACCATTGCACAAAACTCAGAGTTTAAAGTTACAAATTTAGTTGTTAATACCGGCGTTGCATCGGGATATTCCGTTTTAACTTTTACTGATTATCTTATAAAATTAATATCCTCCATATCCCCTGCGCATGAACAAACAATTGATCAATTGATGTTATCACAAGGCGCAGAAACAGTTAATATATTCATTAAACTTACTTGGCTGCCTATGTATCCCGTTAATTTTGCAAGAAATTATTACAGAAATGTAAGAAACCCATATAACGGACCTTTATCTGATGTAAGATACAGATTAAAATCAAAATTGAAGTAATTTATTCGATATTTTTAAGTTCTACAAACAAATCCTTTTTATTGAGATCGCCCTTTACATTTACCCTGAATGCACATTCTTCCTCTTTGTTTGCCTCAATTTTAGGTACTTCTGCAAGTTTCTTTTTGTATATTTCGTAAGTATTTTCCGGTTTAAAGGTGAATCTTAATATCCAAGACAAGGGTACAAATAGTATTTTTACTCTTCTGACCTGCTCTTTATTGTATTTACCCAGTAATTCAAGGGCTCCGTTTTCTTTTACAATATTGTAATTTCCCTCAATTAATAATGATAAATATTTTTGTGAGGAGGTTATTTTTACGTTTTTTAAGTCATGATTATCAAGCAAAAATTTACCTTCTATATCGGAACTTAGTGCTTTCATATTTTTTATATCTATATTAACTATATCGGATACTTTAAATTTTATCGGACGTTTAATTTTTCTTGATTTTTTTATCATAAACTCCGTACTTCCAAGCTGGGGCAAATAACCGTTCTTTATTGAAAATTTAGCTGTTGCATATATATTATTTAGTCCGTTTTTAAAGTTTGCATTTAAAGAAGCATTTGCTATCCCTTGTATTTGGTTAGGCAAATTAAATACTACATCTGCTACCGTATTAGAATCTATATTTTGTGCATTAAAATCGATTTTTGCATCTTGATTTTGAATATTATATCTTCCGTTTGCACTCAACTTCCCTTTTGCAAAATTGGCATTCGGCATGGAAAATTTGAATATATTGTTAACTAAACTTCCATTTATAAGTATATTGGTTATTTCTATTCTGTTTCTTTTTATTTTGTTCAGCCTAATATCCCATTTATCAATATCTAAATCAATTTCTTGCGCTTCCTGAACTATATCAATATTTGAAGATTTTTTTGTATTGGCTTTTGGTTTATCAATTATAAATTCATCAAGAAATAAAAACATTTTGTAGATTTTAATTTTATCGGATATTTCATTTTTTGCTTCAAAAGCACAATTGAACGGTGATTTTTTATATGTACCTTCTGCAATAATATTTATTATCTTTGATGAAGCATTGACCTGCGCTTCTTTTATAAAAAAGTTTTTGAAATGAGATTCTTTTATTGTAAAAATTCCTGTTGCCAATTTTTTATTAAAGTCATATTTTAAGTCGCCCGAAAAATATCCGCCCGTTATATAGCGTTTAAGTGAGCCTATTACTGATACGGGTGCTTGAGTTTTTGTTCTGCAAGTCATATATTCGGGTTTAAAATGTCCGTTTTTCTTTATGAATAATCCGTCTCCCAGTATTATATTATCCGTTCCCGTTTCATTTAATACGGAATAATCATAGTGCGTTATATGTAATTTATCAGTTTCTTTTAATGTGTTAACGGACAAACTTCGAGTTCTATCGGTCAATCCCAGATTTGTGTTCTTATATTTTAAATCCGAATTTTGGTCGATTTTTAAAAGATAGTCTACAAAAATTTGTTTATTATGGATTTTATAGTTAACTTTTGCATTTAATTTACCTGTAATAGTTAAATCTTTTATATATTTGTCGGCAATTTTATCGGTTAAATCGGCACTGACACTTCCTTGTATTGTTTGTTCGGGACTTTTAAGTTTATCCAGCGCAAATGTCAGTAATACATTTTCACCGCCCAGTGTGCCGTATGACTTCGCTCTTATTGATTTTTCATTAAAATTGAATACAAATTTTTTGAATAATACGGGTACGTCAAACAGTACTGTTTTTGCACTCAAATTATTTAAAACACATTTTCCGTATATTCCCGTTTCTTTTATCTGCATATCAATATCGGCTAATCCGGAATAGTTGTCAAAATTTTCCCAAAATACTTTATCTTTTTTCTTGAACTTTTGAAAATATACTAAAGTTTTTTCTATATCATATACAGGGATAGCGTTTCCTTTGATTGTAAAATCTACTTTTTTGTTATCGTCAATTAGTTTGCCGTCGATTTTTAAATCGGATGTACCGATTTCTATCTGCATATTCTTAGCATATAAAGCGTTATTATCTATATACAAATATCCTTTTTGCCCGATATTTACAAGATTCATTAATAAATCTGACATAATTTCAGCTTCAAAAGTACAATATGTTTTATTGTCTGCCTGATTTATCACTGCAACTTTATTGAGAGTTATAAATGTACTGTTTATTCCTTTTTCTGCCCATATCTCCGCCTGATTTATATCAATTTCGGGTATGGTTTTTATCCTGAACTCAGAGGCTTTTTTATTCTTATTTTTATTCAGTATGTTTTTAAACCCTTTTTCATTTATGAAAATATAATCAATATTGAGCTTTTTTATTTTAAACCCTTTTAAATCATAAGAGATGTATAATTTTTTTGCAGTTAATATTTCATTATTATTTTCAGCGAAATAAACTTTTTCTGCGCCTATACTCAATGACAAATCCGGTTTTGTTATTAATTTTACATTATCAAGTTTAGAAGAAATACCGGTTTTTTTTAAAATTGTTTTTTCAATTTTGTTTATTATTCTCGGAGAATTGAAAACTTTAGGTAATATATACAAAAAAGATGCATATATGATTACCAAAAATAATATAATATACAAAATTAACAGTCTTATTAGTTTCATTACTATAATGATACTACAAAAAAGAGGAACTTTATCGTTCCTCTTTTTTTATTAAACTTCGATATATTCTTTTAATCGTTTGCTTCTGTTTGGATGTCTTAACTTTCTCAAAGCCTTAGCTTCAATCTGTCTGATACGTTCACGAGTAACACCGAATAATTGACCTACTTCTTCCAAAGTTCTTTGTCTGCCGTCATCCATACCGAATCTTAAACGAAGAACATCTCTTTCTCTTGGAGATAAACCGCTTAATACTTCAGCTAAGTCTTCTCTTAATAATTCTTGCGCAACGGTTTTAACCGGAGCATCGGCATCTTTATCTTCGATAAAATCACCCAATCTTGAATCTTCTTCTTTTCCGATAGGAGTTTCAAGCGATAAAGGCTCTTGTGCTACTTTAATAATTTCTCTTAATTTCGGAACAGAGATATTCATTTCAACCGCAAGCTCTTCTTCCGTTGGTTTTCTTGAAAGTTCTTGTGCAAGTTTTCTTGTTACTTTCTTTAATTTATTAATGGTTTCAACCATGTGAACAGGGATTCTTATTGTTCTTGCCTGATCGGCAATAGCACGGGTAATAGCTTGTCTTATCCACCAAGTTGCATAGGTTGAAAACTTATAGCCTCTTTCGTGGTCAAACTTTTCCGCAGCTCTGATTAAACCTAAATTTCCTTCTTGTATAAGATCTAAAAACAGCATGCCTCTGCCTACATATTTTTTAGCTATACTTACAACGAGTCTTAAGTTTGCTTGAACAAGTTTTCTTTTCGCTATAACACCGGCATTTCCGCCTTGGATAATTTTTTTTGCCAAATCAATTTCCTGTTCGGCGGTTAATAATTTGATACGCCCGATTTCTCTTAAATACATTCTTACGGGATCATCAAATGATATTCCCTTTTGAAGCAGAGCATCAGTTAATGATTCATCATCATCATCTTCTTCTTCCTCGGTTAAATCAGCGGAGAATAAATCCTCGTTCTCCATCGTGTCTATAATTTTATTTCGTTCGGAATTGATTATAACGTCCATTCCGTCTCGGCTTATTGAATCGGGTTCTGTCATTAATAATATACCGGAAGACTCATTTTGCTCAGTTTCCATTGCTTCATCTTCATCCATTATTCCGACTACCGATAAATCTGATATTTTCTTTTTGCTCATGAATGTTATTCTCCGATTGTTTGTTTCTTTTTAATCTTTTCTCTTAATTGCATTTGAAATTGCATTGATTCAACGTCATCATCATTTAATTTCTTGTATTTTGAAGCAAGTTCTTTCTTTTCACATTCACTATGATACTGTTCAATCTTTGCTTTATTCTCTTGGACAGCCGCTTTATAATCCCTTTCGGAAAGGTTTTTAAAACTGTCTGCTATATATATTAAATCTGTTATTACATCCTTTAACTCATTATCCTCAGCAAATTGGCTATACAGGGCTTGTATTAATTTTTCCACATCATTATTTACCTGATATAACAATTTGTCAATTGCTTCTTTGATAATAATTAAATTTTTATCTATAAATTTAACATTTTTTATATTTTCCAAGAGATAGTTTATGGCGTTTTTATTTACATCAGCTAAAAACAGGGATAATAAATTTTTTTGTGCTTTTTCACAAAAATTTGAAGATTTTGTTACAATTCCCGAATATGTCGTATTTATAGTATTTTGCAAGGACTTACTTTTGTTTACCTCCCTAATCAAAGCTTTTTCATCAATGTCTATTCTGTCGGAAATAAGCTTTATATATTCATTTTGAACTATATTATTCGGAATTTCCTCAATTAAAGGCATGATTTTTTTTACCAAAGCTAACTTATCTGTTGGAGAAAAATCGGGTTTATAATCTTTCAATGCTTGCTCAAGTTCAAAATCTAACAATAACGGAGCTTGTTTTATATAGTTTTTATATTGTTCAATTCCATATTCCCTGATGTATTCATCGGGATCTTTACTGTCAAACGGTGCTATTACTCTTATTTCACATGTATATTTATCGTCAGACAATGAAGAATATGCTTGGTCAAACATTTTGATATTTCCTAACCCCGTAAATGCTTCTTTAATTACGTCAGTACTTCTTTTTGTGGCTTTTAATCCCGCACTGTCTGTATCAAATGCCAAATATATTTTTCTTGATTTTGAATATTTTGCAATAAGCCTTACATGGTCAACTGTTAATGCCGTTCCGCAAGATGCCACGGCATTTTTCAAGCCTGCAGCTTGTGCTGATATTACGTCAAAATAACCCTCCATTATTACAACATAGTCTTCTTTTACCATGCTCTCTTTTGCTACATTTATTCCGTACAGGGTTCTGCTTTTATTATATAAAACGGTATCGGGAGAATTCAGATATTTTGGATTTTGATTAGATTCTATTGCTCTTGCTCCAAAAGCTATTACGGTTCCCGAATCATCTTTTATCGGTATCATTATCCTGTGCCTGAATCTGTCTATAACTTCATCTTTTTCATTTTTTACAGTTAAGCCTGCTTTTTCAAATATTATGGGTGTATATTTGGCTTTGAATTCTTTTTGAAGCTCACTATATCCTTTTAAAGAATATCCTATTTTATATTCATCTATTATTTCTCTTGTAATTCCCCGTTTTTCAAGATATTCAAGTGCATTTTTTGCTTCAGGCAGCGTTAAAAGATTGTTATAATAATATTCACACGATTTATTAAGTAAATCTTTAACTTGTTGTTTTTCTTCACTGTATTGTTTTGAATTTCCGCTTGTTTGAGGTAATTCAATTCCGAATTGCTGCGCTAAATCTCTTATGACTTCAGAAAAAGTCTGGTTATTTATTTTCATCAAAAAAGTAATGGCATCTCCGCCTTCTCCGCAGCCGAAACATTTAAATATTCCTTTTTGCGGATTTACGCAAAAAGATGGTGTTTTTTCATTATGAAACGGACAGCAGCCCCAGTAATTAGCTCCTCGCTTCTTTAATACTACTCTCGATTGGATTACATCCAGTATATCTATTCGGCTTCTTATTTCGTCTATTGCTTCATTGTATGTTCTTGCTTGTACCATCTATTTTTTTAGTCCGTTCATTTTGGCAAGTTTATATAAAAATTCGTCATTCCGTTTTTGTATCAAGGGTACGGGTAAAAATATTTCTTCGTATCTTATCAATACGTATCTGTCAGTCATGCCAGAAACGTAATCGCAGGTTGTCTGCATAATTTCTTTTTCACTTGATGAGGGATAAAGCATTTTTAATTCATTGCAATAATATTCAAATAATCTTTTTATTACATTTTGTGCTTTATCTTCTTCCTGTTTTGCGGGTGAATTATTATAAACGTGTTCAAACATCCATTTTCTAAGATTTATAAATTGTTTAAAACATTCATCCGACATTAATATTTTATCTTTTCCAAAACTGTTTTCCACAATATCGTTGACAAGTTTTGTAATTCTGATTCGGTTTGTAGCGGAAAAATATTCAAGACTTTCTTTCGGAATATCATCCGTGCAAATTATTCCGGCCCTCAGTGCATCTTGAATATCATGGTTAATATATGCAATTTTGTCTGAGATTCTTACTACTTGTCCTTCTAGAGTTGACGGCGTATAATCATAAGAATGATTTAATATCCCGTCAAGAGTTTCTGCTGTAAGGTTTAAATCTTCAATAAATTCTACTACCCGAACGCTTTGTTCGTTGTGTTTATATCCGTCAGGCATAAGCTCATTTAATACACGTTCTCCGCTATGCCCAAACGGTGTATGACCCAAATCATGACCTAAAGCTATTGCTTCGGTTAAATCTTCATTTAAATCCAATGCTCTTGATATCGTTCGTGCTATTTGCGATACTTCAAGAGTATGTGTCATTCTTGTTCTAAAATGGTCATCATATGGAGAAAAGAAAACTTGAGTTTTGTGTTTTAAACGTCTGAATGCTTTTGAGTGCAGTATTCTATCTCTATCCCTTTGATATTCCGTTCTAAGGGTGCAAGGCTCTTCATATCTTTTCCTACCTTTGGTATTTCTGCTTTTTGAAGCCAAAGGAGATAAATATAAAAGTTCCCTATCTTCTATTTTTTCTCTTACGGTTTTATTCATATACCCTCATCCTTTTTTATTTTATAACAAATAATATGCTTTTTTTTATTTTGTAAATATAATGTTAAACAGGTACTTGATTATTAGTTTTTTTTCTTATATCATCAAGCTAAGATAATTAGTTGAAAGGAATAAAAAATGTCAGTTGAATGCGCAATATGCGGTAAAAAACCATTGAAAGCAGCTAAACTTTCATTCTCTCATAAACATCATGTATATAGACAAAGTCCTAATTTACAATCCGTAAAAATTAATGATAACGGAACCATAAAAAGAGTTAAAGTTTGTACATCTTGTTTAAGAGCAGGTAAAGTACAAAGAGCTGTTTAAAAATATAAATTTTTTTTATAAAAGAGCCCTCCTATAAGGGCTCTTTTTTATGCCGCAACAGCCTTACATATATTTTTTAAAGCGTCAACGACTTCTGTACTTACTTTACCGCTTTGGGCTTTTTGGTCCAGGATTTGAAGAGCTTGCGAGTTGGTTAGAGGTTTTTTATAGCTGCGCTCTTCTCTCAGCGCTGAATAAATATCAGCGACAGACAGGATTTGACATAATATATCATCGGTGTTTTGCGGTGTATGGTGGTTTTTTATCAATTCAAGTGCTCTTTGATTAATTCCGCTTTTGGACAATAATTCATATCCAAGCTCGGCATGTATAGATATTATTGATTTTTCTGCATCCGTTAATTCTTCGGGTTTATTCAAAATTTCTTTGGGTATTAATATTTTTCCGAAGTCGTGAAATATTGCCGCTTGTTCAAGGATTTTTTTATCCATTTGCGATAAACCTAATTTATTCGCTATTTGTTGGGCTATAATATTTGTTGTTTGTAAATGAGAATTTCTCATATTTAATACATTTTCGGGGTGAATCTCCGGTTTTATTCCTTTTGATTCAAGCAATTTTATAATGTTCGGATTTGACTTTATTACTTGCTCAATATATTCGGGTTTTGAATATAAACTTAACAATAGCTTTGGAGAATATTGGTTCAATACAGACGGATTTGCTTTTTTTGTGCTTAATGTCTCCGGTGCCGTTGTATATATATCCTTGCGATAGTTCGCAGATGGAATATAATATCTGGCATTTACACCAATATCAGTTATATTATTAAATTGTGCTGAATTACTACTTACCTTCAAAATATAAAACCTTAGACCAACCTACCCTATGTTAATATAAAAACATTTTCAATTTAAAAATTGCCTTTTTTTAAATTTTTCTTGACAATAATAAAAAAAATAAGAAAATAAGAGTATTGTTATAAAGTTATTAGTTTGTGGAATAACATTAAAGTTAAGTGCAAATAAGGAGAAAATATGTATTCAAAAGAAGAACTCGCAGAATTAATCATTAAAAATCCTGAAGAGTATAATTCATACAAGAAAACTATGGATGAGGAGCTTGATTTAACGGAGCTCGATTTATCAAATATCACATTGGAAGAAATAGATTTTACAAATACTGAACTTGCGGGAACTTCTTTTGTGGATTCTCATATTTCAAATTGTAATTTTACCGGCAGTGATTTAAATGCTGCTGATTTTACAAGAGCTAACATTGTAGAATGTGATTTTTCGGAAAGTATATTAAACGGAACGGATTTTAGTTATGCCACGGTTAATTATTGTAATTTTACCGATGCTGATATGGCCGGATGTATTGTAAAAGAAGCTGATTTATCTGATTCGGATTTTTCTGCAAGTGCAAATCTTTCTGCTACACGTGCTGATGACACTACGGTTTGGCCGGATAATGACTTATTACCGGATGATTTTGATTCTAATTATTCTAAAGAAGATGAAGACGGCGAAGAAGAATCCGTTGAAAGCGAATATTAATCAGTTTTATATAAAAAAAGACCGCTTAGCATTAAGCGGTCTTTTTGTTTGTGTATCATATTTATTTATCTGTCGGTATTCTCATTCCATAGAATGAACGAATAACGAAAAATAGTGCAATAACGAACAAAACAGCGCCTGCAATCGGTGCAATATGTTTAAAAGCAGGAGCAATGGCTATTTCCATAGCAAGCAGTCCGAATAAAGTTGTGAATTTAATTATCGGATTCATTGCAACAGAAGATGTATCTTTAAACGGGTCACCGACTGTATCACCGACAACTGTGGCATCATGCAGAGGTGTTCCTTTTTGAGCCAAATCAACTTCAACAATCTTTTTGGCATTATCCCAGCATCCGCCTGCATTTGCCATAAATACCGCCTGAAATAATCCGAATATTGCTATACCTATTAAATAGCTGACAAAGAACGATACAGGATTAACATTGTTTTCCATCGGCGCCGATAAACAAGCAAATGCCAATGCAAATGCAAACAAGGCTATAAATATATTAAACATACCTTTTTGGGCATATTCGGTACATATTTTAACAACTTCTTTGGAATTATCCACGTTTGCTTTTTTATCATCACTTTCACCCAGTTTGATGTGTTTTGCAATGTATTCGACAGCTCTGTATGCACCTGTTGTTACGGCTTGCATGGAAGCTCCCGAAAACCAATATATAACTGCTCCGCCCATTAATAAACCTAAAATTGTATACGGATTTAATAGGTTTAATATGGCTTCAGGTTCTATATTTAAAGTTTCTTTTATGACAAGAATCAGTGAAAATATCATGGTCGTAGCTCCAACCACAGCTGTACCGATTAAAACGGGTTTGGATGTTGCTTTAAATGTATTGCCTGCTCCGTCATTTTGTTCTAAATATTTTTTTGCATTTTCAAAATTAGGCTCAAAACCGAATTCATTTTTTATTTCTTCCGATATATTCGGGATTTCTTCTATTAACGATAATTCATAAACTGATTGAGCATTATCCGTAACGGGTCCGTAGCTGTCAACTGCAATAGTAACGGGGCCCATTCCCAAAAATCCGAATGCTACCAACCCGAATGCAAATACCGATGAATATATCATTATATCAGATGGTATATGGATACTTGCAAAATAAGCCATTGTCATTAATGCAACAATTACAAGCCCAATCCAAAATCCTGAAAAATTACCCGATACTATACCGGAAAGTATTGTTAAAGAAGCTCCGCCCTCTTTTGATGCCGTAACTACTTCTGATGTATGTTTTGCTTTAGGGCTCGTAAATACTTTTGTAAATTCGGGTATTAAAGCAGCGCCTAATGTACCGCAGCTGATTATTATTGATAGTGTCAGCCATAATTTATTCGGTAACGAACCAAGTAAATAATGGCTTACAGTAAATGTCATACAAATTGATAAAATCGACGTAAGCCAAACAAGGTTTGTTAACGGAGCTTCAAAATCAAGTTCCTGTTTATTTGTATGTAGAATTTTATTTATGATTCCGTTTACTCCGTAAGCAACAACGGATGTGATTATCATTAAATAACGCATTACAAATATCCAAGTTAAAAGTTGGATTTGATATTCTGGGAATACTCCCAAAAGTATAAAACTTACAAGCGCTACACCCGTAACACCATATGTTTCAAATCCGTCTGCTGTCGGACCTATTGAATCACCCGCATTATCCCCCGTGCAATCAGCTATAACTCCGGGATTCCTCGGGTCATCTTCTTTTATGCCGAATTGAATTTTCATTAAATCAGAGCCTATATCGGCAATTTTTGTAAATATACCGCCTGCAACACGCAAAGCCGATGCGCCTAATGATTCACCGATTGCAAATCCTATAAAACAAGCACCTGCCAAATGCCCCGGGACAAATAATAATATTGTCAACATAACTATAAGTTCTACGCTTACCAATAATACTCCGATGCTCATACCTGCTTTAAGCGGAATATTTAATATTGTTAAAGGGTTATTTTTTAACGCAATGAATGATGTTCTTGCATTGGCTAACGTATTCATACGTATACCGAACCACGCAACCAAATAAGAACCTAAAATTCCTATAACCGATGCTAAAAGTATAATCAGAACATTTTTTAAATTCATACCTTGTAAAAATCCGAAATAAAAAGCAATACAAACTGCTATAAGTATTTCCAGCCCGATAAGGAATTTACCTTGCTGTATTAGGTACGTTTTACAAGTTTCAAATATTGTGTTTCCTATTTCTATCATTGATTTATGGGCTTTTACCGATTTAATTTGTTTATAGGCAATCAATCCCCAAATTAAACCTAAAACAGACACCGTAATACCTGCAATAAGCAGATTGAAGTTTTCGCCCTCAATCTTTGGTACAATCAAATTAGCTTCTCCTGCAAATGCAGGTACTGCCGTTAAAAACAGCATAAAAAATGCTGAAAATAAATATTTAACGGAGCTTGACAGTTTTTCCGATAATGGCATTCGTCCCCTCCTTTTATCTTACATACAATGTTCAATTATATAATATTTATCAAATTTTAACTACTTATTAATATTTTCGTTGATTTGTCTGTTTAGAATATTTTAGTTAAATTATTTTTTTATTCCTTCGGGAATTAGCCTGTATCCGCCTCCATATATTGTTTCTATGTATTTTTTACCCTCGGATATTTTATCTAATTTTGTTCTTATATGGCGCATATGCACTCTTATTGTTTCTACCGCATCATCAGCTTCATAACCCCATACATCTTTTAATATTTTGGCACTTGATACCATATTGCCGTAATTTTGCATTAATAAATTTACTATATCAAACTCTATCGGAGTGACTTTTGCATTTTTGCCGTTAATTTCTATTGTGTAAGATTCAGGTATTAATGTGATATCGCCTTGGGTCAAAACTTCCTTTACGGCAACCGATTTGGGTATATTATTAGTACGTTTTAACAGAGCCTTTACTCTCATAAGAAGTTCTTCCATTTCAAAAGGTTTTACAAGATAATCATCTACACCGATATTAAACCCTTGTGCTTTGTTTTGGAGCATATTTAGTGCAGTTAACATTATTATCGGCGTATCTTTTGTGGAATTATTTTCTCTTATCCTTTTTGCTACCGTATATCCGTCAATTTCCGGCATCATAACATCCAATATTATTAAATCGGGTAATTCTTGTTTCGCCAGTGCATAACCTCTGCTTCCGTCTTGTGCCGTTATTACCTGATAATATGCAAGTTCCAGATTTATTTTTATTAATTCATTTATTGCGCTGTCATCATCTATCACTAATATCTTTGCCATATACCACCTTCAATATTGATTTAAGTTTTTCTCTGCAATTATGATTTCCTATTGTTGCTTTTCGTCCTTTTTCTGCTATATTTTGTGCAATATTTATATTTTTTAAATAAAAATTTATTTTATCAATTAATTCATCGGCAGTTTTGTAGTTTTCATATTCATATCCCGATTCAAAATAGTCGTTATCCGGTGAAATTATAAAACCGCCTGATGCCGTTATTTCCAAAAATCTGTAATTAATATCCTTTTTGTTTTCGTTTTCCATATCTATATTTATTTTTGTTGAATTATATATTTGAGCAAGCTCTTTTTGGTTTTCTACATATCCTTTATAGGAATTTTGGTACAGTTGTACAAAATAATCTTCCAAATAATTATTTTTTTGAATTTCTTCAAGGCTTTTATAAAAATCAAATGAGCGGCAAAAGATATTAATTGTTCCGAAATTCATTATAATTTTGGATAACAATTTCTCTCTTACTTCATATGCCGGATTCCCCGAAAAAGTTATATTATACTTAAATCCGTTAAATATTGTTTTGTAGTCTTTTATGTTTATTGCAGGCAAAAGTACGTGTTTTTTTGTTTTGGAATCTTTTGTATAAATATTTTTACTATGAATAAATTCTTTTGGAATATCGTTTTTCAATTCTGCAAAATGGAGTATTTCTCCCTCATAGTCTTTAAAAATATTTATTAATATTTCTTTTTGGCTCATATCTGTCCAAAAAATAAATACAATATCAGGATTTATTTTTTTTATTTCTTCTTCTTTTAAATCGTATATTTTCTTTTCATAAACAAAATAATTTAATTCTCTAAAAGCGTTTGAATATCCTTTAGCGATATATTTCCCTTTGTTATTATCCGAAATAATTATTAAAACTTTATCCATTCCATTATTGTAGCAGATTAGTAAAAAAAGAGAGATTATTTAATCTCTCTTTTTTTTGAAATATTTTATAATTTAGTTAAGTTCAATAGCATTAACAGGGCAACAATCAGCAGCTTCTTTAACACAATCTTCGTTTCCGGATATTGCACTTTCATTAACTACCGCTTTATCATCTACTGAAAAAACTTTATCGCATACTGATTCGCAAGCGCCGCATGCTATACAACTGTCATTAACTGATACTTTCATTATTTTCTCCTTTTATTTAACTGACTTTTAAAGTACAAATCTATTATAACATTAAAATTAAAATTTCAAACATGCTTAATTTCTGCTGCCTGCAAGAAGCATTTTATTAATGCTTTCTCTTGCTTTATCGGCTGTATTTTCGTCGATTGTTATTTCATTATTTTCTGTTTCAAGTGTATTATAAATATCCTGAAGTGTATTATGTTTCATATTCGGGCATATGATGTTTTCATTAATCAAAATAAATTCTTTATTCCAATTATAAAGTTTGCTGTCACGGTTAAGTCTGTCAACTACACCTTTTTCTGTTGCTATAACAAATTGTTTTTTATCGCTTTGTTTTGCAAATTCCATAATTTCTTTAGTTGACCCAACAAAATCTGCGGATTTTGAAACTTCAAAATGACATTCGGGATGAGCTAAAATCAATGCTTGAGGATAATTTTTTCTTGCCTTTTCAATATCTTCAGGGCGTATTCTCAGATGAGTTGGGCAAAATCCGTTAAATGTTATTACTTCAACCCCGTCCAGTTTGCTTTCTACCCATTTTCCCAAATATGTATCAGGTGCAAACAGTACTTTTTTGGAATTTAAGTTTTTTACTATTTCAACAGCATTTGAGCTTGTACAGCATATATCACAATTTGCCTTTACCTCGGCTGTTGAATTTATATAGCAAACTAACGGAATATTCGGATGTTGAGATTTAAAAAGTTTTACATTGTCAACATCTATCATATCCGCCATTAAACAACCCGAGTTCATATTCGGCAGCAGTACTTTTTTGTTTGGAGATAATAATTTGGCACTCTGTGCCATAAAATATACTCCTGCAAAAACTATTATATCCGCATCCGTTTTAGATGCCATTTTACTCAAATACAGTGAATCTCCGACAAAATCAGATACTTCATCTATTTCTATATTTTGATAGCAATGTGTTAATATTATTGCATTTTTTTCTTTTTTTAACTTATTGATTTCTTCGACTAAATTCATAATTAACCTTTGTTTTGTTCATTATAAGGCAGAGAAAACCATTTTTCAATCTGTTCGGAAATATAATCAAAAGAGTTAATGTCTTCAAGTCGTTTCGGGGTTATATTTTTGGAATATACGATTAAAGGTACCTGTTCTCTTGTATGATCGGTGCCTTTTACGGTCGGATCGCACCCATGGTCTGCCGTAATTATTAATAGGTCATCATTAGTCATTGCATCCATAATTTGAGGCAGATATGAGTCTATTTCTTCAATAGCGTGTGCATAGCCCGTCGGATTATTGCGGTGTCCGTATAGCATATCCGTATCTACCAAATTTGTAAATATAAATTCTTTATCATATGTTTTAATATCATATCGGGCAGTTTTTAGCTCTTTCAAATTTAATTCGTCTCTGACGGCTTTTAGTGTCAAATTAAGCCCCTCTGTATTTCCTCCTGTATGGATTGCGTGAGATATGCCTTTACCTACAAAGATATCTTCTATTTTTCCTATGCCCAGTACTATTCCGTTGTTTTTTATTATTAAATCGCAGGTTGAATCTTTAAAAGGTTCTACCGAATAATCACGTCTTAAGCCTCCTATTCTTGAGGGTTTACCGTCTATAATTCTGTACGGCCTTGCAATTACTCGTGATACATTGTATTCATCAGTTAATATTTCTCTTGCTATGCGGCAATATTCGTATAAAGTTTCAACAGGTATTATATCTATATCAACAGCTATTTGAAATACGCTGTCTGCACTCGTATAAATTATAGGATATTTTGTTTTTACGTGTTCAGAGTGGAAATCTTCTATAACTTTTGTTCCTGATGCGGGATAGTTTGCCAATACTCCTTTGCAGTTTGTTTGTTTTATAAATTTATCAATGATTTCGGGCGGAAAACCTTTAGGGTATACTTTAAACGGTTTTTCCAAGATGATTCCCATCATTTCCCAATGTCCCGTTGTTGTATCTTTTCCCTTAGATTTTTCTTTCATTATCCCGTATTGAGCAATTGCGTTCGGGTTAGATTCTATTCCTTTTATATCGGCTAAATTGCCCAGACCCAGTTTATATAAATTGGGACATTTTAAACCGTTTACGGATTTTGCTACGTTGCATAACGTGTTACATTCTTTTACATCACCATATTCGGCACAGTCTGCCATAGCCCCTATACCCATAGAATCTATTACTATTACTATTGCTCTTCTCATTTTCGTTTCTCCTCAGGTCTTACAAATTATATCACCTATTTACAAAAGAAAAAAAGTTCTTTTCAGAACTTTTTTTAACATATCCCTAATCTCTCTCAATCTCATTTTTTAATTAATATCTAACTGATATACATTCCCATAAATCTCTCTCAAGTATTAAGCCATCACTCCTTCCCACACGTATGTGTTCGTCCTTGTGTTTATATTAAATCTTTATAAAATCGTCTACAAGCTAAACATTTTTAATCAATTTTTACAATTGACCATGACCCTTGAAATTAATAAACAAAAAAAGTTTTACATTTAGCAATAATGTTTTTTTTACATTTTTTTTATTTTTGTCGCTTGACATCGTCATGTTTAATATTTAATCAGGTTTCGGCAATTTACTATATAAATAGCAGTTTTTTGAATGTTACGGGCATGTTTTCATGACAATAATAAATATTAAAAATTCGTACTTATAAATTAAATATTATTTGGCTTGAGCAGGATTGCTAATTATATTATAATGACTAAACGAGGTAAATATGATATTCAGATTTTTAACATCGGGAGAGTCACACGGTAAATGTTTAAATACGATTATAGAAGGTGTTCCTTCCGGTATAAACATTGATATTGATTTTATAAATAAAGAACTTGCGAGAAGACAGGTCGGATATGGCAGGGGCGGTCGAATGCAGATAGAAAAAGACTGCGCTCAAATACTTTCAGGCATAAGACACGGTATTACGACGGGAGCTCCAATTTGTCTTCAAATAGATAATAAAGACTGGGAAAACTGGCAGGTGGTTATGTCCCCGTATTTAGTCGAACAATCAAGGGAAAATTTAGATTTAATTGAGTTAAAAACTATCAAAAATATAAGACCCGGGCATGCTGATTTTGCAGGGGCACTAAAATATAATCAAGCTGACATCAGAAATATACTTGAACGCTCAAGCGCCAGAGAAACAGTTACAAGAGTGGCGGCAGGCGCAATAGCAAAAATCATTTTACGTGAATTTAATATTTCTGGATTGTCTTGTGTTACACAAATAGGTTCGGTGTCATATGAAATTGAAGACGATATTTTTAAATATAAAGATATAATTGAAACCTCAGACCTTAGAACTGCTGATACAAAGGCATATCAACTTATGAAACAACAAATTGATAATGCAAAAGAGTCAGGAGATACTTTGGGCGGAAAATTTAAAATAGTATTTAAAAATATACCCGTCGGGCTCGGTTCGCATGTTCAATGGGACAGAAAACTCGATGGACTGATAGCCCAAGCGGTTATGAGTATTCCTGCCGTAAAATCAGTAGAAATAGGCTTAGGCTCTAAGTGTGCTCAAACATTGGGTTCTGATACACATGATGAAATTTTTATAAAAAACGATAAATATGTAAGAAAAACTAACAATGCAGGCGGTATAGAATCAGGTATTTCTAACGGTGAAGATATTATAGTAACTGCCGTAATGAAAGCTATACCTACGTTGAGGAAACCGTTAAAATCGGTAGCATTGGATAAAAAAGAAGAAACGCATGCTCATTTTGAACGTTCCGATACTTGTGCCGTTAGTGCCTGCGCTGTTGTTGCAGAATCTATGGTCGCAATAGTACTCGCAGATGCTTTATTTGAAAAATTTTCTCATGACAGTTTGTATGAGATGAAAAATAATTACAATAACTACCTAAAACGAATTAGTGAAAGGTAATTTATGAATATTGCTTTAATCGGAATGCCGGGGAGCGGAAAAACAACTGTTGCTTTGTTACTGGCAAAAAAACTTGTCGGGTTTTCTTTTGTTGATACGGATGCAAAAATAGTTGAGATTCAAAAAACTTCCATAAACGATATTTTTGCAAAAAAAGGCGAGCAATTTTTCAGAAAACTTGAGACTCAAGTTTTAACTTCGATATTGAAAAAAGATAAGCAAATTATTTCAACTGGTGGCGGGATTATATTATCTGATATAAATAAAAAACTTTTAAAGGAAAATTCTTTTTTAATATATTTGAAAACTTCCGAAAAAACGCTCTATGAACGTATAAAAAATAATAAAGAAAGACCGCTCCTTAATACATCCGATTTGTCAAATCGTTTACATCAACTTATTTTGCAAAGGAAATCTTTATATGAAGATGCTCAATTTATAATTGAGACGGATGATAAAACTCCTGATATAATAGTGGATGAAATTTTGAGGTTAATTAATGGATAAAACGATTGTAAAAATAAAATCAACAAATGAAAGTTCTTACCCTATTATATATGGTGAGGGGCTTATAAATAATGCATTCGACTTTATAAAACAATATACAAAAGCTAATAAATTCCTTGTTGTTACAAATGAAACAGTAATGCCTTTATACGGAAGTAAATTAAAAAAAGATAATGTCGAGTTCCTTATTTTGCCAGATGGTGAAGTATATAAGACAATGCAGACTCTCAATAAAATAATAGATAAAGCATTGGAGGTAAAACTTGAGAGAAAAGATGCAATAATAGCATTGGGCGGAGGAGTAATCGGTGATATGTCAGGTTTTGCTTCCGCCGTATATCAAAGAGGAATAGATTTTATTCAAATTCCTACAACTCTTTTGGCTCAGGTGGATTCATCCGTTGGTGGAAAAGTTGCTGTAAATCATCCGTCAGGCAAAAATATGATAGGAGCTTTTTACCAGCCAAAACTTGTTTTAACCGATACTTCAACTCTCAATACCCTTGATGAACGTCAGTTTAAAACGGGCATGAGTGAAGTTGTTAAATATGCATTTATTGAAAAAACTTGTAATGCAAATCAAATATATAATTTTATGGATTTCTTGAAAAAAAATAAAGAGCTGATAATATTAAAAGACCACCAAATATTGGCAAAGCTTATAAAAATCTGCTGCGAGCTTAAAAGTGCGGTTGTTAATCAGGATGAAAAAGATAAAGGTCTAAGAGCAATACTCAATTTTGGGCATACATATGCTCATGCTATTGAAAAGATAACCGATTATAAAAAATATACACACGGAGAGGCAGTTTCAATCGGGATGAAAATGATTTTTGATTTCGCTTTAAAAATCAATTCAATTTCTAAAGAATATTATAAAGAGGCAATAGACTTAATAAATGATTACGGACTTATTACCCGATTGGATTTTATGCCTGATGAAAACGCTTTTTATAATGCAATGTTGTCGGATAAAAAAATTGAAAATTCTCAAATAAAACTTATTATTCCAAAATCAAGGCAGGAAGTTAAAATAGAAGCTGTTTTCGATAAAAAACTGCTCTTAGAGGGAATTTTATAATTAAAAATGGTATAATAAAAAGGGGTTTATATGAAAATATTAATTTCAAATGATGACGGTATAATGGCAGAAGGAATAAAAGCACTCGCAACAGAGTTAAGCAGAGAACATGATGTATATATTATTGCTCCCGACAGAGAACGCAGTGCGGCAGGTCATTCGTTAACGCTTCATACCCCGATAAGAGTGGAAGAATTAGAAACAAAATTCGGTGCAAAAAAGATTTGGATAACAAGCGGTACTCCGGGTGATTGCGTTAAAATAGGTATAAATGCCATACTGGGTGAGGATGAAAAGCCCGATTTAATTATATCAGGAATAAATCATGGTCCGAACCTCGGAACGGATATTTTATATTCCGGCACGGTAAGCTGTGCTATGGAGGGGGCAATGATGGGATATCCCAGTATTGCCGTTTCGTTGGCAAGTATGTCTTGTGAACCCGAATTATTCAAAAACGTTGCCGTATTTGTGGTTAAATTTTTGCATAAAATTAAGGAATTTAATTTCCCTAAAAAAACGATTTTAAATATAAATGTACCGGGAATAATGCCTGAAGATTTGTCGGGAGTTGCTATTACAAGACTCGGAGGCAAAATGTTTACCGATGAATACGATAAAAGAGTTGACCCCAGAGGCAAGGTGTATTATTGGATGGCGGGCGAACTTATTAAAACTTGCGAAAATGATGACTCTGATGTAAATGCGATGAGATGGAATAAAGTGTCTATTACACCTATTACATTTGAAATGACTCATTACAGCGTAATACCCGAATTGGAAAATGCATTATGCGACCAAAATATTATTGATTGGCAATAATTAATATTGTCCTAAGTTTTTTATATGTTCTATTTTGGGATTATTTAATCCTATTATGGCAATACCGTCTAATCTAAAGGATTTATAACGTTTTTCGCAGTTGTTAAAATATCCCGAAATAGCGGTATAAATTTTGTTTATCTTATTTTGAGTTATTGCTTCAAACGGATGACCGTAGTTTAAATTTGTTCTTGTTTTAACTTCAACAAAGACTAATGTGTTATTATCAACAGCAATAATATCTATTTCGGCATTTTTAGAGTAATGCCAATTTTGCTCAATAATTTTATAGCCCAGTTTTTCAAGATAATCTCGAGCAATATTTTCGCCTTGTCTGCCTTTTTGTGCATTAAATTTTAAACTCATAATTTGATTATATCAAAATTTTGTGTTAAAAATAATCGTATGAATAAAAAAAGCCAAACAATATTAATAACAGGTGCATCTTCGGGCTTGGGCAGAGAAACAGCTTTAAGGCTTGCAAAAGAAGGTTTTAATGTTTTTGCCGGTGTAAGAAAAAAAATTGATAAAGAAGAACTTGAAAAACTCAATAAGAATATTAAAGGAGTTTATCTTGATGTAACCAATGCTGGAAGTATAGAAAAAGCGTTTTGGTATGTTATAAAAAATACAGATAAAATTGATGTTTTGATTAATAATGCGGGAATTGCGGCGGCTTCGCCCGTTGAGTGCATTAATATAAAAAATTTAAAAGAGCAATTTGAAGTAAATACTTTTGGTGCAATATCGGTAGTTCAGAAATTTATGCCTCTGTTGGCGGGTTCTAAAATTATTAATATAAGTTCTATGGCATCTTATGGCATATTCCCTTATATTTCTCCATATTGTGCATCAAAACGTGCTTTAGATATTTTGTTTAATGCTTTTGAACTTGAAAATAAGGATAATATAAAAGTTATTTCAATAAAACCGGGGTGTGTAAAAACTCCGATATGGAATAAATCAGTAAACAGAGCTAAAAAATTCTTTGAAGCTGTTAAAGAAGCAGAAAAACGCAAGTATGAAAAAGAATTTTCCGCACTTCAATTAAGGGCGCTCGAAAATAATAAAAAGGCTCTTGAAACTTTTTATGTTGTAGAGGCAATTTTAAAAGTTATCAGAACAAAAAATCCGAAACCTTCTTATAATGTAGGTATCCAAGCTATTTTTGCCGAGCTGATATCAAAATTGCCCCTCGGTATTGTTAATAAGTTTATAAAAGCCGGATTTAAAAATATAATTCATTAAATTATACAGATTACAGGTTATGTTATAATAGCATTTATATTTGAATATTATAAACAATGATATAGGACTTATGAAATGGATAATATATATTGCAAATATTTATTAAATAGTTTAAGTTTTCATCAAGATAATGTCAGGTTCTGTACAACATTGCAGTTAGGTGAATTGATTTCTAAATACGAAGAAAAACCCAAAGAATTAGCGCAAAAAATTATAAATTTAAGAAATAAAATAAAAGAAAATATAAAAAATGATGTAATACCGGCAGGATGTAAGGATTGTATATACAGACTAAATGAATACTGTGCAAATGATAAAATAAATAAAATAGATTTATATTATTGGTATCATTGTAATTGCGGATGTTTTTATTGTACGTACAGAGATGAAACAAAAGGAGAATTCTCGGATAAAATAAAAGAGGGAAATCCGTTAATATATAAAACAATAAAAGAACTATACAAATATGATGTAATAGATAAACAAAATTTAATTATAAATGTTGGAGGCGGTGAACTTGGAGTTTTAAAAGAATTTTCAAAGCTTATAAATCTGTTTATCAAAAATAATGTAAATATGGTATATTGTGAAAGTTCAGGAATCAGGTATTCTAAAGCGGTGGAAAATCTTTTAAAAAAAGGTAAAGGACATATAACAGTTGCTGTATGTACGGGTTCACGTGAGGTCTATAAACAAATAAAAAAAAGAGATAAATATAATCAGGTTATGAAGAATCTTAATCGCTATCTTAAAGCAGCATCAAAATTTAAGTCTGATATTTATAATTGTGATAATGTTGTTTCCAAATTAATAATTTTAAAAGGATTTAATGATAAACTTGAAGAAGTAGAAAATTGGCTTTTAGAAAGTAAAAAATGTGGACTTACTCAAGTTGAGTTAAGTATGGAATTTTGTTGGGGTACAAAAACAAAATCCGGTCAGAAAATTGAAGATTATAATTATGAAATTTTTGAATATGTAAAAAAACGATGTGTAGAATTGGGTTTAAAACTTAAGCCAAATATAACTTCAATTGCGTTGATGGAAAATGGATTTTATTAATTTGTAAAGGCGGATATAAATTTTATACCCAATCGGGTTATTGTTCATTTTTTATTTATTTTGTTAATTGTAGTTATGAATAAAATTTATATTATAATTTTAACTTTGGTGATAATAATTTTGGGATTTTTTGTATACAACAAAATGGCCTTTTTAAATATTGTTGTTAAATTTGATGATTTAGAGCCTTTTGATAAAAAAATGAATGTATACTATAAAGGGTTTAAAATAGGCAAAACAACAAAAATATATCCCGATGCGGATTACAAAAATACGTATATTAATTTAAAAATACATCCGCACGATATTAAACTGCCGAATAATATAACGGCGAGAATAAAAAAGAATAAATCAACACGATATGTAAATATAATATATCCTGATACTCCCGCATTGGCGAGAATAAAAAATGATGACGTAATATCAGGCAAACTTTCAAAGGATTTAGAGAGTTTGTTAAATGATGACAGTATAGAAGATATAGTATCGGGTACCGGGAATCTTATAAATACTGCTAATCAGACGCTTTTAAGTTTGAATGAAATTTTTGTCCAAGTGAACGGAATTATCTCGGAAGTAAGAGGTGACATAATATTAACCGTTTCTAATATAGCCAAAACCTCTTCTAATATAGAAAAGATGTCATCAAATTTAAATAATTCCATAGAAGAAAAGTCTGTAAAAAATACAGTTAATAACATTGAAAAAACTACGGATAATATAAAAGAAATAACAACACAAATAGATAAAACAACAATGCCGATAGTAAATTCCGTGTTATGTAATACAAACAGTACAATGTGTAATGTAAATGTAATTTCGGGCGGAATAAAACGAACACTTCAAAAGAGGATGGGGCTTGGGAGATTGTTATTTGGCAGACCCGTTGATAATCAATGTAACTGATGGGATTCAATCATAACCATTAAAACAGAGATATCAGCGGGTTTAACGCCTCCTATTCTTGAGGCTTGACCTAAAGTTACAGGTCTTATTTTGTTTAATTTATCTCTTGTTTCGGTTGAAATATGTTTTATTTGGCTATAATCAATATTAATCGGAATTTTAATTTTTTCCAGTTTATCCGACATGTTAACCTGTTCAATTTGACGTTTTATGTATCCGTCATATTTGATTTTAACCTCAACTTGTTCATAAATATCCGGAGTAAGATTTAAACTTTTTGTTTTTTCATCAATATTTAATAATGTTTCATAAGTAATATTAGGTCGTTTTAAAAGTTCTGACAATTTAAGACCTCTATCTATATATTCTCCGTATCGGGCTAAGATTTTATTAACATCTTCAGACGGTGAAAGTTTTTCGTTGTTTAGTCTTATTATTTCATCTTGAATAGTCTTTTGCTTCTTAATAAAATCATTGTATCTGTCTTGCGATATAAGCCCAGCTTCATATCCTATTTTTGTAAGTCTTTCATCAGCATTATCCTGTCTTAATAATAACCTGTATTCGGAACGTGAAGTCAGCATTCTGTATGGTTCATCAATATCTTTAGTGACTAAATCATCAACTAAAGTGCCAAGGTATGATGAGTCACGTGACAGAGTAATCATTTCTTTATTTTGAAGATATTTTATTGCATTAATCCCCGCCAAAATTCCTTGAGCGCCTGCTTCTTCATAACCTGATGTTCCGTTTATCTGCCCTGCACAGAATAAGCCTTTAACAAGTTTTGTCATAAGCGAATGTGTTAATTGTACGGCGGGAAAATAGTCATATTCAACCGCATAAGCAGGCTTCATAACGTGAACGTTTTCTAACCCCGGCAGGGTTTGTAACATTTGGATTTGAACCGATGCGGGTAAACTTGTTGAAAAACCCTGAACATACATTTCATAGGTATTTTTCCCCTCAGGTTCGATAAAAATGTGATGAGAGGGGTTGTGACTGAAACGTATAACCTTATCTTCAATAGATGGGCAGTATCTTGGGCCTATACCATGGATTAAACCTGAATACATAGGTGATTTATCGAGATTATTTTTAATAATTTCGTGAGTTTTTTCGGTAGTTCTTGTAAGCCAGCAAGGATACTGTTTTCTAATCGGTCGATTTGGCAAGAAAGAGAAAAAGTGCGGTATTTCATCTCCCGGCTGAATTACCATCTTATCAAAATCAATAGTTCTTGCGTCGACTCTTGCGGGAGTTCCTGTTTTAAGTCTGCCTGCTTTAAAACCTAATTTTTGAAGTGAAAGTGATAAACCTTTAGCACTTGCTTCACCGAGTCTGCCAAATTCCAAATATTGCAAACCGACCCAAATTCTTGCTTCAAGAGATGTACCGGTTGTTAAAATTACGCAGGGAGCAAGATATTCTTGCCCAAACTCATCTTTTAATCCTTTAACTTCACCGTTTTCAACTAAAAGCTCTGTCATTGTACATTGTTTAAGGGAAAGATTTTCTTCACTTTCAAGCAAACTGCGTACAAAACGCATATATTCTTTTTTGTCCGATTGTGCTCTTAATGCTCTGACGGCGGGACCCTTAGAAGAATTTAATACCTTTAACTGCATATATGTAGCATCGGCAGATATACCCATAATTCCGCCGAGTGCGTCAATTTCTCTAACCAAGCACGATTTTGCAGGTCCTCCTATTGCCGGATTACAAGGCATTAGTGCAATATTGTCTAAATTTAATGTGGCAAGTAAAGTCTTTGCACCCATTTTTGCACAGGCTATACTTGCTTCACATCCTGCGTGTCCCGCACCTACTACTATTACATCGTACTTAAACATAGCTTAATTATATTCTAAAAATGTTTTTTGTAAAAATATTGACAAAATATCTTAATAAATTCTCAAAAAACCATGACAAATTATTTTCATGGAAGTATCATTAAACTATAAAAGATGGAGATGGTACTATTAATAGTGTAATAGAAAATAAATATAATAAGTTGTTCTTGGAAAGTACAAGTATGAGCTCATTAGCCTTTGATGAGGATAAATTCAGCTCATTAAGTACATCCGCAATGCTTGCTCGCGGCGGTGTTCCCGAAAGCCACAGACGTGTTGCAGATAATTATATGGTTATAAAAAAAGTATACGGTGCGCCTGTTGTACAGCCAAGAATCACCAATCAGGAGCGTGCATTGCTCGCAAAATATGATTTTAATCCGCTTGAGTATTCTACTATTAAGCAAATTAATGAAGAACTTTCTTTCCTCAAACGCTGGTCTTCTTCTTTAGAAAAAAATCTTAAACAAGATTCTGATGATATTATTCAAATCAGAGTTAAAGAGCTGAAATTCATTGTTGCATCAAGATATATTAATTTTGATAGTGAAATTTACGGCGGATATAAAGCGATTGAAAGATATTTGGAAGAAATATCAAAATACTAAAAATTAAAAATTTTCTTTCAGCGTATTAGCAAGTTCTGTTGCTTTATTTACAGCAAGTCTTTGCAATTCTTCATTTTCAAAAAAATCATCCGAACAAATATAATCTTTAACTAATTTTCTGGCGTAGCTGCCAAGCGCAACGCCATCTATATTGATATCGCATTCTTTTGCAAGCTTTGTTGTTTGCGAATTTGTTCCGCCGGAGAGTATAAGGTATGAGTGAAGCTGTGAATTTCTTATTATTTGAGCAAAGGCTACGCTTTGTAATGTGGAGTTATAATTGTCTTTGCCGCCCGACATGGGTTTGCCGTCTGCTTGTATTATGGAAAATTCTTCGGAATCGGTCATTTTTTTTAATAAACAAATTAATTTGTCATCACCCATTTTGGATCGGTCAAGGCAAAAACTTATAAGCCCTTTATATATTGATTTTATTTTGTTATAAGCATCTAAAACAGCTTTTTCATCCGAACTTGTACAGTGAAATTCTACGCAGTCTATATTCTCTGATATTAAAGGCAATAGCATTTCATAAGGTGTTTTATATTTATGTTCAGTAATTATTGCACATTTAGGACATTTTTCAATACATTTATTGCAGCCTATGCAATTTTTTTCATTTATATGAACTCGTTCATCTTCAATAAATATAGCATCCTGCAAACATTCATTAATACATATTTTACAATTATCACATTTTTGCTTGTTAATTACGGCTTTAGAAAGATGTATATCATCTTGCATCCCGACACTGACGCAAATTAAAACTTCGTTTTGCTTATTTGCACGTTCTAATCCTTTTTTTACCGCAATAAGTGCTTCTTTTTTAGCACTTATATCTATCATATTAAAACCTGCCATTGAATATATATATGAGAGCTTTTCTATCTCGTTAGTATTTTCATTACCTGCTCCGCATATTAATTTCAGGCATTTATTATTTTTAAGTATATTTATTTTTTCCATACCTGTATTATATAATAAACTGTAATAAGGAGATAATAATGAGAACAATTAATAGTGATGATTGCTTGTTTTTGATAATTGACATACAAGATAAGCTTGTAAATATGCTTGAGGATAAAGAAGTAGCCGCAAATGCCGTAAAACTTGCTAAAACTGCACAAATACTAAAAATTAAAACAATTATTACCGAACAATATCCTAAAGGTTTGGGGTCGACGATAGAAGAAATCAAAAACGCATTGCCGAATGCACAATATGTCGAAAAAACGAGTTTTAGCATACTTAATGAAGACGGATTTATTAATTTAATCCAAGGAAAAAAACAAATTATTATATTTGGAATAGAAACTCATATTTGCGTATTGCAAAGTGCTTTTGATTTGTTAAATAAAGGATATGAAGTATTTATAGTACAGGATGCTTCAGGTTCAAGAAGCGAAGAAAATAAACAATTGGCACTAAAGCGTTTAGTGCAAGCCGGTGCTCAAACAGTATGTACGGAAATGATTTTGTTTGAATTGCTCAAATCGTCAAAACACCAAAATTTTAAAGAAGTACAGCAATTAATAAAATAAGTACACTGTTCGAGAAAAATATTATCTTCTTTTTTTCTTTTTATCTTCGACTAAGTTTTCGAGTCTTTCATAAAGTTCAAAATTAGTATTCAATTGTTTTGCTCGTTTTTTAGCATAGTCAACAAGCTTATAAATGTGATCGGGAATGTTATTTTTGTTATCTAAATACCAATTTTCTTCAATATCAAGGACGGTAGTGTACAATCCTGCATCATAATTGGCTTTCATCCAATTTTCAATTTCTTCAATTGTATCATTAATTCCGGGAATAATAATGAATTTGGCACTAACTAAATATCTGCCTAAAAAAGTAGTTTGCAGTGCATATTTTCTTATTGTTTCTCTTACTTTGTCATAAAGGGGCACTTGTTTAATTTTTTTATAAGTTTCACTGCTACCGGAATCCACCGATACAACAACATAACCTCTGATTTCATTAATGGCTCTTGCAAGCGCAGGGCTGTATATAATTCCTGATGTATGAACTCTTATTCCCCAAAAATAATTATTCAAAAGATAGGTAACAATATCCTCAAATTCATCCAGTAACGTCGGTTCTCCGCCACCAAAAGAAATTATACCGCCTTGACGAAGTATAGATTTATCATACATTTCTTTTATTATTGGCAGAACCTGATATAATCTTTCTTTTGCAAAATCTTCAGGGTGTTTAGCGGCAAAACAGTACATACATTTGGAATTACAATTTGTAAAATGGCTTATATAAAGATTATCAATATATTTTGCATTATCCCATTCTGATTCTTTTAAATAAGGGCAAGCCATACAACCTTTATTTATTTTGCCTTTTTTGTGAAAACGCCTGTACATATCTTTTATTTTAAAAACCCTGTCCCAGTCAATTTTTTGACCGACATAGTTGTTTCTTATAACAGCTTGTGCACTGCCTTCATGCCCGCAGTGACAGCACATCGCTAATTTATAACTGAAAAAAACAAGCCCATGTTCTATCCAAGGGCAGCTGTAATAGTGTCCTTTTTTTTTGCTTACGAATTTTTCGTTATATACAAACATTCTTTCACCGCTGATTCTTTATTGACTTATATATTATATCAAGTCTTGGCGAAAATTTTATTTCCAGATTATTGTATGATGATATGTTTTTTGAGAAAATAACTATATCTTTCAAATATTGGGGTATAGAATTTTTAATTTCATTAAAAAACTTTATATCAATATCGAGTAATAACTTCTTGAGCCCCAAATCTCTTGATAAAATATACCAATCTAATATTTCTTTTTGATTATCGTTAATTCCACGTACAATGGTAAACTTAAATATAACCCTTATTTGATAAGGTTCTTCAAATGACAGATACCGTTTAATAGTTCCCATAGCAACATCATATTTATTAATACCCTTAATTTTTTCATATATATAAGGGCATCCTGCATCAAGGGGTATTATAACTTCAGCAACATTATTAGCTATTGCTTGTGCCACACTTTCACAATATCTGAATGCGGGAGTATTTATAGCTATATCTTCCGTTCCAAAATTCATTAAAAAGAATAAAATTTTGTCAAATTCCGGATGAACAGTAGCATCTCCGCAATCAAAAATAATTTTTGTTTTTTTATCAACAAAGCCCTTATCAATCAATGTTTGAATAGAGGGCATTACATCATAATGCTTTGCCTTAATTAAGTCCTCTTCTTTCGGCATATCGCAATAGCTGCAATTTACATAACAGTAATGCCAATTGGCAAGATATAAACATTCAAGTTTTTTGCCTAATTTTTTGTTTGACGGTTTATAATAATTGCAATTTACACATTCATTAGAGCAATTATTTATGATATTTTCTTTTGATTTTTCTATTTTGTCGGTATCTAGCCAAATTCCGTTATAATTTTCAATAACTTTACTAAATTTCTTATAAGGGCAAAGATGAATTTCATTATTGCTGTCAAAAACTAAGGAATTATTAAGATATGTGCATACGGATTTTTTTCTGTTTTGTTTATTAAAAAACATATATGAACCCTTTATGTGTCAGTTTGGACTGAGTTTAGTTTGTTTTCTCTGTCAACTCTTAAATTGTATGCACGCTCATATAATTCGCAGCTTTCAAGATTATATTGTCTAAAACATTCATAGACAAAATCGAAAATTACATAGATATATTGAGGAATATTTTCCCTGTTAGATTTAAACCAATTATCTTCAATATCAAAGGCAATATGTTTAATTCCAACATTATAAGTTTTTTTCATCCAATTTTTAACTTCAGAAAGGCTGTCATTAATTCCGGGAATCAGAACATATTTAGTTCTGATTAAACCGTTTTTCGTTTTTGCATATTTTTCAAGATTTTGCCAAACCTTATCAAAGCAATTAATTTGTTTAATTTTTTCATAAACTTTAGCGGAACTGGAATCTACTGATGTAATGAGTGTAATTTTACCTAATTTTAATCCTTTTTCAATAGCAGGAGAATATTTTATTCCGTCAGAGTGGATTCTTATATTATATACATCATAGTCCAAAAGCAAATATACGAGTTCTTCAAACTCTTGCAATATAGTGGGTTCTCCTCCGCCAAAAGTTATTGTTGCATTTTTTGACAGGATTCTTTTATCAATCATATCTTTAATTACGGGATAAATATTATATGTTTTATTGGAATTAAAGAATTTTTTATCTTTTTCTGTATAGCAATATATGCAGTTACAATTACAATGAGTGAAATGACCGATTAAAACTTCATCAATATAATTATCACTATTCCATTCCTGATCCTTTAGATAATAACACCCAAAGCATTTCTTAGGCGGGTTACCTTGTCTTGTTTGTTCACGGAGTATATTTCTTTTTTTAAAGAATTCATCCCAATTAATTAATTCTCCTTTATAATTCGATAATTCAATAATACTACCGCCCCCGGGGTGCGAGCTAATACAACATATCTGTACCGAATTGGAAAAAAATGTTATTCCATGTTCTAAATGTATGCAGCTTGTATATTTCAAAATATAATCTCACATGCTAACTGTTTGCATAAATATTATACATATAATAATCATCAAAAACAAGAAAATTAAGATTCTTGACTATTAAATCTATAAATGATAATTTAGTATATAAATGAATGTAAATGGGATTGATAATTGAAATATTTAAGTTGCAGATATATAGAACATGGGATGGATTTTGAACATACGAGGCTTGAAACATGTTGTTTTACATGCCATAGCGGAGGCGGTAAAATAACATTAAAAAATGATTACGCCGGTGAATCCATTGACTGGGAATCTTTGTTTGAATTAAAACGTAAATACAGAGAAGATCATAGATGCGGAAATTTAACTCCAAACTGTAAAGGTTGCGTATTTTTAGAAGAAAAAGAATGGGATGAAGGAGATTATATTAATTTTCTCCAGTTTAACTATTGGATAGCATGTAACAGTAAGTGTAATTATTGCTATGAAGTTCAAAACAGAAAAATGTTTGAAAAAATAAAGCCATATAATTCTGTTCCCGTAGTAAAAGATATGATTGAAAGAAAGATTCTGCGCCCCGGAGGCGAAGTATCATTTGGCGGAGGAGAACCTACAATAGCGCCTGAGTTTGATGAGTTGATTAATTTATTGGCGGAGAACGGGTTTAGAAATATGAGAATACATTCTTCGGGTATAAAATATTCGCCTGCAATTGCCAATGCAATTTCTCAAGGATGTTTAAACGTTGTTATTTCTATTGATTCGGGATGCGAGAAAACTTATAAAAAAATAAAAAATGTAAATGCTTATAAAAAAGTATTGGATAATATGGCTAAATATGCTAAAGCAAATACACAAGGTTTTGGTTTAATGACATCTAAATATATTATTATCCCGAATGTAAATGATAACAGAAAAGAAATTGATATGTGGATACAATCTGTTATTGATGTTGGCGGAAAATGGCTTGCTTTGGATATAGAAGATGTATGGTATAAGATAAACAGAGCTACTATTTCTTCATACTATTTAGATTTAGTTAATTATGTTATAGATAGAGCTCATGCAAATAATATGAAAATAGAATTGTATGATAGGGCAAGAGGGCTAAAAGAAGGCAAAAATCAGATTTAGTTCTTTACAATACTTCTTTATTTTTTTAAAAAATAGCAATTTTTATCGAAAAAAGTTTTTAATATAATTGAAGGTATAGTATTGCTATGTTAAATATACAAAAATTGGATATTTCAACTCCCGTATATTCAAACGCTGCATCAGTAAAACAAAATGATGTATCATATAGTAATGCTACGCTTCCCGAGGATTTAAAACAAGTAAACAGCGAAAATTTAAAAGCATACCATCCTTCATTTATGGCAAAAAAGAGCAGTGTTGATGCTAAATCGCCGTTACCTTCAAGAAAAGAACAGTTGAAAAAAGTATTATCCACTACGGATAAATCTACGCATCAAATATTAAAGTTGTTAGATGAAAAAGGGATTTTGGATAATAAAGATTCTAATGACGGTTCGAGTGTATTGGAAAATCTTTATAAAATAACTCAAGAACCCAGAATCCAAGGTTTAAATACTTCTCAAATATTAACTGAAGTAATAACTTCAATAGCAAATCCCGCAACAATTACTCAAAAATTTGGTGATATACCAGCTGAATCAATAAAAGACATTGAAAACCAGACAGGCAAACCTGTTCCGAAATCAGCATATAATGTAGTATCATCATCTTGTGTTGCGGCAAGTATAGAATTTAATCTTGCAAGCAGAACTCCTGCAGAATTTGCAAGATTTGCTCTCGGTTTAACGGGAAATAATTATTCGGTGAAAAAGACTGTAAATATGTCAGATATTTCCAGTGGTTTTGCTGAGGGAATTTGGAAACTCAGAGAATTTAATACCGAAAGTTCAGTATCTAAAGACTGGAACACTGTTTCCATTAATATTAAACCTGACAGAAATGCAATAGTCAGAGCAAGAGTACAAGCTTCATACAGAGATAAAGGAGAACGCTCAAGTGTGGATGTTTTAATGCAATCCGCAATATTAAATCTTGCGTCTCAAAATTCCTATGATGCTTTAATAGATGAAAGAACCGGTAAATTTAATCCTGATAAATCAGGATTGACGGATTTTGAGAAAAATTATGCGGAACAAATTGTATTTGCAACTCCAAAAGTTTCAGTTGTTTATCAAAATCTTGATGAAAACGGTTACTTAGTCGGTTATAATTGTAAACCCGAGGAAACAAAACAGCATATTATTAAATCCTTACAACTCGGTCACAATGTTATTATCGGATATACCCATCTAGGGGCGGATAATAAAGTTGAGGGCGGGCATGAAATTACAATTACCGGTTATCAACAGGATAAAGACGGTAAAGGATATTTTATATGTAATGATACCGATGATGATATTGATAATTTAATTACGGTGAGTGAAGAAAAACTTTTACCTTTGATTCATCATGCAGGTATTCCCAAAGAGGCTTTAAGCTCCAACGATATAGTTGTTGAAACTTGGCGTGAAATTTTGGATAATTATAAAGCTAACAGATAGTTTTTGAATTTTGTAATGCTGATAGTAGTGTTTTATAACTAAACAAAAAAATACAACGGTTTTTATTAATTCCCGTTGTATTTTTTGTTTTACCTAATCAGTTATTATATTTTGTGTACACGAACTACGTTTGGGTTGTTTTGAGGATTTTTAGCTCTTCCCAAAGTTCTGATTAAGAACGATGATATCTTTGTAGCTGCGGTTTTGTTTTCTCCGCGTTGAACTTTATAGCTTACTTCTTCAGTAGATGTATCCTTTTGTTCAACTTCTTTAGGAGCTGTGTCTTTGTGTTCAACTTCTTTAGGAGTTGTGTCTTTGTGTTCAACTTCTTTAGGAGCTGTGTCTTTGTGTTCAACTTCTTTAGGAGTTGTGTCTTTGTGTTCAACTTCTTTAGGAGTTGTGTCTTTGTGTTCAACTTCTTTAGGAGTTGTATCCTTTTGTTCAACTTCTTTAGGAGTTGTATCCTTTTGTTCAACTTCTTTAGGAGTTGTGTCTTTGTGTTCAACTTCTTGTTTCGGCGGTGTAGTTTCTTCTTGCTGCGCAGAAGCTACAACTTCTGTTTTAGCATTGTTGCTTATAAATAATTCGGGTTCTTTATCTGCAACATTTGTATCACTCTTTGAAGTATCTGATTGCGTTGTTTGCTGTTTGTTTTCTGATGTTTCTTGAGCAGGTACTAACGGAGCATCTCCATCACCATTGTTGACATCGTCATCAGCAGATGGAACTTCTTGACTTCCCGGAACGATTTGAACATCATCATTATCTGAATTATTCTTATCGCCTTCTACACTCGGGTCGCAAGTTTCAGATGCACTTGGAGTTGTTGCCTCTTCACTTTGAGGAGCTTTTGTAGGTGCTGCTGTTGCAGAACCCGGGATAAGCTCAGGATCATCATCATCTCCATTTACATCACCCTCTTCGCTTGGATCACAAGTATCTCCTGGTGTTACTGTACTTTCCGGTTTTTTCGTAGGTTCACTTGTTGGAGTTTGAGTTGCTTCACTTGTTACACCAGGATTAATCGGAGGATTATCTGGATCATCTGTATTTAAATCCGGATCTTCGCTTGGATCGCAAGTATCTTCTGGATTCAATGTAGGAGTTGCACTTGGAGTTACCGTCGGGTTTTGAGTTTCAGGAGTATTTGTCGGTCCTTGAGTTGGGGTGGGAGTTGGTTTTATTGTCTCAGAAGGATCATCGGGCTCCAATGTGGGTATATCAGTTGCCGGATTTGTATCATCCTGATCGGCAGGAGTTTGTGTCGGTGTCGGCGTTGGGGTTGGTGTTGGAGTTTGTGTTGGCGTCGGCGTTGGAGTTGGAGTTTGTGTTGGCGTTGGTGTCGGATCATCAGGCTCCAATGTCGGTATATCAGTTGCCGGATTTGTCGGCTCCATTGTTGGGGTTGGTGTTGGTTCCGGTGTAGGTGTCGGAGTTGGCTCCGGCGTAGGTGTCGGTGTTGGTTCCGGAGTTGGAGTTGGTGTCGGTTCCGGCGTAGGTGTAGGTGTCGGTTCCGGAGTTGGAGTCGGCGTTGATGTTGGTTCATCAGGCTCTAATGTTGGTATATCAGTTGCCGGATTTGTCGGTTCCTGCGTTGGTGTAGGAGTTGGTTCCGGCGTAGGTGTCGGAGTTGGTTCCGGAGTTGGTGTAGGAGTTGGTTCCGGTGTAGGTGTAGGAGTTGGTTCCGGCGTTGGTGTCGGAGTTGGTTCCGGCGTTGGTGTAGGTGTCGGTTCCGGAGTTGGTGTAGGAGTTACATCCGGAGTCGGTGTAGGAGTTACATCCGGAGTTGGTGTAGGAGTTACATCCGGAGTTGGTGTAGGAGTTACATCCGGAGTTGGTGTAGGAGTTACATCCGGAGTCGGTGTTGGAGTTACATCCGGAGTCGGTGTTGGAGTTTGTTCCGGAGTCGGGATTGGAGTTTGTTCCGGAGTTGGGATTGGAGTTGGTTCCGGCGTTGGTGTCGGAGTTGGTTCCGGCGTTGGTGTCGGAGTTGGTTCCGGCGTTGGTGTCGGTACACATCCACAATTATCGTCCGGATTATCAGGACATTGACAACAAGGACAAGGTACTTTTAACATTTCACAATCATTTATTCTGTAATTGAATTGGGGTAATCTTATTTCTACACCATCTTCAAATCTTGATTGACCATTTGCATCAACAAAACTGTATGACATTAATCTGTCTACATTTATTGTTGAATTTTCTATTATTTCTTCTAAACTTTTACCTGTTGTATCAAAATCCGGATTTACATCAAATACGCCGTATCTGTGAATTCCGTTTTGATCTTCATATTGAGTAGCAAATAAATCTGCATTTGCTATAACAACTTGTTGAAGAATATTTCTTGCAAATTCATTAACATATTCTATGTCATTATTAAGAACGGTCTTCCCGTCAACTACTTCGGCAAATCTGCCGCTTCCATCCGGAGAATAGTAATATTGTAATATGTCTATTGCTTTAAATACATCCCCGCTTTGTGTTACTCCGTTTGGATTTTGATTACTAGCAATTGTAATATTTCTGTCATTTCTGCCTTCTGTAACAGCTGAAGGAGAAATTTGGTAAATAATTCCATTTTTATCTGTTTTACTTGTATCGGCTAAATTAGATTGCGTTCTTAATGTTCTTACTTCAGGTAATGTTACACCTAAAAGCATTTTATCTGTATTTTCATCTAAAGTTCTGTTTATATCATTTATATTGCCTGTATGAATTATATCATTAAAGTTCATAGCATCTAAAACATATTCAAACTCGGCAGCGTTAGCAGGTGAGTTTACTACTGCATATACTATGTCTCGATATGCTTCATCAGAAACCTGACCGTATGTATCATATATCATATCAGAAAATGAAGCGTATTCACCGTCAAGAAGCATTGTTGAATCTTTAATTACACTTGCTGTCGGTCTGTTTGGTGAATAACTGCTTGATGAATAATAAAATTGCTGGTTTTCAGGCTGTGTATTTTGTGCCTGATATACAATTGTAGTAGGCATTGTTAATAATCTTATATCAAGTGCTTGGTCTGAACTTGATTTGCCTCTGAATAAGTTAAGACCGCTTATTGAATCATAGCTGTCTGCGTCTTCACCTAATTCATTTTTTATATATATAGCTAATGCCGGATTTGCTTGGATAGTTTCATCTATAATTTTATTTCTTACTGAAATTCTTTCTTCTTCAGGATATTGGCTTAATGCTGTGCTGTATACTTTATCAATAATTTCACCTAATGTAGCTCCTTCATCTTTTGCTTCTGAAGGTTGTTCTGTTATTGTTACTATTATGGTTCCGTTTTCATTCGCCGGTACACCGTTTTCGTTTGTAACTTCAACAGTTCTTACAGGGCTTAATACTTCGCCCGAACCTTCTATATATCCTTGAATATTTTTTCCGCTTCCGCCTATTTTGTATTCCCTGACAGCTAATCCTTTTTTATCAGGGCTCATTGCGCTGTTTGCTTCTGCAACATTATAAGAAACAACTGCACCGTTTGCATCATAATTTATACTAGTGATAATGCCGCAGTGAAGATTTTTGCTTCCTTCTCCCGTTACTACTATGGTTCCTTTTCTTAATGTTATACCTGAATTTTCATCAATTTTTGTTGCTGCATCGTATAAATCTCTACTCGTTTGTGCATTTCTAAATCCTTCAAGTTCAGGGGCATTATATGCTTCTTCTCCGAAGAAAGCTTTTACCAATGATTGTAAACCTTGTGCAGCATATCCTTTTGTATAATTTGTTCCTAATAATGCATTTGTATCATTAATGCTTAAACCTTCTCCAATTGCTGCTTCTATTTTTTCGGGGGTCGTATCTTCTACTTCCTCGTATGTTGTCATAGCATCAGGTGTTAATATTACTTCTCTGCCTTCGTTTGTAAAATAAAACTCTGTTACAGGCATTTGAGATAAATTAACATCTTGTATTTCAGTAGGAGAAAATACTAAAGAAGCATCTAAGCCCGCATCTTCTAATGATTGAGCTGATGCAACTTCTTCTATTGGAATATGATCCGAATTTCTTCCGACAGTTGCATTATATATCATCGGTGTAAGTGCCGTAGCTACTGCAACTCCCATCGCTATTGTTGCTTCCTTCTTACCTTCAAATGAAGGGTTTAACGGATTTGTTATTTTGCTTGTATTATTTAATTTGTTTATATTTTTATATTGAGTATTCGGTGATATTTTACTAATCTGCATGTCAGTTTTTTCTCCTTTTTAGTAATTTATTATACTTGGTTTAAATCACCTCAAACTAAAAATTGCTTGGTCTTAACCATGTTTTTTTATTTTTTTTACATTTATTTACATTAATCTTTTTTCATCTTTATTGTTTTGATTTTTGGTTGATTATAAAATATTTCTGTTATGGGTAAATCAAAAAAACGTAGTTTTTGTAAAAATATTGATAATATCGGAACAGTATTAAAACGTTCCGATATCCTTGATAATATTATTTCTGATATCAGATTTAATAATATTTCTGAAGAAACAAAAAAGTATGTTGGGCTTTTTGGTATTACATATGAAGAACTTTCCGAAGCAGGTATTACTTTTGAAGAATTATCTGCCGTTAAACATTTATTTTATTAAATCTTCAAATTTTAATTTTTTTTGCTCGGACGTATTCAAATCTTTTAGTGTAAGATAATTGTTATTTATTTCATCTTCACCTAAAATTATTGCGTATGAAGCTGATTTTGAAGCTTTTTCCAGCTGTTTTGTAAATTTTCGTGTATTATAGTCAAACTCTGCCGAAAACCCATGTTCTCTTAGTTTAGATGTGAGTTTTATTGCTTCAGGCTGATTATCTGAAACTACAAAATAATCAAGTTTTTTTTCTTCTATTTGAGGAATTAATGAATTTAATCTTTCAACACCCATAGCCCATCCGATGGCAGGTGTGCTTTGTCCTCCCAATAATTCCACTAATCCGTCATATCTTCCGCCACCGCATACAGCATTTTGTGCTCCTAAGTTATTTGATTTTATTTCAAATACTGTTTTTGTGTAGTAATCTAACCCTCTTACCAAAAAAGTATTTTCTTTATATTTTATATTTAATATATCTAAGTATTCTTTTAATTTTGTATAATGCTGGGCACATTCGGGGCATAATTTTATTCCTGATACTTTTTCTTTTAAATTATTTTCTTCAAATAATTTATTACATGATTCATTTTTGCAGTCTAAAATTCTCAGGGGGTTTTTTTCAAATCTGCTTTTACAATCTTCGCATAAATCATTTAAAAATGGTTTTATCGCTTGCTTTAGTCCTTCTTTGTACTCTTTTCTGCATTCTGAGCATCCTAAAGAATTGATTTCAACGAGTAAATCATTTAATCCTACGGATTTTAGAAAATCTACCGCAAGTTTAATGCATTCTGCATCGGCAGAAGCATCCTGTATCCCTATCATTTCTACTCCGACTTGATGAAATTGGCGTTGTCTGCCTGCTTGTGGTCTTTCATATCTGAACATGGGACCAAAATACCACAGTTTTAAAGGCGGACTTTGTCTGAACATATTATGTTCTATATATGCTCTTACTACACCTGCCGTATTCTCGGGACGTAAGGTTAAACTTCTGTCACTCTTTTCAAAAGTATACATCTCTTTATTTACTATATCGGTTGTATCTCCCACGCCTCTTTCAAAGAGGCTTGTATCTTCAAAAATAGGTGTCCTTATTTCTTTAAAATTTGCTTTGGTAAATACTTCTTCAGCAGCTTTTTGTATAAAATGCCAGTTTTCAATTTCTTCGGGTAATATATCTTTTGTTCCTTTTTGTGCTTTTATATTCATTTTTACCTCGTTTTTTTGAATTATATAATAAATATGCTAAACTTAAAAATATGATAAAACGTATTTTGGTTAATTTAATTTTAATAGTTATATTGTTTGGTTTTATAGAGTATGGAGCTTTTGTTTTGGCAAAAAAACAAAATGTGATATATAAGCAAAAAGCTGACAGACTTGAAGTTAATAATACCCGTGCTTTTAAGACAAATTATAATATTTTGTCGGATTTTAATACAACTGTTTGGAGAAATTCATTCTATCTCGATAATAAGGATAAAAAACCGATAATATGGTTTGGATGCTCATTTGCTGAAGGTGCCGGGCTTGAAGATGAGCATACTCCCTGTTATAAAATTTCCCAACTGACGAACAGAAGCTGTATAAACAGGTCAAAGGGTGCAACGGGTACTCAATTTATGTATTATCAATTAAATACCCCTGATTTTAAGAATCATGCTCCTCAGGCTGATTATATAATTTATGTTTTTATTTGGAATCACCTTCAAAGGCTTTATAACTTCCAAGTTAATCCTTTAATTAACATGTTTAACTTAAGATATAAGATAAAAAATGATGAGCTTGTTGAAATTAAACCTTTATTTAAACCTTTATATTCGCTTTATTCAGTAAAATGGCTGTTAAATAAAAAAGGATATAAACAGGCCGATAAAGAATACGTTGAATTTACTTTATTTAATAAAATCATGCAAGAATCCGCCAAATTGACAAAACAATATTATCCCGATTCTAAATTTATCCTGCTTGAATTTCCCGATGTTCATAATAAATCAATACCTGATTATGAAGTCAAAAAACTTGAATCTTTTGGAATTCATGTTGTAAATGTTAAAAATTTAACGGGTGATATTAATGTTTACGATAAAAAATATTGGCTTGCTGATGATATTCATCCTTCCGAAGATTTATGGAATATTATTTTGCCCGAATTAGTTAAGCGGGAACTATCGGAATAGTAACGGTAAACTCACTGCCTTCATTTTCTTTTGAATGGAATGAAATACTCCCTTTATGAAGTTCAATAATTTTCTTTGAAATTGATAACCCAAGTCCTGTACCGATGCCTTTTTGTTTTGTAGTAAATCCTGCATTAAAAATTTTATTTTGTAAGTTTTGAGCTATGCCTTTTCCGTTATCTTTTATTGTAACAACAAGGTTATTTTCTGCTGTTTTGGTTGTGATTTCTATTCTGCCGTTTTCTCTAAATCCTGTTATACTCTGGCAAGCATTAACAAGCAGATTCATAAATACCTGATTCAGCATATTTACACTGCACATTACGGGGGGAAGATTTGAATAATTTTTTATTATTTCTATGTTATTTATTTCGTGAGCGATTAATTTTAAAGTTAAATCAATTTCTTTATTAATATCCGCACTTTGAAATTCCGCTTCATCAAGTCTTACAAAGCGTTTAAGAGATTTTACCATATTCGAAATTCTGTTTGATGCTTCTATATCAACTGCATTTAAATCCTTTAATATCTCTTTTTGATTGTGAGTTATATTTTCATTAGTTGAAAGAATTTTATTTATTAAATTATTATTGGAGCATATAGAAGCCAAAGGAGTATTGATTTCATGTGCCACACCTGAAATTAATTGACCGATAGAAGCCATTTTTTCGGTATTAATCAATTGCATTTGTGTTTCTTTAAGCTCGTTTAGTGTTTTTTGCAGTTTCTTGTTCTTTTTATTTAATTGATTAATCAACTCTGCTTGTATTATGCTGCTTGAAAGCTGAACCGAAATGGATTGGAGTATTTCACGATTATCTTCCAAAACGAATTTTTGTTTTGTAAGCGTTACAATTATCCCTAATAATTTATTTTTATTATAAACAGGTATAATTATTCTCTTTATACCTCTTGGCATAATGTCTTTAGAGTTTAAATATTCTTTTAAACAATTGGTAACTACTATATTTTTATTTTTTATCTGCAAAAGTACTTCATCTTCATATTCGACATTTATGTTGTCTTGAGCCGGAATAGAGTATCTGATTTTAAAATAATTTTTTTCTTTTGTTAAAAAATATGTTTTGAAAGAGCCTAAAAGATTGTGTATTTCTTCAAGTGTTGAATTGAAAATAGTTTCAAGATTATTTGTTTCTCTGATAACAAGCGAGATTCTGTTTATTATTCCCATTTTAAGTATTTGAGCCTGAGAAAGTTCCTGAAGCTTTGTATATTGATGCTGATTTTCTTTAAGATTATCGTATTGTGATTTAAGTTGAGAAAATCTCCTGTTTAATGCGTCTAAATTATCTTGGGCGGTTATATTCTTGAAAATGGTTATTTTATCTTCATTATATTTAAATGTATATATATAATAATATATATATTCTCCGTTAGAATTTTGATATGTGCAATAAGTATGAAAATTTTCTTTTGAACTCAGCATTAAGTCAAGCGGTGTTTGATTAATAAAACTGTCCGAAGATAAAAAACACAAATTAAAATTGAATCTGTTTTTAAATTTCTCAAAAGAAGTATATTCGGGAAAAGACATAAGAAATGCTTTATTTGTGAAAATAATTTTATTTTCACTGGAAATTACACAAAGTGCGTCCGAATAATTATTGAAAAAGTCTAATTTAGTCATTATAACCTATTGAAATAAGTAAAAATGATTAACAAAAGCAATGTAAATACCGAGTAAAGCACCTACAAATACTTCAAAAGGGGTGTGACCTAAGAGTTCCTTAAGTCTGTCAGCCGGCATTTGACCGTGCGCATAAAAGTCATCGCGGATTTTATTAAGGCAAGCCGCAATTTTACCGGTAGAACGTCTTAAGCCTGCCGCATCATACATAACAACAAGAGCATATCCTAAAGCTATTGCAAATTCAACAGAATCGAAACCGCAAATAAACCCTACGGTCGTTGATAAAGCGACAACTCCCGCAGTATGAGCGCTTGGCATGCCTCCTGTCGTGGCAAGTACCTGAAAATCTATTTTTTTTGTTTTAATTATGTGTCCTATAAATTTTAAAAGCTGTGCTATAATTGCAGCTTCTATTCCGTTTATTATTATTTCATAACTCGTGTTTAAAATCATTTATTGACCCTCTTAACAATATCAGTCAGAATACCGGATAAAATTTCGGAATTTATACTGCTTTCCTTAAGTATATCATAAGCTTGATTGCAAAGGAATATTACTTGTTTTTTTGCTTCCTCAAGTCCAAACATTGAAATATAAGTTGATTTTTTTGCTTTAATATCTTTCCCAGGAGTTTTACCGAGTTCTTCTATTGTCGACGTGATATCTAAAATATCATCACATATTTGAAAAGCATGCCCATAGTATTGAGCAAATTTTGTTAATTTCTCAAGAATATCTTCGTTTGCACCACCTAATATGGCACCTGCTCGGATTGCAAGTTTAAATAATCTTGCTGTTTTATATTCATAAATAAAATCAAGAGTTTCAGGTGAAATTTGCTTGTTTTCGGAATCAATATCAACTATTTGTCCCGAAATAATTCCGTCAGTACCTGCTGCAATAAAAAATTCTTTTAAAACTCTCAATATAATTTCGGGCGGAATACTTGAGGGAGTTTTATCTATTATTAATTTTGGGGCATAGCTTAAAAGAGCATCACCCGCCAATATAGCGGTTGATTCGCCGAATACTTTATGATTTGAAAGTTTACCCCGCCTGTAATCATCATTATCCATACTCGGTAAATCATCGTGGATTAAACTTTGAGCGTGGAGCATTTCAATTGCGCAGGCTAAAGGCATTACCTGTTCAATACTGCATCCGAATATTGAAGCCGTTTCAATTGCAATTACAGGTCGTAACCTTTTCCCGTCAGCCAGAACCGAGTATCTCATAGATTCATATACACTCTCGGGATATATAACTTCCATATATTTGTCTAAATATTCGTTTACTTTTATTCTTAATTCGTTAAATCGTGAATTTTCCATTATTCGTCTTCTTTTTGTAAGTTTTGTTTTATTGTTTTTCTTGATTGATTACGTTTTTTTATTGAAATTTTAGTCATAATCTTATTTTTATTATATTTAAATTTTGACTCTGATTTTATTGAAAGTTTGGAAATTTTTGCTTCATACTCTTTAGCTTCGGAAACAAATTTTTTATAGCTTTCAAATCTGGATGATACAATACTAATATTGCTGAATCTACACCCCTCTTCATCAATATGAAGGCAGTTTTTATATTTGCATTCATTTTTTGTGCTTTTAAACTCTTCAAACAGCTTATATATTTCATACGGAAGCAAAAAATCAAATTTTAAATGAGAAAATCCGGGTGTATCAACAATAAATGAATCTTTTTCAACTTCTATTAATTCGGTATGCCTTGTTGTATGAACTCCACGTTTTGTTTTTTCGCTTACAGGCTGAGTTTTAAGTTTAGAATCATTTAAAATAGCGTTAATTAAAGAGGATTTACCTACCCCTGAAGCCCCGCAAAGTATGGAAGTATTGTATCTTAAAATCGGTTTTAATTCTTCCAGTCCCGTTTTTTTGAGTGCGGAAGTAAATATAATATCATATCCGAGTTTTGAATATATATCGTTAACGAGATTTTTCAGAATTTCAGTTTCTTCAATGTCCTCTTTATTAAAGCATAGAATCGGCTTTATTTTATGATATTCACAGTGAGCTATATATCTGTCCAATTGTTCGAAATTCAATTCGGGCTCTTTTAAGGCGGAAACGATTATTACTTGAGTAACATTAGCAACTTTAGGTCTTGTTATTAGGGTTTTTCTGTTTACAGGCTCACAAATAAATGCCTGCATTGAGTTTTTATCAAACTGCTCCAGCTCAACAAAATCCCCCGTATAAACGTCTTTTTTCTGTTTTTTCAACACTGTTTTTATTTTACACTCGACAGTACCCAAGTCTGTTTCAACATAATAAAAATCAGAAAATATCTTTATAACTCGCCCTATCATATAAATTATTATACATAAAAATATATTTAAGTTATAATAATTTTGAAATTAGAAGTGTATAAGAAAGAAAAGAGAAAAAAATGGTAGAATCAAAGAAAATTGAAATTCCTGTTGGTGACAAAACGGTTGTCATAGAAACGGGTAAGTATGCAAAATCAGCTACCAGCTCAGTAACGGTGAGATGCGGAGATACAATGTTATTTGTACATTGTTGTGTAAGCCCTGAACCGAGAGTTGGTATAGACTTTTTTCCGCTGCTTATAGATTATGAAGAAAGAATGTCTGCAATCGGAAGAATCCCGGGCGGTTATAACAGAAGTGAAGGTAAAGCTTCCGATAAGGCAATTTTAATATCACGTTTAATAGATAGACCAATAAGACCTTTATTCCCGCATGGGTACAGAAATGATATTCAAATAGTAGCTCAACTGTTCAGCTATGATCAGGTAAATCAGCCTGATACATTGGCAATGCTTGGTGCATCTTGCGCATTGATGCTTTCGGGAGCTCCTTTTGAAGGACCTATTGGTGCAGTAAGAGTATCGAAAATAGACGGAAAGTTAATCGCAAATCCTACACATCAGGAAGCTGATAAATCCGATTTGGATATAGTTATAGCAGGTACTCACGATAGTGTCATTATGGTTGAAGCAGGCTGCAAATTTGTAACGGAAGATGATATTATGGAAGCTGTTGAATTTGCACAGGCAGAAATAAGAAAACAATGTGAAGCACAGCTTCAATTCGCAAAAGAATGCGGAGTCGAAAGACAAGAATTTGTTGACCCTTATGATATGACGGAACTCAAAAATATAATCAATGAAACAGCTCATGACATGATTTTTGACGCATATCATAATTTTGACAGAACATACAGACAAAATAAACTTGATGAAGCAAAAAAACTTGTAAAAGAAAAAATAGAAGCTTTAGGCGAAGACCATTATATAAATAAAATAATGGAAGAAACAGGAATAGACTTTGTTGCGGAAGAGTTTAAAGCCGCAGAAAAGAAAATAATGCGTGCAATGATTTTAGATGAGGGTGTCAGAGCAGACGGCAGAAAACCGAATGAAGTAAGACCTATATGGTGCGAAGTCGGAGTTATCCCCAGAGCCCACGGAAGTGCTGTATTTACAAGAGGACAAACTCAGATACTTTCGGTTGCTACATTGGCAGGCCCGGGTATGGCTCAAGAATTGGACGGAGTTGACCCCGAAGTTAAAAAAACATATATGCATAAATATATATTCCCAGGTTTTTCAGTCGGTGAAGTAAAAGCCTTGAGAGGTCCCGGAAGAAGAGAAGTCGGACACGGTAATTTGGCAGAAAGAGCAAACGTTCCCGCTCTGCCAAGTCAGGAAGAATTTGGCTATACAATAAGAGTTACATCTGATGTACTTGAATCTAACGGTTCAACGTCAATGGGTTCAACCTGCGGAAGTTCAATGGCATTAATGAATGCAGGAGTTCCGGTTAAATGTATGATAGGCGGAGTCGCAATGGGTATGATAACGGAACCCGGCAGAGAACCTGTTGTATTAACAGATATTCAAGGTATTGAAGATTTCTTGGGAGATATGGATTTTAAAGTTACGGGTAATGATGTAGGTATTACCGCACTTCAGATGGATATGAAAGCCAAAGGTATTGCAAATGATACTTTAAGAAGAGCTTTGGCTCAGGCAAAAGAAGGCCGATTACATATATTGTCTAAAATGAGAGAAGTTATATCAGAGCCGGCTAAAGAAATATCTCCATACGCACCGAGAATATTTACAATGACAATACCGGTTGAAGACATTGGCACGGTAATAGGACCCGGCGGAAAAAATATCAGAGGAATAATTGAAGCTTCAGGTGCAGAAATTGATATCCAAGATGACGGCAAAGTAACAATTACTTCGAATGATAAAGAGGGTGCCGATATCGCAATGAAAATGATAAATCAAATGACATTTAAGCCGGCAGAGGGCATGGTATGCAGAGGCAAAGTCGTTAAAATAGTACAATTTGGCGCTTTTGTTGAACTTGCTCCCGGCAAAGACGGTATGGTTCATATATCACAAGTATGTAAAGAACGAATTGATACTATTGAAGGCAGATTAAATGTAGGTGATGAAGTAATTGTCAAAATTATAAAAATTGATGACAGAGGCAAGGTCAGCCTTACAATTAAAGGCGTAACAGAAGAAGAAGCCGCTAATTGTCTTTAATAAATAATTGTAGTTAATAGCCCAAGTTATAAAAATTGGGCTATTAATTTTATAAAAAGGTAAAAACTTGAAAAATAAAATAAAGTATAATTGTGTATTTGGTGGTGGCGGAATAAGAGGTATGTGCTATATAGGCGCACTTAGAGCCTTAAATGAACTTGATATTGAAATATGTTCAATAGCTGGGGCTTCAGTTGGTGCTGTGTTTGCCGCTCTTTATACTGTCGGATACAATTTGGATGAGATAAAACAGTTATTTCTTGATTTTAATTTTAATATGTTTAGGGATTTAAATCTCGGATTTTTTAATAACGATATATCTTTGAGTAAGGGCGAAATTTTTCTTGAATGGTTAAGAGAAAAAATCGGTAAAAAAGTATTGGGTGAAAAATACAGTAAAAATTCAAAAATTCTTTTTAAAGATATTGAAAAAGATTTGCATATTTTAACAATTGATTTAAATACCAATACTCCTTTTATATTTTCAAAATCTATGACACCCGAAGAAGAGATTGCACTTGCGGTAAGAGCTTCGGCAGGATTGCCCGGTTTAATGAAACCTGTTAATTACAATGAAGCAATGTTGGTAGATGGTGATTTGATAAAGAGTTGGCCGGCATGGAAAATTTATCCGGAATTTAATACTTCAAAAGAAAGACTTTTGGAATTTAGGTTGGAAGGTTCACGTGATGGCTCCGATATAAAAAATCCCATGGACTATGTAAATTCGGTCATTAATACAATTTGGTATTTTTCTACCGAAAATGTTTATAACACCTACGAAAAAAAAGACAAATATGATTTTGTTGTAATAGATACAAAAGATGTAATACTTTTTGATTTTACAATTGACAAAAGTCTGAAAGAACATCTTATTGAAAGAGGTTATAAAGTAACTAAAGAATATTTTGAATCGACAATAATAAAAAAGAAACAAATTCTATCTGAAATATACTGTAATTTATATGAAAAACATAATATTTTAAACAAATTCCTTATTCAAAATAAACCAAAAGATGCTTTAAATGTTATAAATGAAATATTATCCGACATGAAAGAAAAAACCGAGTATATAGATGATTATATTTATGAAATAATTAAAGAATTAAAAGAAAATTTATTAAATAATATAAAAAAATATTTCTTTAAAGAAAAAATAGCGGAAGAAAAAATCATAAAAGAACAAAATGAATTTATATTAAAAATCTTAAATTCAAAAATAGAAGAATTAAGAGATTATAATATAGAAAGTAATAAAATTTAATAAAAGCGTCATGACATAACAAAATATTTTATAATTGATTTTTATACGATTAAGAAAAGAAAAAGAGTGGAGCAAATAATGACAAGTGAAAGTATACTTGAACGAGCGTCAAATCAACTGTCAAATAAGGAACAAAATAGTATAATAGCGTTTAAAATTATAGACGGTATAAAAGATATATTGGCGGAAGATCATGAACAAAAACAGCCGTTAATACTTTCATTAAATGAAAAACTTATAATAAATCTTGTAAAAGAGTTTATACACAATAAAAATAATCAATGTATGATAGGTATAACAGGTGAGTCAGCATCAGGGAAAACTACACTTGTAAATTATGTCACAAAAGCATTAAGAAAAAAATTATTTAATGAAACGTATACAACATTAGGATGTGATGATTATTATAAAGACACATCGGAAGAATTAAAACGCGCAGGAAGCTACGAGGAACTGTATAAAACAGGATTCAGTTTTGATAAACCTGAAGCTATAAATTTAGAGTTAATGCGGGCTCATTTAATAAGTTTAAAGAACGGCTGCGGAGTAAATGCTCCCGAGTATGACTTTGTAACCTGCGAAAGTATACCAAACAGGGCATATAAGAACCCGACAAGAGCGATAATGGCTGAGGGGTTATATGTGTTAGGTCCCGAACTTGTTGATTTATTTGATATAAAGGTATATGTATTCACACCATTTGAAAAAATAAAGGAAAGATGGTTTGCACGTGCGGAATCAAGAGGAAAAACAGGTGCAGCCGCACAACATCAATTTGAAGACGTAAATACAACTGCTCAAATATATATAAGACCGACTATGCAGAATGCGGATATAGTAATAAACGGGCTTACCAGTGCAGAATATATTGAAGAAATAACAACCCGTATAATAAATTTAGTAAATGATGTATTAAACTTTTACAGATAAAATAATTTAAAAAGGTTTTAAATTATTTTAAATAAATTTACATTTTTGTAAAAAAATGTAAATTTTTTTTAAACTCACGAGGAAAAAATTAAAGAAAAAGTTAAAAGTTGACGATAAGAAAAACAATAGCAGTAATGCTTTTGCAAACATACTCGGAATAAAACGAAAGCTATATGAATGAAAAATATGACGCAATAAATTTTGTTGAAATGTTTTAGTATTCATGTAGTCTTGTCAAAAGCAAGGAGAAAAAATTGGCAAAACCGACAGCTACGGCAATACTACAAGCTCATATATCAAGGTTCATAAATTTTTGGAACTTTACAAAAGCATATTTAAGAAGAAACAATCCGCTTAAGATATTTTTAAGCCGAACGTTGGCACTGGTAAAGGAAATGCTGACAGTAAGAAAGAAGCTCCAAAATATAGAACGCAGAATAAATTATGAGCGGTACAAATTAAAAAAGACAGAACTGATATTGGCGCAAAATTCAGAGCACGTCTTTTTAAGAGGTAGGTCACTTAATCAAACAAGGTAAGCAAAATGGGATTTCTGATATCATTTAACAGAAAAATGTATTTAACGACATACATCCATAATCTTGAATCAAAGATTAATGATATAACCGAGCAAAAATTGAGTATGTCGGATAGAATTGCTGCCTTAAATTCGGAAATAAATGATATAGCAGATTCAGATTCTCCGGCAGTAAAACAACTAAGATCGGAACGAGCAAGAATAGAAGCATTAGAAAAGAAATTGGATATAGAAATACAGAAATATCAAACGCAATTGCAGGCTGCGAATGCAGAAATACAATCAGCGGATCAAGCGTTACAAGAAGGAATTAAAACTTCATTTTCATATAATGTAGGCAGATAAATAGAAATAACATAATATAAAAAAAGAGCAGTTAGACACTGCTCTTTTTTATGACAAAATGTAATAATCGATGTACCAAATAACTTGTTTGTGGTATAACTTGAAAAGTAGACTATAAAATAGAGAAAAGGAATAAAATTATGGCAGTACCAAAAAAGAGAACGGGTAAAGCAAAACAAGCATCAAGAAGAGCGAATTGGAAAGGCAGTGTGCCTGAAACAACAATATGTACAAATTGCGGAGCAACAGTATTAACACATACAGTATGTACAGAATGCGGAACATATAAAGGAAAACCCGTAAGTAAGAAAACTGCGGTAAGTAGCGCAAAAAAGGATGCGGAATAACAGAAAATAAAAATGGGGATATAGAATAGTATGACTAGGATAGCCATAGATGCAATGGGAGGAGATAATGCTCCAAGGGCAATAGTTGAAGGGGCAGTATGGGCAGCAATGGAGTATAATATTCCGATTGAACTTGTCGGAAAGTTATATGATATTGAAAGAGAATTGGACAGAATAGAGCAAGAAGGTATAGTAGTAGCGGTAGGCGGGGGAATATTCCCTCCTAAACGTATAAAAGTGAACCTTAAAGCACTTGATATAAAAAAGACGCATGCTTCAGAAGTCATAGAAATGGGAGAGGCACCGGGACAGGCTATCAGAAAAAAGAAAAATTCCTCAATAGTATTAGCTGTCAATGCGGTAGTTACAGGCAGCTCAGATGCGGTTGTTGCGGCAGGTTCTACCGGAGCTGCGATGGGTGCAAGTTTGTTCGGATTGGGGAGATTGCACGGAATAGAACGTCCTGCGATAGCGACTGTAATTCCTACAATGAAAGGACCTTTGGTTTTGATAGATTCAGGAGCTAATACCGATTGTACTCCTGAAATGCTCTATCAATTCGGATTAATGGGGTCTACATATGCAAAATCAGTATTGGGAATAGAAAATCCCAGAATTGCACTTTTAAATATCGGCGAAGAAGCCGGCAAAGGTGATGAACTCGCAAAGGATACTTATAAACTATTTGATGAAAACAAAGATAAACTAAACTTTATAGGTAATGCGGAAGGTAAGGAAATATTCTTAGGTAATGCTGATATTATAGTATGTGACGGATTCGTCGGAAACGTAACTCTGAAAACAATTGAAGGAGTTGCAAAAATGTTCTTCTATATGATTAAAAAAGAATTCTATCACGATTTCATATCAAAAGTAATAGGATTATTTGTAAGACCGATATTAAAGAAAATGTATTCTAAAATAAATTATGAAGAATTTGGCGGAGCTTTATTATTGGGAGTAAAAGGAATAACAGTAATATGCCATGGGCGTTCAAGTGCTTATGCAATAAAAAATGCAGTAAAAGTTGCATATAATGCTGTTGAAGCAGGAGTAAATAATAGTATTGCATCATATTTTGGGGAGATATAGTATAAATGGATATACCAATTAAAATCGCAGGTATAGGGTTCCAAGTACCTAAGACCGTAATAACAAATGACGATTTAACAAAAATTATAGATACATCTGATGAATGGATTAGAACAAGAACAGGTATAGAAAGAAGACACGTTCTCTCGGGCAACGAATCGGCAGTTCAAATGGGTATAATGGCTGCTAAAAAAGCTTTGGAAAAATCTAAAATAGATGTTGAAAAAATAGATTATATAATAGCTCCTGCCAGTGTTGAAACTCATGCATATCCTTCTACCGCATGTGAAATACAGGCAGCAATAGGTGCAGTCAATGCGGCTTGCTTTGATATTACAGCTGCGTGTTCAGGGCTTATATATGCAATGGGAATAGGTAAAGCTTTCATAAAATCAGGCATGGCAAAAAATATATTGCTTGTTGCAACTGATGCCGTTTCAAGATGTTTGGATTGGACAGACAGAGCATCTTGTGTATTATTTGGTGACGGCGCAGGCGCTATGGTTTTAACTGTTTCGGATGATAATCAGGATGATATTTTGGCTGTAAGCTTAAAGGCTGAAGGACAATTCGGTGATTATATAAAAATGCCTATTTCGGGAAAAAATTGTCCCTTAGTAGAGCCTAATACAATAGAACCGATGTATGTAAAAATGGACGGAAAAGAAGTATATAAGTATGTAGTGACTAAATTGCCGACATATATAGAAGAGTGTGTTGCACAATCGGGATTGCAAATGAATGAGATTGATTATCTGATTCCGCATCAGGCAAATATGCGAATAATTGAAGCATTGGAAAAACGATTGGAGTTTAATCCCGAACACGTAATTTCTAATATACAAGAATATGCAAATACTTCAGCTGCATCTATTCCGATAGCATTAACAGAAGCTATTCAATCGGGAAAAATAAAGCTTCCTGCGACAGCAATATTAACGGGATTCGGAGCTGGTATGACGGTAGGAACAACAGTTGTCAGATTAAGAGAAGGTATTGCTTAATGAAAAAATATGCATTAATATTCCCGGGTCAAGGTGCCCAAAAATCGGGAATGGGTAAAGATTTATATGACAGTTCAAATTCTGCAAGACAAGTTTTCGAAACAGCAGATAAAGTTTTAGGTTATAGTATTACAGATTTATGTTTTAACGGTTCCGATGAAGATTTAATGAAAACCATAAACTCACAGCCTTGTATATTGACGGTTTCTTTAGCTGCTTATCATGCATTAAAAGAAAAAGTAAATATAGACTATATATATACGGCAGGACATAGTTTAGGGGAGTATGCAGCTTTATATACGGCAGGTGTAATAGATTTAGAAACAGCATTCAAATTAATACAAAAAAGAGCATATTTAATGAATGAAGCGGCGCAAAATTCAGAAGGAGCCATGGCTGCGATACTCGGTTTAACGCATGAAGCCGTTATAAATATTGTTAAGACATTAAATAATGTATATGTGGCAAATTATAATTCACCCGGTCAAGTTGTTATAACAGGTAATAAGGGAGAAATAAATAATAATATAGATAAATTTAAAGAAGCGGGTGCTAAAAGAGTTATTCCTCTGGCTGTATCAGGGGCATTTCATTCACCAATGATGAAGCAAGCTTCAGAAAAATTTGTTGATTTTGTTAAACAGTTTGAATTCAAAAATTCAAAAGTTTTTGTTTATACGAATGTAGATGCAAAAGCTGAAACAAACGGTGAGGAGTTCAGAAATAAACTTCCTAAACAAATATGTTCATCAGTTCTTTGGACTCAGACAATAAATAATATAGTAAATAACGGAATAACAAATTTTATAGAAATAGGCCCCGGAAAAGTATTAGCCGGTCTTAATAAAAAAATTAATCCCGATATCAATACGCTAAATGTCTATGATACGGAATCATTAAATATAACAGTATCAGAGATATTGAATAATAAAGAAAAGGAGCTTGTATAATGGGTGAAAATAAAGTTGCTTTAATAACAGGTGCATCAAGAGGTATAGGCAGAGCTTGCGCAATGGAGCTTGCAAAAGCAGGTTATGATGTGGCAATCAGTTATGCAGGAAATGAAGAAGCTGCAAATAAAACAATAAATGAGTTAAAATCTCTAAATATAAATGCAAAGGCATATAAGTTTGACGTTGCAAATAAGGATGCTTGTACTCAAGCAGTTGAAGAGGTATTAAAAGATTTTGGGAAAATAGATGTACTTGTAAATAATGCAGGTATAACTCGTGACGGACTATTTATGAGAATGAGCAGTGATAATTGGGAAGCGGTAATAAATACAAACTTAAACAGTGCGTTTTATATGACTAATCCCGTAATAAGAACAATGATAAAACAACGTTCGGGGTGTATAGTTAATATGTCCAGTATATCAGGAATAATGGGAAATCCGGGGCAAGCTAACTATTCAACTGCAAAAGCCGGATTAATCGGGTTTACAAAATCTTTAGCAAAAGAATTAGGCTCAAGGAATATAAGAGTAAATGCGATAGCACCCGGATTTATACAAACTGATATGACAAAAGATTTAGATACTGAAAAAATAACGGAACATATTCCGTTAAAACGCTTAGGACAGCCTGAAGATATAGCAAAGACAGTAAAATTTTTGGCGGAAGATGCTACTTATATAACAGGACAGGTAATAGGCGTAGATGGCGGACTTGTTATATAGTTTACAAATTTGCAAATTTGTATGTAAATAGTATAATAAATTCATAAAATAATTTAAGTATTAGTTAAAATGAGGAAAAAAAAATGAGTGATGTTCTTGAGAGAGTAAAAAAAGTAGTAGTAGAGCAATTAAGCGTAGATGAAAGCGCAGTTACTCCCGAAGCTAGTTTTACGGCAGACTTGGGCGCTGATTCATTAGATACAGTAGAATTAGTAATGGCATTTGAAGAAGAATTCGGATGCGAAATTCCTGATGAAGAAGCAGAAAAAATAGCAACAGTACAAGATGCAGTAAATTATATCGAAGCAAATTCATAATTGCCCGAAAAAATAAACAAAATGTTTAATGAGGGGTGCTTGAATAATGCAAGTTCTCCTCATTATTATTAGTAAATAAATAGGTGAAAAAAATGACAAAAAGACGAGTAGTAATAACAGGCATGGGTGTAGTTTCACCCTATGGAGTCGGCTCAAATAAATTATGGGATGGCGTAGTTAACGGCAGAAGTGCAGTAACAAGAATTGAGAATATGGGAGATATGAGCGGGCACACTGTTCTAATCGGCGGTGAGATAAAAGAATCAGTTTTTAATCCTATTGATTATTTTGAGCCAAAAGAAGCAAGAAGATTAGATAAATTTTTGCAATATGCAATTGTTGCGGCAAGAGAAGCCGTGGAAGATTCGGGAATAAAAGAATCAGATATAGATCCGTATAGATTTGGTTGTATAGTAGGTTCGGCAGCCGGCGGATTCCATACAATAGAAAAAAGTTATGCGGATATGATAAATAAAGGACCTACCAAATGTTCCCCATTTACCATTCCGATGTTAATAACAGATATGGGAGCAGGAAAAATATCAATAGAAATGGGCGCAAAAGGTGTAAATAAAGCCGTAGTATCAGCATGTGCGACATCGGCGCACTGTATTGGAGATGCATTCAGAGCAATACAATATGATGAAGTTGATGCTGTAATTTCAGGCGGAAGCGAAGCAGTAATATGCATGATTGGATTAGGCGCATTTACGGCAGCAAAAACACTTTCAAAAAGAAATGATGAACCCCAAAGAGCTTCAAGACCATATGACAAAGACCGAGATGGATTTGTAATGGCAGAAGGTGCAGGTATATTAATACTGGAAGAACTTGAACACGCAAAAAAACGCGGGGCAAAAATATATGCAGAAATAATAGGATTCGGACAAACAGGAGACGCACATGATGTTGTAGCACCTTGCCCAGATGGTTCAAGTGCTGCAAAAGCTATGGAATTTGCTCTAAAAGATGCGGGTTTAAAACCTGAAGACGTTCAATATATTAATACACACGGAACAAGTACTCATCTTGGCGATATTGCAGAAACTATGGCAATAGAAAAAGTTTTTGGTGACAGAAAGAAAAATCCCAATTTAAGAGTCAGTTCAACAAAATCAGCAACAGGCCATATGTTAGGTGCATCAGGTGCAGCGGAGTCTGTTATTTGTATAAATGCTATAAATAACGGAATAGTTCCGCCTACTATTAACTTGGAAAATTTGGATGAAGAAGTTGCAGATTTAAATTATGTACCGAATAAAGCTGAAAAATTGAATGTGAATGTAGCGCTAACAAATTCTTTCGGTTTTGGCGGACATAATGCGGTATTAATATATAAAAAGTATAACTAAAATAATTAATTTCTATATTACAAAAATGCAGTTGTTAAATACAACTGCATTTTTTTTGTGTAATATTTCTTAATAAAAACATAAAATAAGCAATTATGATTAAAAAAAAAACTTTATAAAATTATATATTAAAAATTTTATGTAACTAGGGAATATAAATAGGAGGTTTTCATGACATCTATTTCAGGTATTGTAGATTATAAACAATGGAAAAATTTGCAGAGTGTAAATACCGGGGGTAAACCTGTTTCGACAAAAACATCTATTTCAAGTGAAAATGATACTTATGTATCATCTTCAAAAGAAATATGTACAGATGGAAAAGATGATGGTAAAATATCTTTTACTGAAAAATTAAAGAACTTTGGCAAAGGGCTTATTGCTCCGATAACAAATATGTTTAAGTCACCTAAAAACTTTTTAATTGGTGCTGCAACAATAGCAGCAGGTGCGGGATTAATAGCTTTAACAGGTGGTGCGGCAGCTCCTATATTTATTGCGGCAGGTGTAACATTAGGTACCGTTCAGATAGGTAAAGGCATATATAAAGCATCGACAGCAGAAACTGATGCTGAAGCGAAAGAGGCTTGGCAAGGAATCGGTACAGGAACATTCTCGGTTGCTGCATCAGTTGCAGGAGCTAAAAGCGCTGCAAAAGCCGGAGGTATTCAAGGGTCAGAAAATATGAATGCATTCCAAGCTGTAAAAGCATGTTTTAAAAATGTTCCATCAGCAATTAAAAATTCTTGGACAAATGCAACTTCGAATATTGGTAATTTAGTATCAACAAAATTAAGTATAGAAAAACAACCTTTAGAAAAAAATGCGAATAATGGCATACAAAATGCGGATAATAATACAAAAAATATTGTAGATATGTCAGAAGAAGAATATAATTCAATGTTGAGAAAATTGATGCAAGAAGATAAAGTACTTCAAGAAACATATCCCCAAACTGATTATGGTAGTTACCATTATAAATGGGTTCAAGAATGGAACAAATTGAGATATGGGACTCCTAATGAAGAAACAGCTTTAACAATAAGACCAAATGCTACGGCTTCAACACCAAGCACACCTGTTAACTCAACACCGACAGCTCAGGCATTACAATCAGGTTCCGAGTCAGTAAGTTTGCCTAAATCAATAGTAGAACAAGCTCAAAATGCATTGGAAGCACTTCAAAAACAAGCAAATCCATCCCGTAGTGACCTTAGAACTGCTCTAGATATGTTTGACCCGTTAAAAAATAAAAGTAATATTTCTGATATAACAGAATGGAGGCTTTTTAACGAAATATATGGAAAGATGATAAAAATATACAAAAATTCAAAAAGCGCTGCATAAAAAATAAATATTTAACTAAAAAGAAGTTTCTGATTTCAGAAACTTCTTTTTTATAAAATTATGTTTGTGTGTATTTTGTTATCAACAAATGATAAATCTAATTCAAATGAGATATCAAAATAAAACATGACTATGAAAATGTAGCAGAAGTTATAGAATTATTCGGTGGCTCTACTATTGCATCTGAAAATATATAAAAATTAAAATTCAATAAAATAAAAGAGGAAGAATTATTCTTCCTCTTTTTATTATAGTATTATAGCGATTTTACGTTAAAAAATTTGTATAAACCATCTATTATTGAGGGATTAACTATTTCGGGGCAGCAAGGACCTAAATATATTTTATTTATTCCCAAATAAATTAGATTGAATATATGTGATACCGTACTTGTGTTGCAATCTGTAATATATATGCTTAACAAATTTTCTACATTATCCAAATTATTTTTTAATTGTTCAATAATTTTGTATACAAGTGAAAAATCATAATACGAATTTACATTCCAAAAATTTTCTCTGTTGTAGTCAAATGCAAAAGAAATTATAAAATTATCAAGTGCTGCATTTTTACAAAATTTTTTAATATAACCTGCCGATGAATTTAATCTATCCGTTAAACCTATTATTATAATATTTTTAATTGTATTATTTTTAACTTTATTAATAATTAGTTTAATATTTTCTTCAATGAAATCAGGGGAATAGCCTATTTTAATATTTTGAGTAGTTTCATCTTTAATAAATCCTTCAGATTCAAGAGCATATTTAATAATAGGTTCAAAATTATCTTTTTCAATTTTTGCAATACCTAAGGCGGGATATTTGGAAGAAGTATAAATTTGACCCCGTATAACATCAATTTTTGTAGTAGCATTTCTGGAAATATAAATAGGCCCGGGAAAAGACGCATAATCAAGCGGAAAATTGTTTGTTGACTTTTGAAAATGACCTATAAGATTCTTATAATTTTTAAATTTTTCATATTCAAATGCGCTTAATAACTCATGGTGGGTATATATGTTAATATTCAAGTCTTTTGCAGCTTCAAGAATTTTTTCCAAATCTAAAAAACTGCTGCCAGATACAAGAATAGCTTTCCCTTTTTTTTGCCCAATTGTAACTTCAGATTCCGTTATTGGCCCATATTTTTTTGTTATTGTTTCATAGAGAGTTTTCATTATTTTGTAATTGCATTTAGAAAAATCTTTAATTACTTCAATCATTGCATTTTCGCATAAATCAGGAATATTTGTATTATTTATCAACTTTAATACTTGATTTTTAGCTTCTTCCAAATTAACATCATATTTTTTTAAATCTATCAAATTATTACAAGCTTTTAAGATTAAATTTACCATTATTTCATACAAAGCTTTTTGATTTTTAGTTATAATTTTATTTTTTAAATTGGAATTTTGTTCTATATTGTTTAATGCTTTTAAAATGGAATTTTTATCAGAAATATCAATTGGGGAAGAAGATATTAATTGAGGTGTTAAATTTGAATTTTGGCAATTTGATATATATAAATTTTCAAGTTTTTTCTTATTTTCATATAAATCTTTAATTATTATAAAGAAACTGTCCTCTTCAAAATCAAGGTCGACAATAAGAATAGAGATGAAATCAATAACTTTATCAGTGTATTCTTTCATATCAATATTGAGTGATTTTAATTTTTCAATATAATAAACAACCTGTTCAAGTTCAGAGAAAAGCAATTCTTTCATAGCCATTAAGAATGGGTCATAAGAAAAAACAGAGGGAGTATTTGCTCCCGTGCAAAGTGAATTATAGTAATTTAAGAATTTATTCATAATTAATCCTAATCTTCAAGTAATTCGTCAAGTTCGCCTGAAGTATTAAGTTTATTTAATACATCATAACCGCCAATGCGTTTATTACCGATTATAATTTGAGGTACGGTAACTTTACCTTGGATATCATATAATTTGCCGAGTTTTTTACGATATTCTTCTTCATTTGAAGTAATATCAATTTTTTTAAACGGAATGCCTTTATCATTCAGTAATAGTTCGGCTTTTTTGCAATATGGACAATAATCTACCGAATACATTACAACTTCTTTCATAAAAATCACCTTTATTTATTAAAACTTTTATAATTATCAGGTAATAATATATGAATTTTATTGCACGGAAGAATATAGCTATTTACTTATTCTTGAGATTAAATCTTCAATATTTTTCTTTTCATCTTCGGGCAGGTCAAAATTGAGATAGTCTTGAAAATATTCAACTGCACTTTCCATATCGCCTCGAGCCATAAAAAGAATTCCAAGTTTTTTATATGAAGGATGAAAATTTTCATTAGCTGATATTGCTTTTAAATGATTAGAAATAGCCTTATCAATATTATCATTTGCTTCATAAGTTATAGCTGTTTGATAATACATTACAGCGTTATTGTTTATTTTTTCAAGTACATTTTCATAGTTTGCAGCTGCACTGTCATAATCACCAAGTTCAAATTGAATATTACCTAAATCCCAAAAAGCGTCAATATTTTCAGGATCTATATCCAAGATTTCAAATAACTGGTCCATAGCTAAATCATAACGACAATCTTGAGTATAGAATCTTGACAGATAATGCTTCAGAGCTATTTCATCCGGCATAAGAGTTACGCCATTTTCAAGTAAATTTATGGCATCGATAATATTTTTATTTCTGTAATAGACATCTGAAAGATTGATATATGTTTGAACAGACTTTGGGTTAACGGATAAAGTTTTAATAAAATATTCAACGGCTAAATCATCTTTAGCAAGTTTGGAGTAACAAAGCCCGATATTATTGAGGATATTAGGGTTATTATTATCAGACTCCAAAGCTTTAAGAAAAGCTTCGGCAGATTTTTCATAATCTGCAGCTTTAAATAAATCAAGCGCCGATTTTAAGTCATTATTTATTTTATTTTCCATAATTTTATATTACAATAAAAGAAAAATATAACAAGATAAGAAAGGAATAATCAATGTCGGGACACTCAAAGTGGTCAACAATCAAGCATAAAAAGGCGGCAATAGATGCGGCAAGAGGAGTAACGTTTCAAAAATTTTCAAGAGAATTAATAGTAGCGGCAAAAATGGGAGGGCCGGATCCGGCCGGAAACTTCAGACTAAGAACTGCAATAGATAGAGCGAAAGCGGCAGGGCTTCCGAATGATAATATAAAAAGAGCAATAGAAAAAGGTGCAGGCTCGGGCGGCGCTGACAGTATGGAAGAATTAACTTATGAGGGCTACGGCGCAGGCGGAAGTGCTATATTTATAGAAGCAATGACAGACAATCGTAACCGTACGGCAGGTGATATAAGAAGTTTCTTCTCTAAATTCGGAGGAAATCTTGGTGAAACAGGATGCGTAGGCTGGATGTTTAAACAAATCGGTGTTATTGAATTTGATAAAGAAACAACTGATTTTGATAAATTGTTTGAAGCTGCTATTGAAGCTAATGCTCAAGATGTAATTGATGAAGATGAGTTCTATAAAGTTATAACTAATCCCGAAGATTTTCAAACTTGCGTAGAGACATTGGAAAAAATCGGTTTCAAAGGTAAGGCAGCTCAATTGACCAGAATAGCTGAAAATACAATTGAAATTACCGATGAAAAAATTGCAACCAATATTTTAAGATTAATGGAAAAATTAGAAGAGCATGATGATGTTCAAAATGTTTATTCCAATTTTGATATATCAGATGAATTAATGGACAAAATTGATATATAAAAAATCTCATTACATTAGGTATGTCGAATAAAAGCATTGGTTATATTTGAAAGACCTAATCCCAATAATGCAATTATGGCGGGACCTAAAATTATTAAGCCAAGAAGCATATTTGTTGTAAGCAAAACAGTACCAAGAATAGCAGTGAAATCTGCAACCATAAGTTTTTTAAATGTATCTATTTTTTTGTTTTGATAAGAATGAGTATCATCATTTTTTACTAAATTTGGAATGGATACATGTTCAAAATTAGTGACATGTTTAGTTATGTCAATTTTATTTTGTAATTTCATTTTATATTCTCTTTTGTTACTTGTTCCTATATATATAAAAAAATTTTTTTTTCAAAAAGTGCCTTAAAAATGAATATAATAAGAAATATTACAAAAAGTCCCCGAGTATTAGCGGGGACTTTTGTACCTCTATTAGAGATAGGGTAATAATTTATTGTTCTTGGCAGCCAAAAGCAATAGTAACTTTTTCCTTCGGGTTAACGGAAGATATTTTCATACCTCTTGGGTCAACCAGATAAGATATTTCATCACCTGTTACTTGGAATAATCCCATTGTGCCGGATAGGGCGGTTCTTGTTAAATCAACAGGAGCTGTAACAATAGCTTTACCTACATCAACATAGCTTCTGCCTGCGGCTTTAAACTGACCTTGGAAGATTTCTCCCGTACCGACACCGATACCTGATACTACTTGTTCTACTGCGTTTGAAGCACTGACAAGAGCACCGCCAACGGTTCTTCCTGCATCACCAAGTAATCCGCCTGCCCAAGTAAATGGAAATTCTATTATTCTTGCTACGCCATTCGGTTTTTTAACTCTGTTTACTTGAGCGGTTAAAATTTGATTTGGCAGAGCTGCTTTACATTTGCCGTTTTTAATAGTGTTAAACGATAATTTTAAAGCACCTTGGCAATGTTTTGTCGGTCTTACTACTTCAAGTACTTTACCGTCTACTCTTGAACCTGCAGGGAATTCCATTCCGTTAATTGTTATAGAATCTATTGTTGTTGCGGCAAATCTGTCTCCGATGTTTGCAGATTTAGCACTTATTTCGTCATTGAATGACAATTGTAAAGTCGGAATTGTAACTACTTCTTCATTATGATAGTAAGCTTTTTTAGGTGTGCATCCGCAATCGGTTGAAGAAACTTTATCGGTTTTGCTGTAACCTAAAGAAACTCTGACAGATTCTAACATAGAAGCAATTTCCGCACGGCTGGCATCTTTATTTGGAGATATTTGGTTAGGCTGCGGGAAATCCGATAATCCGCCTGTTTCAAGTACTTTTGCAACCGGGATTTTAGCCCAATCCGGCACTGTATCACCGTCACAATATTTACTTAAAACTTCATCAGCCTTACATTCATCCATAGGGCAGTTTATACCTTTTGCCATAATTGCAAAAGCTTCCGCTCTTGATATGGATTCATCAGGTCTGAATAAATTATTCGGATAACCGCTCATTAAACCGTTTGCAACAGCTTTTGCGATTGTTTTATTTGCCCAGTGATTACTCGGCACATCATTGAACATTGCATTAGGGCAAGTTACATCATCATTTAAGTTATAACCTTTTACTATCAAAGAAGCCATTTCTGCTCTTGATACAGGTAAATTCGGTTTAAAAGTTCTGTCAGGGTAACCTGCAATGATATTATTTTCCGTTAATTTATTTATATCACAGCTTGCCCAAAAACCGTCAGGAACATCTTCAAATGCACTGACGATAGGTGCAGCCGCACCTGTCATTGCTGAATATTCAAAAGGTTCCATAGATTTTTTAATGGCTTCTAAACTTGTATTTGTATGAATTTGAACAGGACATCCTGCTCCGTCAATATTTTGAGGATTTCTGTCTACGGGAATACCGTGCATAACAGGGGCATCATTAAGGCAAGGTAAAGGCGCAGCGGCACCTGTCATACTTCCGTCATTACATCCGCAGCCTATTGCCATGTTTGATGGAGCTTCTGCAACGGGTACTCCTTGAAAAGATGTCATAGAACCTTCGCCAAGATATAGTCCGTTGTTTCTTTCACCTACTACTTGGTTGTGTCCGTATATAGCATTAGGATATGCATATACTTGTTGTTCAAATTTTTTGTCAGTCGGTGTTTGTGGGCATACTGCACAAGTCGGGGTTGATGGTGCCGGACATTGTGCTATCGGCGGACAAGCATTGCAGTCATCTGATATCTTTTTGCAAGAGTCACAGCTCTTTTTTTCTTCACATGGGTTACATACCGGTGCTGTTTTAGCGCAAGAACAACTGTCTATATCATTATGACATTTCGGACAAGTTGCTGTTTGTGGTGTCACAGGAGAAGGGCATCCAGACAATGGGCAAGCTGCCAAAAGTTCATTTGACGTTTCGGTTGCTGTTTCTTGTGTAAAACCTGCATTTGTACTTGCCAATACTCCGAGTGTTACTACGGCGGCAAGTGTCATTTTGTTTAATCTCATTTTTCCTCCTTGTTCATAAATGAAATGTTACAGGCAAACATTCCATTTTTATATTTTTGTATTTTCACTTTTTTTTATTTCTATCTTTGAATTATGATATGTAATGCCCTGTTCATTCATTACCTTTTTTGTTAATAATTTAGGACTATTATTTTAAATTGATAAATTTGAATTATTATTTTCTACTTCATTTAATGGGGCTATATGGTTTTATTCATATCTAAAGTTGATGTTAAATTTCATCAAATTGCTAAAATTAAAATATAGATAGTTTGGTATATTTGAATGAATCTTAATGAATATTGTCTTTTAAATTTTTTGATTAATCCTGATGAAATAAAAGTTTTGGAAAATATTTTTCTGAACTGTATTCAAGAAATAGATAAGAAAACTTTATCGTAATTTTACTGCGTTACATTTTGAAACAATTTTGGGCAAATAAGTCATTATTTACTTGCTTATGTTTTTATAAATATAGGCAGTAAGGAATATAAAGTGAAAATAGATAAGACAAATGTTCAAAAGATTATTTTGACTGACACAACCGGTGTTAAACCGGATAACAAAAGTCAAAATACAGAGCATAAACAAATATCCGAATTATCAAATATTTGTTATAAACCCTCCTTTGGCAGAAGCTGGAGTGAGCATAAAAGCTGGGGCGCTGTTATTGACCCTAAAACAAAAGAAGTTTCTTTTAAAATTTTTACATATCCCGATACAAAAAAAGTAGAAGTAGTTGTATATAAAAAAAATGACAGATTTAATAAAAAAGTTTATGAATTAACCAATAAAGGCAACGGTGTATTTGAAACTGATAAAAAAATCCCAAAAGAAGAAGTTTCAAACGGCGACAGATATTCATATGTTATATATAAAGGTAATGGGGATGTAGATACGGTTAAGGATCCGTATTCCAACAGACAAAAAAAACTGCTTGGAGAATCTGTTATATATGACCATTCTTTATATAATTGGTCTGATGATGATTGGTATAAATCAAATCCGAAAAGAATTTCAAGACTTGCAAATTCTCAAAATAATTTAAGTCCTGTAAAATCTGCAAGAATTTATGAATTTAATACTGCAACCCTTACAAAAAAAGGCACTTTTGATTCCGCAAAATCGAAGTTGGATGAAATAGCCCAGATGGGTTTTAACGCAATAGAATTAATGCCTGTTGAAAACACTTATTCTTTTAATTGGGGATACGACGGAGTCGATAAGATGGCTCCTTCAGAACATTTAGGTGGGCCTGATGAATTAAAATCTTTAATTGATTATGCTCATAGTAAGGGATTAAATGTCATAATGGATATGGTTCCTAACCATGTTGGGCCTGACGGTTCTTCTTTATTAAAAACAGGCCCGTATTTAGGGCAGCCGAATAACTTTGGAGATTCATTCAATTATGAGGGGAAAGATTCCCGCTATGTCAGAGATTTTATGGTAAATGCCGCATTAAATTGGATTGACAATTATCATTGTGACGGTTTAAGACTTGATATGACAAAATTTATGGGCTCTGACTATACAATGAAACAAATTGCTGCCGAGATTAACTATCATAAACCTGATGCCTTTTTAATTGCCGAAGATTCCAGATCATCAATCAGTGTTGATGATAATGGCAATTATTGGGAAAATTACGATGAACCGCACGACAAAAGGGTAATTAATCCGTTAAGGGATTATGAATCTGCAATAGGGGCAAGTGAACAAACTCATATTAATGCAATCGAAAATATTTCAAATAATAATACATCGCTCGCACGACTTGGATTTGACAGTGAATGGGATTTCAATTTCTTCCATACGTTAAATGAAAGTTTATATCAGGTTATTGACTTGGACAAACTTGAAAAAGCTTGTTATTGCGCTCAAGACAGGGTGAAATATATAATGAGCCACGACGAAATCGGTAACCATGAAGGTACCAGATTACTGGCAAAATTGATGGTTCCGATGCTTCATCTTAATGAAAATATGATAGATAAAGCTAACGCTAATCGTGATGCTCAATTTGCTGCTGAAAAACTTGCTATTATGCTTCAAACCGGCGAACTTGATAAATATGATACTTCAAATATTCAGTCAAAAAGATGGATAAATGCAGTAGACCAAGCATTTAAAGATGAAGTACTTAAACCTTTAGGTATAAAACCCGATTGTGCAATTACTTATAATTGGGTAAAAACTATGTATAACGATAGTTTCGAACGTAACAAAATGGCAATGGCAAGAGTCTTTTCCATACCGGGGCAAAAAATGGTGTTCCAAGGTGATGAGGCTGCCGATTTAACTCCGTTTAGATTCTTTAGAGAATTTGAATCAGTTAGAAATGAAAAATCACTTCATTTGGAAAAAGGATATAATACAGGCAGACCTGCTTTTATGGAATCTAAACTTGGTTCTATTCAATATTCTACAAAAGCTAAAGACAGAATTTCTAAATTTAAAAATCTTGTAAAAGATTTAAATATTTTAAATATAAAATGTCCTTCATTATATAAAGGTACACTAATACCCGAAAATACGGTTAAACATGAATATTCGCAAGTTTTTGCCACTCATTCACGTGATAATGAGTCGGGGGATGAAACGTTCACTATCACTAATTTCAAAAATTTAAATTACCCCTCAGACAGAGCGGGACGATATTATATTAAATTCCCGAAAGGTGTTTGGAAAGAAGTATTAAATACCGATTCAAAACGTTATGAGGGTAGCGGTTTATATACTAATAATAAAGCTGTATTCAGCGACGGTGAAAACAACTCTCCTATTAAATTAGCAAATGAATCTACAATAATTTTCAAAAGAGTGGGTTAATCAGTAAGTTATTATTATTAGTATTCTTCTGCTTCAAATTGTGCCGTTACATATTCAAATCCTTTTAGTTCCTGTTTCTTATTGTATATAGGATTAAAGAATACGTTTAAAGTTAAATTTTGATTATCAGAGGTTTTTAGCCTGCGGCATTGTCTTTTTATAAATGCTTTTATATTGTTAAAATAATAATTTGATTCCAGTCTGGCTTCAAAAGATTTAGAATGCCCGAGTTTTGTAACGGAATCACCTTTTGCTCTTCCGACAGGCTTTGCAAGTTGTTTTGCTGTATCTACATCTTTACCCGTTATCATATATATTACAGGGTCTTTATCTTTCGTTTCATCATATACTGAGGTTACGTACGGAATATTTCTGTAATCCGAATCATATTTTTTATAATAATCAATAAATTCTTGATTGCGTTGATTTTTTGCCGTTCCGTTTAAATTTCTGACAACAAAACTTTGGCATTTCCTTAAATTTTCGTGGCGTATTACTCGTGAAAATTTACCGTTTTTTGGATTCCTTGCATAAAATTTAACGGGAACATAGCCTTTAAATGAGATAGGATTTATCATATTTATCCTTTCTTTTAAAGGCTATAAAATTCCTGAAAAAAATTTTTGCTAATTTTTTATTTATCCGATATTTCCATAACTTTAGCGGCTTCTTCCCAACCGTCTTTATAATAATTTTCTTCATCGGGTGCGAGTATTTTTAGTAGTCTTAAGAAATTCCCAACGTGTTCTTTTTCATCGCCCGCTATTTCTGTTAACAGCCTTTTTGCTTCCTCGTTTGCTATTGAATCATTTAATTGTTCATACAGTTGTATTGCTTCAAATTCCGATGCTATACTGAACCTTATTGCTCTTATTAATTCTTTATCGGTCAGATTTCTTTCGCATTTATTGCCTTGAAAAGGATGTGAAAATTCAGGCATATTATCTCCTTTCATTTTTTATAAATTTATATTTCCATAAATTAAAAAAAAATGAATCAGCCTGATGTTTATTATTATGTTATCGCTATTGCTTTACAAGATATTTCGTATCAGTAATTTTCATTGCATAATATGGTTTATCTTTTTTTGATTCTTTTAAAAACATTATAAAAGGTTTATCAAAATGGAAGTGTCTGGGGCTTATCGGATTCATTGGCAATGATGCTCTCATTACGGCAATTGCTGCTTCGCTTTTTAAACTTCCGCCTTTATTATCCATTTTAAATTTTATTGTTTGTAATGCCTGAGATATCATAAAATTCGTGCCGGTTATTCTTTTACCGCATAATTCGGGATATGAAATTATTTCATTAACATCAATATCAGGTACTTTTAAGGTATCTTTTTTGGTAAATTCATCAAAAACAATATTTTCATTTACATAAGAATATAATGTTTCAAAATCTCCATCTTGTTTTGTTCTGAGAAGAATAACATCTTCATTCTCTTTTGTTAAAAGTTTTACTGCAAATTCATCTTCAGATTTATAAAATAGTACGGATATGTTTTCCTTAAGTTTTTTATCTGATTTTTCTTTAATTCCGAAATACTTAACTTTTTCGGATGAATTATTAAAAGTATCGGGATTATATCTGTCAAAAGCAGTTAAAAAGTTAAAATCTTTTTTTAGCATTGCATAAAATAAATAATTTTCTTTATTACTCCAATTAAGCGAGTCTAAAATGTCTGATTTTTCATGGAATTTTTTCCAAATTGTTTTTTCAATCTGTTTTTTTAGTTTAGTAGTCATTGCGCCATTTGTAATATAGTAAGAATTTTCATTTAAAATATCTTTTGTATATAGTCTTTTATTCAGCTCATCGGCAATAGGAGGGTTCCCGCCAACGAATTGAACGGGTTTGCCGTTTGATAATTTATCCGTAAAATCATTCCAAACAAGCTGGAAAGTTACACACCATAATTTATTATCATTATTTGTGTTCTTTTGAATTTGTTGGTTTTCGGCAATCGGCTTTTTAAAAAATGAAAAACCCGAAAGCATTACGCAGTTTATTGCAAATAAAACTATAAGTATTGAAATTAGTGTATTTTTAATTTTCATAAAATTATTCCTTTTACAATAATAATTACATTCTTTATTATATCCTAAGAAATGATATAATAGTATATGCAGCTTGAAAAGTGGAAATATTTTGGAACAAAACAGTATTAATAATATTTGTATAATAGGAACGGGTTACGTTGGATTGGTTGCCGGCGCATGTCTTGCAGATATGGGTAATAGAGTTATATGTGTTGATAAAGATTCGGCAAAAATTAACGGTTTAAAAAAAGGAATTGTGCCTATTTTTGAACCGGGATTAGAGGAACTTATTAATTCAAACACAAAAGAAAACAGGTTAGAGTTTTCTTTTGATATAGAAGAATCCGTACAACGTTCAGATGTTTGTTTTATAGCGGTTGGAACACCCGAAAAAGAAGACGGAAGTGTTGAATTAAGCTATGTTTATGATGCAGCCGTTTCAATAGCAAAAGCTATGAACGGTTATAAATTAATCGTAAATAAATCGACCGTTCCTGTCGGTACGGCTGAAAAAATATATGATATTATAAATAAGAATACAAAATATAGTTTTGATATAGTTTCTAATCCCGAATTTTTAAAACAGGGTAATGCGGTTGAGGATTTTCTCAGTCCCGATAGAATCATAATCGGCTCAAATTCCGAAAAAGCATTAAAAATTATGCAAGAGATATATGCCCCGTTTTTCAGATTGGGTAATAGAATTATAACAATGGATTTAAAATCGGCAGAAATGGCAAAATATGCCGCAAATGCTTTTTTGGCAACAAAAATTTCTTTTATGAACGAAATCGCAAATCTATGTGAAAAAGTCGGGGCCGATATAGAATGCGTACGTCAGGGAATGTCATCCGATATGAGAATAGGCAATAAATTTTTATTCTCCGGAATAGGCTTTGGCGGAAGTTGTTTTCCTAAGGATATACAGGCTTTAATTAATATGGGAAATAAAAACGGGTTGGATATGCATATAATATCTGCCGTTGAAAAAACAAATAAACTTCAAAAATCGTTATTTATTAAAAAAATTACCGATAAATACGGTCTGGATTTATCGGGAAAAACTTTTGCGGTATGGGGTTTGGCTTTTAAACCAAAAACTAATGATATGCGCAATGCTCCATCTGTTACAATCATTCGTGAGTTATTACAAAAAGGTGCCAAAATTCAAGTATATGATCCAAAAGCTATGGAAACGGCAAAAGCTTATTTCTCTAATCAGGTTATATATAAAGATAATTCTTATGATGCATTAAAAAATGCCGATGCACTATTATTATTAACGGAATGGAATGAGTTCAGACGTCCCGATTTTGATAGAATAAAAGATAGTCTTAAAACTCCCGTTATATTTGACGGCAGAAATCAATATAATCGCAATATACTGGAAAAAAAGGGTTTCAGTTATTATTCAATAGGGCATATCTAGTTTTAAAAAAGGATTATATGTACAAGATTGCAATAGTTACAAGTACTATATATAGTAAGGACGGTATCGGAAAAACTGCGGGTGGGGGATACGTTGTTACGTCGGAGCTTATTGATGCGTTACAAAAAATAGAAAATGTTGAATTGTGCGTTATAGCAAACAGGTTAGCTTCTAAACCCGATTACAGTTATGTAATTATTGATGAGCCGATTCATAAAAATTATATAAATAAAGCTGATGAATACATACGTCAGAACAAATTCGATTTTGTTATTACTGCTAATGTAGAATGGATTTATCAAAATAATTTGCTTCAGGCGCATTCATTTATTCATAAATGCAGAAAAAATTCTTTTCCGCTAAATTTAATAAAACAATTTTTATCCCGTAACAAAATTAAACGAGAGAGAAGACTCTTCGATAAAAAAGATGAAAATTCAAAATTTATAGCAATGTCTGAAATAATAAAAAAAGATTATTCTTCAAATTTTGGTATAAATCCTGATAATATAAAAGTAGTATACCCCGGGTGCAGGGAAAATATTCAAGAATATAAACCCGTTGAGAAAAAAGAATTAATTACATTCGGAATGGTGGCAAACAGTTCCATAAATAAAGGTGGTCATCTGTTTTTATTGGCAATGGGAGTATGCAAGTGTTTAGGTGCTAAATTTAATATAAAAATCATAGCTCCAAAGTATGAAAAAGATATATTAATGAAATTAATAGTTTCTGTTTTTGGATTAAGCAAAAATATAGAAGTACTTGACAAACAAAGTGATATGTCGGATTTTTATTCGGGTATAGATGTAATTGTATTACCGTCATTTAATGAAGCATTCGGGCTTGTTGTGATTGAGGCTGCATCTTGGGGTAAACCTTCGATTATATCATCTGCGGCAGGTTCAAAAGAAATTTTTGATAAAGATTCCTGCTTTGTTTTTAATATTAATTCTTTTAAAGATTTTGTATTAACAATAAAAAAAGTATGCTCAATATATTACAATGATTATGATTTGTACTTAAAATATTGTAAGAATGCACATTCTATATCTAAAAATTATACTTGGAAAAAATTTGCCGAAAGTATAATTAATTCAGATAAGTTTTAAAAAATTTATCGATTTTATCAAACGGAATTTTGTTTAAATTATCATATAAATCGACGTGATTAGCATCGTCAATAATAAATAATTCTTTATTGTCACCTTTAAGTTTTTTAAAAGCATCTTCGCTAAAGTATCTGCTGTGAGCTTTTTCTCCGTGAAGCATTAAAACAGCGCTTTTAATCTCCGAACTATATGCTAAAATCGGCATATTAATAAATGATAAAGCTGAAGTCATATTCCAATTTTCGTTAGAATTGACTGAGCGAGGATGGAATCCTCGTTTTGTTTTATAATATCCGTAATAATCTTTAACGAATTGAGGCTCATCACCCGACAATTTATCGGGTAAACCTGTTGCTTTTGCATACGTATTTGTTTTAAAGTCAACAGTTCTTTGATTGTTAAGTGTTTGTTTTAATTGATATCTGGCATTTTCGTCAAGTGAGTCAAAATAACCGTTTGCATTAACTCTGCTCATATCATACATTGTAGAAGTTACTGTTGCTTTGATTCTTGTATCCATAGCTGCGGCATTTAATCCCATACCGCCAAAACCGCAAATACCGATTATCCCTATTTTATCGGGATTAACATTTTTTAGATTGCTGAGGAAATCAACCGCAGCACTAAAATCTTCAGTATTAATATCAGGTGAAGCAACATTTCTCGGATTCCCGGAGCTCTCTCCCGTATAAGACGGGTCAAAAGCCAACGTTATATAACCTTTTTGTGCCAAAGTTTGGGCATATAATCCTGATGCCTGTTCTTTTACGGCGCCGAATGGTCCTGCTATCGCTATTGCAGGCAATTTTTCATCTTTTTTAACATCTTTTGCGGTATATAAATCGCCTGCGAGTGTTATTCCGTATCTGTTGGTAAACTTAACTTTTTTTACATTAACTTTATCACTTTTTTTAAAGGTTTTATCCCAATTATTATTTGATTTTAGACTCATAAAAATTCCCCCTGATATTATTAGTATAATAATAAATATAGTTAATTTTTTAAACATTATTAACCTCGATTTTTTTGATTACTTTTGCAGGATTTCCGACAGCTACGGATAAAGGCGGAACGGATTTTGTAACAATACTTCCCGCCCCGATTATTGAACCATCACCGATTGTGACTCCCGGCAAAATAGTACAGTCTGAACCTATCCAGACTTTATTTCCTATTTTAACCGATTTGGGATGTAAATTAGCTCGTTTTTCGGGATTTAAATCGTGATTTAATGTCGCAATAGTAACATTATGCCCGATTAAACAGTTATCGCCTATATCAATACCGCCTTGGTCTTGAAATTTACAGCATGCATTTATAAAAACATTTTTTCCTACCTTGATATTTTTACCGCAGTCACAGTAAAACGGGGGAAATAATCTGAATGTTTTATCAATTTTCTTACCCGTTAATTTTGAAAATAATGCGGTTATTTCTTTAGGAGTATTATATTTATTGTTTATTTCATTAGTAATCTTAAGTGCTTGCTGACTTAATTTATTAAACATTATAAATAATTCCGAATCAGCTTCTACTTCGGTATTTCTAGCCATTAATTGTCTGAACTCTTTTATATTCATACTAAGACCTCTTAAAGATTTTAGCATGAATATGATGTTTCAGGTAAAGTTTTGACCTGAAAACCGATTTTCGGTTTCAAAATTTTTGCAATTTAAAAAAAATCAGTGCATTATCCCGTTAAATATATTTATTTCCCTGAAACATTGTAACCCATATCTCTGAGTTTTTGCGCAGCTTCATCTTTAACTTTGTTATATTCAAAAATATCTTTATCCAAATTTTGTTTTTTTGCAAAATTAATCAAATTTTTTGCAAATGAATATTGTAAATACCATCTTTCAAATTCATCTTCAGGCGGATTTTTTTTAAATTTTTCATATTGATTTTTTATCTCGGAATATGTAATTATTGTAGTCATAGTTTACCTTCCTCTTATGGTTTGACCATTGTCTGTTAGTATATCATATAATTTCATAATTTGATTAAATGATTTTTTATAACCAATGCTTACAGTGGTTTCTACACCTTTTGCATTTAAATATTTTCCTAACAGATTATAATTGATTTTATAATTTCCATTTCTGCTACGAATTATTATCCCTGAAGTAATTAAAGAAGTAACCTCTGCAACAAATTCGGCATTATTTGAAGCAGCATAATCGGATATATAATATTTTATATCTTTTATAGGCACTTCTACACCTTTAATGTTTACAGTATCTGTATTAGGACTTATTTTACCTTCTCGTGTAAATTCAAGGCTTGAACTATAAAAAGATTTATGAGCTTCATAAGTACCATCTGCCAAATGGGCACTTTCATGGTATATTGTTTGTTTTAAGTAAGAGGTATCATTCATATAAATTGAATTTATAAATATTGAATCAGATATTCTACCGGTATATATTCCTGCAGCAGTCATTGGTTCTCCCGTTCCGGGATGAGTACTTTCAACAAATAAATCTGTAATATAGATTTTGTCAGGAATCTTTTGACCCATTCTTTCCATTGTTTGGAATGCATCATAAATAGCTTTTTCTTGATCTGTTGTAAGAACCCTTATTCCGTCAATATCTAAACCTTGTATATTTCTTTGGCGTACCATATTATTATCAGTTAAGATGGAAACTTCTTGATCTCCAACTTTTATAGTCCACTCTGAAAGACTTGAGTCTAGTCTTGGTCCGTGTGTTGCCGCATTAATTTCATCCCAATGCTTGTCTAAATCAGGAATACCATATACTCCGACAGAATTATTTTCGCCACCTATATGCGCTAAATCAGCATCGATTTTTTTAATAATATCTACTGAATAGCCTTTTTGTAGAAGTTCAATCGCACTTGGTACTTTAGATGGTTCAAGTGAAGATAAGGCAATTGCATCTTCTAAATTCACGTTTGCTTTATATAATGAATAAGCAGTTTCATATTCAGATGGCTCAAGTTTAGCTAAGGCAATTGCATCATATAATTTCCCATTTTCTTCATATAATGAACGTAAAGTTTCATATTTAGATGGTTCAAGTTTAGCTATATCACCAGAATTTATTAGAGCTTCATAAGAGGAAAATCCTTCATCAACAAGTATGCGAGCGATATTAAATGTTTCTTCATCTAGGTATTTCCCTAGTCTATATATTTCATATTCTGGTTCTCTTCGCAGAGTACCGCTAAGTGTCCCTGTTTCAGGATCATAACCATAACTATCAAGCATTTTTTGAAATCTATCATCACTATATGAAGTTGTCATAATTAATAATGCTTCAGTAGGAATGTTATTTGGCGCTAAATAATTTCTATTTACCTGATTCCAAAAATTATATGCCGTGTCAAAACGTTCAGATGGAACATCGAATAATTTTTGATATGATGAAGGCTCGGAATTTGTATTTTGTATTATTTCAACTATTTTATCAATACGTCCGTCATTTATTGCACTTTGAATTTTAGACGGGCTTACGGAGGATAAGGCAATTGCTTTATCTAAATCCAGATTTGATTCATATAATGCACATACAGTTTTATATTCCTGTTCATCTAAAGATTGTGTTTTAGTGTAAAACTCATATTCTTCGTCATAATTGATACGCCCTGGTATACGTGTTCCATCAGGATTTAGATGAAGTGCTTTAAGAGTATTTCTATATCTTTCATCATCATATTGTGAAATTTTAATAGCATTATCTACTGAAAAATCACCTGATAATACTAATCCGCTTGCTCTATCGAAGTGATCTACTTCAAGACTGCATAATCTATCAACGTCATCAACTGATGCACCATCATCAAAAATAGATGCTATCGTGTCATATCTACTATCTTCTAATCCTGGAAAACGCTCTTGTAAATTAAAGCTTTCACCTTTTGAAGTTACAATATCATATCCGTTTCTTGTATAGGTTGGGTTATCATCACCTACTTTTTCTGTCGGAATACAATCATCTTCCTGGGTTTTAACAGCTTCAGCTTCATCAATTGGTTGAGTTTTTATATATGCAGTTTGAGGATCATCGGTTTCAGGTGCTTCAGTTTTTGGAATTTCATCTTCTGTCTCTAATACGGCTCCGGTTTTAGGAACACTGTCATCACCGATTGTAATTTCACCATCAGTAGGTTTAACACTGCCGCCATCAGATGAATCGTCATTATCTGAACCGGGACGAACAGCGGCGGAAGCGGCAGCTCCTGCGATTTTCATTTGAATATTGTTAATTCTTTCACCGGCAATACCTGTAATCAATGATATCAACTGGCTTCTGCCTTCACTGGTTAAGCTTACATCACCTGTAATAGCATAATCAGCAAGTAAACTCAAAGGCGCATCAACGGCGATTTCAGTACCATAACCGATTACTCCTTGAGTGAAACCACCCAGCATTTCAGTATGCTGATTAATTAAATCGTGAACACCGTTGGAGACTTTACCGATTAATCTACCTGAAATATGCATAGCGGCATCAATGGCAGCATCTTTAAGGATATAATTTAAATCTGCTTCGGAACAGTTTTCGGAAGTTAATTCATCAGCTAGATGGAGCGCATCACCGCCGAAAGTACCAATCATAGCCATATATCTGCCTGCGGTCATAACACCTTTTGCCGCCATTAAATAAGGCAGAGCTGAAGCACTTGTACCTCCGGATAACGGAATAGCTACTAAAGCTCCTCCTACCATTATTACGGTACCAACTGTTTGAAGAGCAGAAGAAGCTTTATCTACAAATTGCTGTTGGTCTTGAACATATTCAGTAACCAAATCTGTTAAATCAATTGATTGACTTGTACCAAAAGCTTGTTCATTTAAATTTGAAAAATTTTCAGATATATTATCAGAATCAATGCCAAGAGCGGCAAGATTGTTTTTTAAATTTAGAGTTGTTTGATCTCTATATGAACTTGTAACATTTTGTATATTGCCGGGATAAGAGGAAGTGAATTGAGCATATTTTTCTCTGCCAACTTCTTCACCATAGAATTCAATGAATTTATTTTGCATATATGCATCATATTCATCCTTTGTAACAGTCCCGCTTCCGACAGGCAAACCGGGATTATTATTTTTTGCTGCTTCCAATTCGGCTGCTTCTTCTTCAGAAGATAAAGACATCATTAAAGCGCCGTATTGGCAATTATAAGATTGCCATCTTTCAAGATAATCAACTTCTTTTAAGAAACTTTGTTCATCAAGATATTGTTGATAAGCTTCATGAGCTTTATCAGGATCATCGGAATAAATAGTATCAAACATTCTTTCCAATAATTCAAAATCGCCATCCTGATAAGCTTTGCTTAAAAGTGCGTCATTTTGATTAATTTGTTCTGCGTTAGAAGCATAAAGTTGAATTTCGGCTTCAGCGACTTTGACGGCATCAATGGCTTCTTGGTCATAATCGACGCCATAGATGGATTTATATGTTTCTTCAAACGAGACATCGGGGTTATTAATAGCTTCAATAAGAGCATTGGTATTGTCAACATTTTGAACCATTTGCTCATAAATATTTTGTCTGCTTAGAGAGCTTCCGAATAATTCTTTACCTTTATTGTAAGCTTTAGAGATAATCCCGTCTTCGTAGTCTTGATTCATAAGAAGTTCTTCAACATCGGAATTTTTAGAGGTTAAATAATCAATGGTATCAATTTGTAAAAGTTCATCATAAGTTAAATCAAGTCTTGAAGTATATTTTCTGGCTTTAGCATAAAGGTCATTAAGTTCAGTGATTTTATCGGGAGATAAATTATCGAATTCTGAAACGGTATTACCTTGAGCATCTTTTCTTATGAATGAAAAAGAAGCTTGACCATTTTCTTCACCAAAGATATAGTCATCAGTATAAGAGACATTACCCGCTTCATCGTATCCTGTTTTAGTGAAACCTAAAGAATTACCCGCATCATCATAGTTATATTTAACATCAACAAAAGATAAGTTTCCTTGCTCATCAACGAAATATTCTTTTGAAGATAACATATTACCTTGATCATCATATTGAACAGAGTTATTGCTCAATTGAGTCAAAACACTTTCGCTGACAACATATTGACCGTTTCTGAAATCAAAGAGTGCATTTTTAATAACATCTTTTTTATCTTGAAGAGGGTTTGGGGCTTCCGATATATCAACTTCTTGTCCGTTGATGATAAGTTTACCTTCTTCATTAATAGACATGGATTCAATGCCTGTTGCTTGGATAAAGCTTTCATCGGAACAAATGCCGTTAAAAATTAATCTTGCAGCTTCTTCATTAGTATAACTTTCAAGTATATCTAAAACTTCTTCAACGCTTGAAGCATCTCTAAGTTTATTTAAATCAATATTTTCATCAATATCATTAAAAACGGCCTGTTCGTTTAATTGAGTATCATTAAGTTGCGCATCAATAGTATCACGTTGATAACTACTTTGAACTCCATTAATATCCCATCTGTTTTTTTGGTAAGCTTCAAATTGTTCTTGACCGAGTTCTTCACCATAGAATTCAATGAATTTATTTTGCATATATGCATCAAATTCGTCGGGAGAAGTAACACCTCTTCCGATAGGAGCATCAGAGTTTTTATCCATTATTTCAAAAAATTTATCTTGTTCTTCAACAGATAGAGAATCCATTAAACTTGTAAAATCTTCACTCTGCCATCTTGTAAGATAGTCAACTTCTTCAAAAAATTCTTGCTCTTGAGTAAATTCTTGATATTTAGCCTGAGCCATAAGGGGGTTATCTGAATATAACTCATCAAAAAAAGCTTTAACTCCCTCTTCATCACCCTGCGCATACATTTGTCTTAATTCAGAATCTTGGGCATTAATATTTTCTCTTTCTTGGGTATAACTTAAGATATCAATTTCTTGAGGGTCAGATTGAGTTTGATCAATAGGTTCTTCTTCAATAGCTTCTTCTTGAAGAGTCTCTTTTTCACTTTCCAACTCTGAAATTTGTGACTGAATATCGACTATTTGTGCTTCATCTTCGGCTATTTGAGCATTAATTTCTTCTATTTGCTCTGCTACTTCCGAATGTTGTTCTCGTAATTCTGCTAATTGCTCTTTTACAGCTTCAAGTTGTGCTTGTGCTTCAGCTAATTTTGCTTGTGCGGCTGCTATTGCTGCATCTCTTTTTGAATAATCAATTGTTACGGTTCCGTCTTCATTAGTTATTTGTTCTCCGGGGATATTTTGTGCTGCGGATAATTCACTTTGGGCTGCTGAAACATTCCCCTCCGCTGTTGTAATTGCACCTTGTATGTCTGTTATTTGACTTTCTACGCCTGATAATTCTGATTGTGATGACTCAAGTTGCCCGCTTTCTTCTTCTTGTTCGCTTGTAAGTGATACAATATCTTCATCTAAAGATTCAATTTGTGCATCTATTGATGATATTTCACCACTATTATCGTTTTTTTCTCCGGGCTGCGTAACTGAATTATTCCCATATCCAATTCTTATTTGACCGTTTATATTGTTGAATAACATTAAATTCCTTCCATTAAACTTAACATAATTGATTTATCGGCTAATTTTTAAAATTCTTTAGAATCTGTACAGATTTTTGTAAAGAAATATAAATTGTTAATTTATATTTGTTACATATGGTTCTAAGATTTACATTAGAAATCAGAATGTAGTAAAATTTAATTTAGAGTCGAGATTAAAGGGATAAGTTTAATGCGATATGTACCATTGCATGTTCACTCGGAATACAGTTTACTGGATGGAGCGATAAGAAATAAAGAGTTAATAAAGTTTGCGCAGGAAAATAATTTTGAAGCCGTTGCAGTAACCGACCATGGAGTTATGTATGGTGCTATTGAACTATACAGACTTGCTAAAGAAAGTCAATTTAAAGTGCTTTTAGGCTGTGAATTTTACGTGCTTCATGGTGATATTACAAAAAAAGATTCCAATAACAGAGAGTTATACCATTTGGTATTAATAGCAAAAAACAATACTGGCTATCAAAATCTTGTTAAGCTGGTTAGCATTGCTCATATAAACGGTTTTTACTATAAACCCAGAATAAACAGGGAAATATTGGAACAACATTCGGATGGGCTTATTTGTTTATCAGCTTGTTTACAAGGTGAACTTGCACAAGAAATATTGAACGGTAATAAGCAAGGTGCAAAAAATACTGCTATATGGTATAAAAATTTATTTAAAGATGATTATTATATAGAACTTCAAGACCATGGTTTAGATGATCAAAAGAAATCCAATCCGACTTTAATAGAAATAGCAAAAGAACTTGACATCCCGCTTGTTATTACTAATGACAGCCATTACCTGAGAAAAGAAGATGCTTCTTGGCATGATACACTTTTGTGTATCCAGACAAATGCGCTCAAAGAGGAAGAAAACAGGTTCAGATTCCCGAATAACGAGTTTTATGTTAAAACTGTTGAAGAATTAAGGGATTCTTTTAAGTGGCTGGATTCTGAAACTTTTGAACAAGCAATAGAAAATACTGCAAAAATAGCCGATAAATGCCATGTTATTATAAAAATGGGTGAAAATATATTGCCATCCTTTGAGGTTCCAGCTGACCATACGATTCCTTCTTATTTAAATTTACTTGTAAGAAAAGGGCTTGATAAAAGATATAAAGAAATAACGCCCGAAATTGAAGAACGTTGTAAGTATGAACTGGGTGTTATTAATAAAATGGGATTTGATGCATACTTTTTAATAGTATGGGATTTTATTAATTATTCAAAAACCCATGGAGTTCCGGTAGGACCGGGGAGAGGTTCCGCTGCCGGAAGTTTGGTTGCCTATGCTCTCGGTATAACCGACCTTGACCCTATTGAGCATCATTTATTGTTTGAAAGATTTTTAAACCCCGAACGTGTCAGCATGCCTGATGTCGATATAGATTTTGGTGACGGACGTGAAAAAGTAATTGATTATGTTACGGATAAATACGGAAAAGATAAGGTATGCCAAATTATTACCTTCGGTACTCTATCGGCAAAAGCTGCCATAAAAGCAGTAGCAAGAGTTATGAATCTTCCGTTTGAAATATCAAACAGAGTCAGCCAATATGTTCCGTCGGAAGTAGGTATGACTATTGATAAGGCACTTGAAGTATCGGTTGATTTTAAAAAAGTTTATGAGGAAGATGCTCTTATAAGACAAATTATTGATGAAGCCCGAAATATTGAAGGTCTAAAACAAAATACAGGCATGCATGCGGCAGGGGTTATTATTGCGCATCAGCCTTTAGATGAAATTGTTCCCGTTCAGTATGCAAAAGAAGGAAATGTTATAACCGAATACCCTAAAGAAGATTGCGAAAAAATAGGGCTTTTAAAAATGGACTTCTTAGGTCTTAAAAACTTAACTATCATTATGCAGACTCTTGAATTAATAAAAGAACGGCATGGCATTGATATAGATATAAATAATATTCCGTTGGATGACCCTGATGTATATAAAATGCTGATTAACGGAAATACTGATGGTGTATTTCAGTTAGAATCATCGGGGATGAAAAAACTTGTAAGAGATTTAAAACCGTCAGTATTTGAAGATTTGGGCGCTTTGGTTGCACTGTTCCGCCCGGGACCTTTGGAATCAGGCATGGTTACTGATTTTGTTAAACGTAAACATGGCCAGCAAAAAATAACATATGCACATCCTTTATTGGAAAAAGTTTTAAAAGATACATACGGTACTATTGTATATCAAGAGCAAATTATGCAAATTTTCCAAGTTCTTGCAGATTATACACTTGGTGAAGCTGATATGGTTCGCCGTATGATGGGTAAGAAAAAACTGGAGGAGATGGCAAAACAAAAAGTCCGTTTTGTCGAAGCAGCTTCTAAAAAAGGTATGACTGAGCAAGAGGCGGATGAATTGTTCGGTCAAATTGAAAGTTTTGCTAAATACTGCTTTAACAGGTCACACTCTGCTTGTTATGCTTTTGTTGCTTATCAAACCGCATATTTAAAAGCGCATTATCCCGTTGAATATATTTGTGCCATGTTAACTAATTCAAAAGATGATTTGGATAAAATTCAGCTTTATATATCGGAAGCACAAAAATCGGGAATAAAAGTTTTACCGCCTGATATTAATAAATCTAACGCAGAATTTACCCCTGACGGAAATAATATAAGATTTGGCTTAAACTCAATTAAAGGTATAGGAGAAACAGTTCTTAAAGAAGTTATTGAAGAACGTTCAAAAAACGGTGAATTTAAATCAATTGCGGATTTTACCCAAAGAATTAATCCAAGAATTATCAACCGAAAAGCTTTGGAAAATTTTACCAAGGCAGGAGCGCTTTCTTGTCTTGAACCTTGCAGAAAGAAAATTTTTAATAATATAGATAATATATTAAATGCGGCTGCACGTGAGGCAGAAGCTAAAGAACTGGGACAAGTCAGTCTGTTTTCCGGTTTATCGGATAATTCAACAGGAAACAGTTTTCAAATGCGTTCTTTTGAATTATTCGGTTCTGATGAAGAGTTTTCGGATAAAGAACTTCAGGAATTTGAAAAGGAATATTTAGGGTTCTATGTAACAAGTCATCCTTTGGAATCTATCAGAGATAAACTTCCTTTCTTAACTACTCATAATATTAATGAATTGGAAGATATACCAAATAATACATTTGTGACTGTATGCGGACTTTTGAGTTCTGTAAGGCAAATTGCTACCAAAAAAGATCCCACTAAATTTTTAAAATCAGGTGTAATTGAAGATTTAACCGGTGAAATAGCTTTTGTCGCTTTTCATAAAATTCTCCAAAATTATAATTCTTTTATAGAGCAGGAAAAAAAGGTCATTATTTCAGGACGATATCAAAAAAAAGAAGATGATACCGCACAAATTATTGTCGAAAATGTTAAACCTGTTGAAAACAGTAATATTGTTACTTTGTCTTTGAAACAGGAAATACCGTTTGAAACATTGATTGCTATTAAAGACACCTTGTCTTCTTATAAAGGCTCTGACCCATTAGTGTTTAAAATTAACGATGATGGTAATGTGTCCAAAATTCTTGCATCTTCTAATTTTTGGATTAATGCATCAAATGATATGGTGCAATCTTTAGAACGGAATTTCTCAGATTTTGTAAGTATCAATGTTAGCTCGCTTGAGTAGCAGCTTCAGAACTGATTTTAAAATCTATATTTCTGACTAAATAAGAATATTTATGATAAGCTTCTTCGGGATTTTTTCTTGCTTCATCAATTTTGTCAGAAAGTTTAACAAACAGTTTAGCCAAAACAGGATCAAACTGAGTACCTGCACAACGGTTAATCTCAGATATTGCAACTTCATGCGGCAGTGCCGTACGATATGGTCTTGTTGAGGTCATAGCATCATAAGTATCGGCAAGTGCTATAATTCTGCCTGCTAATGGAATATCTTCACCTTTTATTCCGTCAGGATAACCGGAACCATCCCATTTTTCGTGATGTGTTTTTACCCAGGAAGAAATTAACTGCAATTTTTTTATATTAAATACAATATTTCCGCCTCTTATCGGGTGAGTTTTCATTATCAGAAATTCTTCATCGTTTAATTTCCCGTTTTTGCACAAAATGCTTTTAGGCATTGCTATTTTACCTATATCATGCAATAACCCTGCTATTTCTATATCTTCCATAGTTGTATCATCAAGATTCAGTTCTTTTGCAAGTATCATAGAGTATAGAGTTACCCTTAAAGAATGTCCGTTTGTATATGAATCTTTTGTATCTAAAGCATTTGATATCGCACGTATAGTTTTGTAGAATAATTCTCTTAACTCGTTATAATACAATTTATTATTGCTGGCCATTGAATGTTTTTCAATTCCGTTTTCAACAGCTATTTTTAATTCTTCGGGTTCAAACGGTTTAAGTATATATTGGAATAAATCGCAATCGTTAATTGCTGAAACCAATATATCAGTACCTACGTGACCGGTTAAAAGGATTTTTATTATTTGAGGATTCGTTTTCCTGACCTCTTTAAAAAATTCAGTACCCTCCATTATAGGCATTTTTTGGTCACTTACAATTAACGCAATTGAGTCTCCGTATTGTTTTACAACATCTAAAGCCTCAACACCGTTATGTGCCGTTAATAAATTATATTGTCCTCTAAATGTTCTTTTTAATAATTGAAGATTGTTTTCTTCATCGTCTACTATTAAAACTGTTTGTTTATCATTGTTTGATAAATTAAGAACACTATCAAGGCTGTCTTGTAACTCTTTAACATCCATTAATTAACTACCACCAATTTATAAATTTATCATCGACTCCTATTTTTAAAACTTAAGTATATTATATCATTTTTTTACAAAAGTTAACAACATATTATGCCTAATCAATCTTATATTTTATAATTTTTATATGTTAAACGGTAAGAAAATAGTAGTAGTTATGCCTGCATATAATGCAGAAAAAACATTAGAAAAAACATATAGCGAAATATATAAAGAAGTTGTTGATGAGATTATTTTGACTGATGATAATTCGCAGGATTCTACAAAAAATTTGGCTAAAGAACTTAATATTACAACCATAGTTCATAAAGAAAATAAAGGTTATGGCGCTAATCAAAAATCTTGTTATATTGCAGCTCTAAACTCTAATGCGGATATAATTATAATGCTTCATCCTGATTATCAATATACCCCCAAATTAATTCCTGCAATAGCTTCTATGCTTGCTTTTGAAGAGTATGATGTGGTACTCGCTTCAAGAATGCTGTCTAATGCGCTTGCGGGGGGTATGCCATTATATAAATACATTGCCAATAAATTTTTGACTGCGTTTCAAAATTTCTTTATGAATCAACATTTGAGCGAATACCATACAGGTTATAGAGGATTTAAAAGAGAAGTATTGGAAAAATTGCCTTTAGCCGATTGCGATAATGATTTTATTTTTGATAATGAAATGTTGGCCCTTATTGCATATTATGGATTTAACATTGGAGAAATAAGCTGTCCTACAAAATATTTCCCCGAAGCTTCTTCTATTAACTTTACGAGGTCTTGTAAGTACGGTTTAGGTTGTTTAGCTGTAAGCATTAAATATCTTTTAGCTTATGCAGGTATTTATAAATCAAAAATATTTAAACAAAACGCTAAAAAACTTGATTTAAAATCGGAACTTCCTTATTTTCATAAATGCGACTAAATCATAGTTGCAAGAGACGGAGCGATAGAAATAAATTGTCTTACAAGTTCTTTATCCCATTGGGTACCGGCTCCTTCTTCAAGAATAGAACAAGCTTTTTCAACACTTAAACCTTTTCTGTATGGTCTGTCACTGATAAGAGCATGATATGTATCCGCTATCGCAACTATCCTTGCCGCAAGCGGGATCTGGTCACCTTTCAATTTATCGGGATAGCCGGTTCCGTCCCATTTTTCATGGTGATATTTAACAATCGGAATTAAATCATGTAGTAAAGGATTCGGCTCCAAAATCTTTTTTACACCGATAGACGGGTGCTGCTGTATAATTTTATATTCTTCATCGGTTAATCTGTCCGGTTTCCTTAATACATCTTCAGGTATACCGATTTTACCTATATCATGAAGCAGTGAACCCAGTTTTATACTTTCTATTTCTTTTTCCGGTAAATTAATAGCCTTTGCCAATGCTACCGAATATCTTGATACGGATGAAGAATGGTCTTTTGTATATTTATCTTTCGCATCTATTGCACTTGCCAATGATGTTACTACTTCTATTAAGTGATTCCTTGAAAGTATATTTTCATTCTGGAATTGATCAACCAGTGCTTCTTCAAAATTAATACCTATTTGAGAATGACGTTTTGCCATTACTGTTGCAAATGAATTTAATGCTGTATCATCCCAAAAATCATAGTCTTGTGTTGAAACAATAGTTGATCTGCCGTTTTTGTATCCTTTTGTTTTTGAAACAAGTACTGCCTGTTCTGCCAGTATTAATAGTTTTTCTTTATCCATTGAATCATCAGGATAAGTGGCAATCCCGACCGATACTTTATTTATAGGACCAATATCATCTATTAAACAGCAAGATAGTGAATATGTAAGATATTCTGCCATATATTTGGCTTCTTCTGCATTCATATTTTTCAAAATTACGGATATTTTATCTCCGCCGTATCTTGCTGCTATATCCTGCTTCTTTATGTTGGATAATATTTTATTTGCAACGGTTTTTATTACTTCATCACCTTTAGAATGCCCGTATTCTCTGTTGATTTGTGTCATATCATTTATATCCAGAATCATTACGGATACTTTTTGATTATTTGATTGGGCAAATTCTATTTCTTGGCTTAACAGTTCATGGAATCTTCTATGGGAGTATAGGTTTGTTAAGCTGTCCATATTTGAACTTTGAGATACTTTATCATATAATGATGAATTTTGTACGATTAATCCCAAATGATTTGCTGCTAATTCATATAAATTTATATGATTTTGTACATTATAATCACTTGCTAATCCGACACAAATATTTTTACCTTGAAACTTAATCGGTATTATAACGCTTGGTAATGATGCCAAGGTCGGTATTTTTAAAAATGCCGAGTTATTTATTGTCGTAATTTCACCGGTATCAAGTGTTTTAATTATTTCGTTTTGTTTATCATTCATAAATACTTTGAAGGAATATACACTTGAATTTTTATCTATTAATTTAATATTTATGGTATTTGATTTCTCATTTATGATTCCAAGGGCTGTATAAGAGCAATTTAAATATGTCATAAATAAATTATGAAATCCGTTTAAACAATCCCGTAATTCACAATTATTTTTTATAATTTCATTAACAGTTCTGATAAAACCGGCATAATCAACACTGCTGTATGCTTTATCGGTGTGATGGTTGATACTAACATGCGGTTCTTTTATAGCTCCCATCCCATTTCCAAGTATATTGATTTTGGCTATTAATCCGCTTTTATCTATCGGATTTGTTGTTTTACTTGAGGGAGAGAGTTTTTCTTTATTATTTAAATTTTTTACTTTTGTTTGTTTTTGCATTAACCAGTCCTGAATTTGTTTATTATAAGTCTATAAATTATAAAATTTGCTCATTTTTAATAAAGTTTTACAAATTTATATTAACATATTATTTAAATTTTCCCAAATATTTATATACATTAAATATTATTATTTATTATTTTTGCAGCGTTTTTTGCTGCACCAGTTGTGGTTAATTTTTCCTTAACATTATTTAATGAACTTATCATTTCTTCTCTATATTGTTCATTGTTTATTATTTTTAATATATCGGATGCAATAATGTCTGATTTTGCTTGAAATTGTATACGTTCGGGTATAATATCTTGATTTAAAATAATATTTGGCAAACTGACCCTTTTTATACATCTTACCAGTCTGTATATAATATATAAAAATAAAGGACCTCGGTAACTTATGACCATTGGTGTTGAATATAATGCCGCTTCAAGAGCTACGGTACCTGATGCCAGTATTAATGCGTCGGATACTGATAATAATTCATAGTTTTTATTTTTTAATACCGTTATGTTTAAATCTTTATATTTTTCGAGAGTTTTATTTATCAAATCATCTTTTATTGAAGGAGCTTGACAAAGCGCAAATTGCACATTTGAATTTTTTAATTTTATAATTCTTGCAGCATCTAAAAATAATTTTAACAGATTATTTATTTCAAATACTCGTGACCCCGGGAAAATAGAAATTAGCTTTTTATTTTTGCCAAAACCGTATTCCTCAAAAAAAATATTTTTATCTGTTTTTTCGGGAATCTCAGCTAATAAAGGATGCCCTACAAACTCTGCATCAATATTTTCTTTTTCGTACATTTCTTTTTCAAACGGGAAAATAGTAAGCACTTTATTTATATTCTTTTTAACGGTTTTAATTCTCCATTTGCGTGATGCCCATATCTGAGGCGGAATATAATAAAATATTTTAATTCCGTATTTTTTTAGTATTTTTGAAAGATTTAAATTAAATCCGCCATAATCAATCATTAAAACCAAATCAGGTTTATATTCATTTTTAAGATATGCAGCGAGCTTTTTCCCAAGCTCAATGTGATTTTTTATTATTTTGAAATTAAATCCCATTGCAGACATTTTTGCATGATTACAAAATAATTTTACACCTTCCGATTCAAGATTTTCGCCACCTACCGCTTCTATTTGAATATCGGGATTGAGATGTTTTAATTCTTTTACTATATTGGAAGCATGCTTATCTGCCGAATATTCACCTGTAATTATAAATAATTTTTTCATATAGCCATTACTATTATATTATTTTTATCAGCGTATTCAATTGTCTTTTTTTGATCAACCAATATGGTTTCATTAGCTTCAACCGCAATAAGTCTGGCATGATATCTTTTCATTGTTTTTAGCGTATTAAGCCCGAAAGCAGGTATATCAAACCTTTTATCCTGATTTGGTTTTGCGACTTTTACTATCACGGCACCTTTTTTCCCTAATTTGCATCCTCTTTTTATGCATTTATCAGTGCCTTCGATTGCTTCAATCGCCATTATCATCCTGTCTTTTATAACAACGGATTGTCCGATATCCAGCTCTCCCATTTCTTTTGCTATTTTATATCCGTATTCTACATCGGATAATAAAGCTTCATCCGGTTGTATTTTCCCGAGTATACCCCTTGATACCATTAAATTTTTTATAAAAATTGTTTGATCCAATACCGTGATGCCGATTTTTTTCAGTTCTTCAACAAGAAACAGCATTATTGCATCATCATTAAGCCTTTTTGCTTGTTTTAAAAACTCTATTGCCAAACTGTCGAACCTTGGACGTTTAACTACCAAACTTTTTGAAACCTTGCCTATAAAAGTTAATTGTTTTATTTGTTCGGATTCTAATGCCTTTTTTATTTTTAATACTTCCCCGGGAGCATAATCATATACTTTTGAACAGTATTTTCTTAATTCTTTTTTATTATCTGATGATAAGGAAATTGCAATTACTTCAAATCCGTTTTCTTTTGCATTTTTTGCCAATTGGACGGGTAATTGTCCGTTTCCTGCTATTAATCCTTGTTTATTGTCTAGTTCTATTGTCACTTTATACCCTTTTGTATGATTATATTATAAAATTGGTTTTAGGTCTTGTTGTATTTGCTGTTTATATTTAAGCAGACATTTTGAAAGCTGGTCGGGACAGCTGGTTTCTTTTGCTCCGCATTTTATTCCGTTTAGTTTACCGATAACATCTTCAATCTTCATTCCTTTTATAAGATGTTTTATCCCTTCAAGATTCCCGTTGCATCCGCCTAAAAATTCGACATCATAAACCGTATCCGTACTGTCTTCTATTACTATATTTATTAATGCGCAGCATGTGCCTTGTGTTTGATATTGCATTGATTTTAGTGCCATTTTATTCTCCTTTAGTGAGGTATATGTTTTAATAATGAATATATTATTAATGACATTATAACGCAGCAAGGAATTGTAAGCACCCATGCCGTTACAATATTTTTTATTATATTTGTTCTGACTGCCCCCCGTTTAATAGCTGTTCCTACACCCATTATTGATGTGGATACAACATGTGTTGTTGATAAGGGTATTCCGAATACAGAAGCAAGCATTACTATTGAAGATGCGGAAAAATCCGATGCTGCTCCCGATATTGGTTTTAATTTTATTATCTTGCTGCCCATAGTTTTTATAATTTTCCATCCGCCTGTCATTGTTCCCATCGCCATGGTTATCGCACAGATGATTTTAACATATATAGGTATATTAAATTCGCCTTGCGGCATAACTATTACTCCGCCCGTTACCAATGCCATTGTTATAACTCCCATAGTTTTTTGGGCGTCATTTAATCCGTGGCTTAATGCCATTAATCCTGATGCTACTATCTGAACCCGTCTGAACCGTCTGTTGATTACATCAGGTTTCATTTTATAAAATAACCTTAAAAAAGAACACATTACCATAAATCCTATTGTAAAACCTACTAACGGTGATGCAAACATCGGTATTATAACTTTATCCGTTAATATGGTGAAATTTATTGTATTTATTCCGGCATGAATATAGGCTGACCCTAACAGACCTCCAATAAGCGCATGTGATGAACTGGAGGGAAGCCCGAACCACCATGTTAATAAATTCCATATTACTGCTGTTATTAATGCACATAATATTACTTGCAAAGTTATTGTATCACTTGATATTATACCGGCTCCGATTGTTTTTGCTACGTTGACGCCCAAAAGAGCCCCCGTTCCCTCAAGTGTTGCTCCGTATAATACCGCTTGTCTCGGTGATAATACTTTTGTTGATACAACAGATGCTATTGAATTGGCGCAGTCATGAAATCCGTTTATATAATCAAATGCCAATGCACACACTATTACCGCTATTAATAATATTACAGTCAGTGTCATAATTCAGTTCCTCTAACTCAACTTTAGAACCACGCTGACAACGGCATCAGACACACTATAACAACTATCAAGTGCATTTTCCAAATCTTTATGTATATCTCTTAATTTTATTACATTTAATGCATCGTATTTCCCTGAAAATAGAATCTCGGTTGCTGCTATAAGAATTTCATCCCCTCTTGTTTCGATTTCTTTCATCTTAAGGTTTTTTGCAGTCATATCGGAAATAGTAGGCCTTTTAAAATTAGCAAATATCTGCTCAAGTTCACTTGTAGCTGCTATTAATGTTTGAGCTTGGTTTCTTAAATTATCTGTTACTTCTTCCAGTCTGTATATTTTTATATTTAAACATGACTTTGTTATTTTCTTTGTTATTTTATTTAATAATGAAGCGATATTTTGGATATCTTCTCTGTCTATCGGTGTTACGAATGATGTATCCAATACTTCCAGTGTTTTTTTTATATTTTTACTGCTGGCATGCTTATATTGTTTTGCACGTGCTATCCTATCTTCAGTGATACCTTCCGTTAATATTTCATTGAATAGTTCAGCTGCCTGCTTGCAATACCCGGTTCCTTCTTCAAATAATGAGTAAAAAACATCATTAGAAGGCGGCAAAATATATGACATTATTCCACTAATTAATTTTGACATGCTCTCTCCTTTTCCAAAATAAAACAAGACATTTTGCCTTGTTTTATACCAAATTCTGTTTAACCAGCTCTTTTCTTATTCTGTTAAGTCCTGATTGAATTATACGTGAAATCCTTGAAGGAGAAAGATTAAATTCTTCGGATATTTCTCTTAATTTTTTATCATTAAAGAATTTGCATTCTATAAGTTCACGTTCTCTCGGCGGTAAATTTTTTATTGCCTGTTTGATACTTTCACTTAATTCCGAAAATAATACAACTTCTTCAGGGTTTCGTTTTGAGTCTTTTATTTGGGTAGGATTATCACCTTCCGCCATTTCATCAACGGATAAAATAGTTTTATATACTGCTTCTCTGATATTACATTGATTTTCTTCATCAAGTATTAAATTTTCTTGCTGATTTTTTAGTACATACCATTTATATCTTCTTCTGACTTCGTTGCGTATTGCCCATTTTATTGCTGTTGAAAGGTATGATTTATTATATTTATCAGGTTCGGAATTTGCACACAACTTATGTATTACTTGTGTACCAATATTTACCAATTCAGAAAAATCAATCAAATGCTTCGCAGACAGCTTTTTATATTCAACTTTTGCCAGAGTGTCAATTAACTCCTGATAATCTTTTATATTGAATTTATATGCAGTTTTACTAGCTTCATTCATATTTATAACAGATAAATAATCCCTACATGTCTTATTCTACCTTAAATAAAATTTTTTGTACAAACAATAATAACTAATTCTTTATTAAGAAATGTAAAATTTATTTATTTCAAATGATACTTGCAATTGAGGCATTTTTTTTATAAAAAAATAAAATAATAGAAATAATTTAGCAATTTTTTTAAATTACGAGCATTTAAAATTGTGAAAATACGTTTATATAGATATAGATAATAAGGAGTAAAAAATGATACAAGCACCCCAAACTCAATATATACCGGCACAACAGATTCCGGCAGTCATGCCTCAAAATGCAGTTAATCCGGTACAATACTCACAAACTCAAACTCCTGGTGTAATATATAATTATCCCACGGCAAGCACATACATGCCTGCTACAACGGACAGATCACAATTTAACGGTGTAAATATAGAAATAATTAATCCGCAAGGACAAGGTGCAGTTCCTAATGCAATGGGTTGTCAAATGCCTGCACAATATATGCCGGTCCAACAACCGATTATGATACCGCAGTATTCAATGCCATATCCTGCATCTCAGGCAACGGTTCAAGCACCTCAATATCCACAGATGCCTCAACAACAGATACCGGCACCTCAAATTCAACAAATCCAAACACAGCAACCTCAAACACAACAACCAAATGTACAAACTCCTAATGCCGCAGCTCCTGTTGTAGATACTCCGTCAACTGCTGCTCCCGCTATCGATCCGGAAGCATTCGCAGGACGTTTAGCTACTGATGATTTAGATGCTCAAAGAGCTGCTATTGAAGAAGTTGCAGATGCTATTAAAAATTCCGGTGATGCCGCTAACGGATTATTGGATACCAAAATTGTTGATGCCTTAACAGCTATTATTGATAAGGATACATCTGCTCTTGAAGCGCCAAGCCCTGAAATTATTGAGTTAAGACAAAAACCCGAAGATAAATTAACTCCTGAAGAAAAGGAAAAAGCTTCTACTCCTTCTCCTTTAGAAAAAGCTGAACTTAATAAACAATATTCTTTATATACTTTAGCTTATATTCAAGAACGTTTAAATAATGAATTGGTTAAACAAAACGGTAATGTTTTGGAAATGAAAGATTTACCCGCAATTGAAAAAGTTATTGATACCGTAAAATCAAATAAAAATCCTATGCTCAGAGTTGCAGGTCTTGAAGCTTTAAGCCATATTGCAAAGCCCGAATATAAAGCTGACTTAGCTACTATATTTGAACTTGCTAAAGCTGATGAAGATGCTAAAGTTAAAGAAACTGCTACTAAAGTTGCAGAAACACTAAATAAAATTTAATTATTATCTTTGATTTAACTATATTAATATAAAAAGAGGGTTTTCATTAACCCTCTTTCTTTTTAGGATATTTTTTCAAGTCCTGATATTCTGGGGTCGAGAATTCTTCTGCCTACATTTTCAAATTCAACTTGGCAAAACAAAATCTTATTACTGTAATTTGCAAAACCTTCTATTACTCCGTTACCGTGTTTAGGGTGATATACTTTATCACCTATTTTGAATGGAAGTTCATTTTCCATTATCGAACTGTTTGAGTCATCCGTTTCATATATCGGAAGCTTTTTTTGTTCTTTCGGATTTGTATTTTGCAATTTTGTTTCGTTTTTTTGCGTATTGTTGATTATAATTTGGTCGTTTTCGTTTTCTTTATTTTCTTTATTTTCTTTATTTTCTTCTGTCTCAATTATATCTTGTAGACTCTTGATATTATTTTCTTCAATTTTTGCCGTATCTGCTTCAATTCGGGTTTGAATATCATTTGTTACTTCATCTAAAATTGTATCGGGTTCTTGATTCGTAGGTTCGGTATCTGTGTTATTTATATCTTCTTCCCATAAAAGTTCTATTTTATCATTTACAGAATTAACTTGAGCTTCATCTTCAGGTTTTTCATCGGTTGTATTTATGATTTCGGGTTCGGATGGAAGATTTTCATTTTCTTGCAAAGTATTTTTTTCAGGTTCATTTTCTTTGGATTCATTTTCCAATGGTTCAATTTCTAATAATTCATTTTCTAATGATTCATTTTCTAATTTTATATCTGGCTGCGTGTCATCGGTCTCTGTTAGTTGTATGTTTTCGGATTCTGACTCTTTTTCAGTAGTTTCGGTTTCTTGTAAATCTTGTTTTTGTTCTTTCAGCGGTTCAAAAACATTATATTTTGACGGATTATTTTCCGAATTTTCTTCGTCAAGAAAATCCAAGTCTTCATCATTTATATCTTTATCATCAATAATCTCTTGTTTGATTTCTTTATTTATTTCAGTTTTTGCTTGAATTACGTCACTTGAGGGTGATAATAGTTTATCAACATCTTGTTTTATTTCATTTTGAATTACATTTTCACTTGTAGATGCGTCAAAAGGCTGCAACTCTACTACCAAGGATAAAAATAGTGTAGAATCACCATATAAGACAAAATCTCCCGTGTTTATTTTATTTAAAATGTTTGCATATATTTCTTTATTCTCAAGAGGTTTTGACGGTTTAAACAAGATATTATTTTTACACAACGGCTTTAATATGTCATTAATTGAGTTTTCATAATTTGTGGACACAATAGGTATTATTTTATCATTTGCGTATAAATTATTTATAGACTCTTTGTTTATATTTGAATCATTGAGCGATAAGACTATATATGTTTTTATATTAATTATTTTCGATATTGTATCAAGTATTAAACCGTGCCACTTCTCATCAGTTTTGGTTGCATCAATTATAAGAATTTTTTTATTGATTAATTTCTCATTTAGTGATTCTGCGTCTTCCGTATTTTCTGTAAAAAGATTTTGTTTTTGATATATATTCAGCTTTTCGTTGAATAACTTTAAGCCTGAAATGGTATTTGATTCTAATTCTGATTCTATAACTTCTTTAAATACTGAAAAAGGTATATAACCTTCTTTTAATGTAGCAAGATATTCTTTCAACTCAAAAATTATATTTTCTATTATATCTCTATCTTTTTTTGTACAATTTCCTAAATCGTTATTAAGCATTACATTAAAAGCTTCAATATTTAACGGTAATTTAAAATCTTCCGTAAATTTAAATCTTTCTACGTTTAAAATTGAATTATATCTACCGTCAAAGTCAATCAGAATAATCATATTATTTTTTGAATAGAGTTCTGATGTAATATTTTGAATTAATATTTTTGTTTTATCATCTCTGTCGGATAAAATATGGCATTTATCGTTAATAAAAGCCATTGAAGTGGTTACAAAACAGTCTTTATGATTAGTAAGATTCCCAAAATATATGTTATTTTCCGAATCTTTAATCAAATTAATTATTTCTTCGGGTTGAACATATATAACTAATGAATCTTGAGAGGGAACAAATCCGTTATAATAAGACAAATTATCTTCTTCGTCTATAAATAGAGAAAAATTAACTTCAGCCATATTTGTGTTAGGATTTTCGGTTGGCAATATATTTACAACTTGAGCTATAATCTTTTTATCAGAATCTTCTATCAATAAAAAATCTGACGGCAAAAGATTATTTTCCGATGGATTATAATCAATTTTTGCCATATTATCTTTTACTTCAAACAGCTGCATCCATACCTCTCTTAATAAATTCTCTTTATAATCTTCACAATTATACTACATTATTATATTTGTTTAAATCATACGCAAAAATGAAAAAACAATTAGATTATTTTGAGATAAAATAATTTATGATGAATAATAATGAACCGTTATATGCTCAATTAATAAAACATTATCGTAACGGACTTGCGGAACAAGTCCATTTTGGCTTGATTATACATATGAATAAAAACGGTATTATTAATAAAATCGGAGAAGATAATAATTATAAATTTTATCATCGTTCTTGTATGAAACCTCTGCAAGCATCGATAGCAATTGATTTAAATTTAGATTTAACACAGCAGGAATTGGCTTTATGCTGTGCTTCACATACGGGAGATGAGATGCACAGAAAAATTGTTTTATCGATTTTAAACAAATATAATTTTATTCCCGATAATTTATTATGTGCTCCTCATAGTCCTTTAAGTAAAAAGGAACAAGAAAATCTTATTAAAACAAATAAAAACCCCGATAAAATTCATAATAATTGTTCGGGAAAACATGCCCTAATGCTTGCTGTCTGCAAAGAAAAGGGATTTTCTGTTGATGAGTATAATAATTTAAATCATCCTCTTTCTCAATTAATAATTGATAATGTATGCAGATTGTGTGAAACGGATAAAAACAATATTGTAATAAGTAAAGACGGTTGCACATTGCCGGTTATAGCTACAAGTTTAGAAACATTGGGAAGAGGATTTTTGAATCTTTTTACGAATTCTAAATATAAAAAAATAACTCAAGCTTTTTTGCGTTATCCGTACTTAATCGGAGGCAATTATAGGTTGGATTCCGAAATAATTAATGCTTCAAATAATTTAATAGCAAAAGTTGGTGCTTGTGGGTTGTGTGTTGTCGTAAATTTAGATAAGGAAGAGTGCCTTATTGTAAAAATTGCGGATTCAAACATGGATGCACGTGCATTTGCCACGATTTGTTCATTATTACAGCTTAATTGGCTGGATAAAAATAATATTGAATCCAACCAAATAAGTAAATTGTATAATAAAAAAATCCAGTCCCAAGATAATGAAGTATTAGGTGAAGTAACGTCTTGCTTTAATATTATTCGTTAACCGAAGGTTTTAAAAGAATCTTCGATATTCTTTTTAATAATATCTTTAATCGAATTGATTTCTGTTTCTACTGCTTTTTGTTCGGTTTGAACTTGTTCCAATTTTAGTTCCAGAATTTTATCTTCTTTTTGAAGTTCTTTTGTAGCTGTTTCATATTCCGCTTCAGCTACCGCATCATCTGATGTATCATAAATTTCAGTTATTGAATTTGAACCTTGCCAAGTAATGTCATCCCACCCGCTTTCCGTGTCACCTGCTTGCTGGATTGTCCATTCTCCGCTTGTTATCATTTCTTGCAGATAAGCAGGATCTAAACAATTGTCATCTTCAAGATAGTGTTCACCTTCATTTATTAAGTTTGTATTGACATTATTTCTCAGGTTTAATTTTAAATTTGAATCCGTAAAATTAGTTTTATAATATTCACTTAATTCTTCTAAATTCATTGCTTTTAGTTTTTCCGCAGTATCGGAATCTAAATCAGGCATAAATTTAGCCAAAAATTCAGCTGAAGATGTAACTTTTGTTGTTTGGTCGATTCCGTCCTCATTAGGTTTTGTTACTTCTAAAGTATAACCTTGTTTTGGTACTACAACATTACCGTAGGAATCTATTAATCTCATACACAAGCCTGAAAAAGGATCTTGGCTTGTTAATATTTCATAAGTGAGCCTTTGATTACTTCCTTCAGGAGTTGAAGCTTGCATTATTGTATTACTTAAAGCTTTGTTATATTTATCTGCGGCAACTTGAGTGTCTTTAGCAATGTTTAATCTCTGTTGAGAAATTTGCTGTGCCTCATAAATTAAATCATTATTCCTTGCCGTAAGACTTAAATATCGCCCTTGTGATGCTGCAAGTCCCATTTTCTTGCTCCTTGATATATACTTTGTTATTAAGTATGTCGGATATTTAGACAAGCATCTTTAGTAAATGATTTAAAAGTTTTACAAATATTTACATAAATTTTTAATTAACATCCCATCTTCCGCAAGTTCCGCCCCAACGTGCAATGATTTTGTCTGTTTTGTTATTTAATTCCGGTGAGGTAACATTGCCTTCTACAATAGTTATTATTTCACAATTATTAGAACATCCGCTGCATTGATTTGTATAAGAATTAAAAGAAATTTCTCCTACACTAAAGCCTTTAAATGTTGTTTCTTTATTATTATATTGATGATTTTCCAATGCTAAAAGTGCGGCACCTATTGCTCCCATTGTTTGGTGATTATCAGGAACGGTTATTTTAGTGTTAAGTGCTTCTTCAAAAGCTTTTACCATGCCTGAATTAGTAGCTACTCCGCCTTGGAAAGTAACAATAGGCAATATTTCTTTACCGAGAGCTAAATTACTTAAATAGTTTCTTACAAGAGCCTGACAAAGCCCGTATAATAAATCTTCAACCGGATAACCTAGCTGTTGTTTATGTATCAGGTCGCTTTCTGCAAAAACTCCGCACCTTCCAGCAATTCTGGCTGGAGAAGTAGATTTTAACGCCAATTCGCCAAAGTTTTGAATCGGTACATTTAGTCTTGAGGCTTGTTGGTCAAGGAAACTGCCTGTACCTGCTGCGCATACCGTATTCATTGCAAAATCCGTAACTATTCCGTCACGCAATATTATGATTTTACTGTCTTGTCCGCCTATTTCCAATATTGTTTGTACTCCGGGGACATAAGTGCTTGCGGCAACGGCATGAGCCGTAATCTCATTTTTTATTACGTCTGCTCCGACTAAGGCTCCTGCTAAATTTCTTCCCGAGCCTGTTGTTCCTACACCTAATATGTTATATTCTTCTTTTGCTTGTTTTTGTAAATTTTTTAGTGATTCTTGTACTGCAATTACTGGCTTGCCCGCAGTTCGTGTCATATATCCGTCTATAAATTGCCCTTTTTCATCTATTATTGCAGCTTTTGTTGTTACAGAGCCTACATCTATTCCCAAATATGAATTTAATCCCATTAATTATCCCTCTTATCTTTTATTCTATTTTACTAAAAAAATGTAAATATTAATAAATAATTATAGATATAGTAACAATTTTAAAGTATTTTAAACGTTATGTATTTATTGCGGAAAGGTTATGTATGTTTAAATGAACAATATTGTATCTTTCTATACCGAATACAGAAAACATATTGGACAATATAATGACTGGCAAAAAGGGCAGTCACAAACTGCTGTATCTTCATATCCGGATGTAGATACGGAAAAATTAAAACAAAAAGCAAAAACTATCGTTGACCCCATATTAGTGCTTGATAATTATGAGCATGAAAAGGCCGAAGATTCCGAATCTTTCTTTTTAACATACAATATTGAATTAATGTCTGTTGCAAGTTTGTTGGCATCATTACCATATGCGGTTACAAAAATTATTCCGTTTTTAAACAAACATTCAGATAAAAGCTCAATAGCCAAAAATCTTTCAGGTATTTTGAGCAAATACAAAAATTCTTCATTGAATATTTTAAAGAAAAATATTTCATTACCAAAGGCTTTATCGTTAGTTTCACTTGGCTTAAGTGCGTTATTTTATGCAAAAGGTATAAAAAATTCAATGAAATCACAGCTTGGGCTAATCAGAAAAGCAAGCTTTGATGCCTCTCAAGATATTATTAATGACCCCAAATTATTTACCTTGATATCTGATGAACAAGAAAAAAATATTAATTCCGAACTAAATTTTGAGCAAAAAACCAAGTCTTACTTTGTTGATAAATTGAAAGAAAGAGTTGATATAAATTCTGCTTTAAAGTCTGTTAAAGATTATAATTTTACAAAAAATGATTATGAAAAAACAAAATCACAATATTTTGATTCTTTAAAGCAAAATATTCCTGCCAAACCTACTCAAAATCAAGAAAACGAAGCCAAATCCGATAAAATTTTAATGACTTCATATATCGAAAATGTTGAGCATAAAGTATTAGAACCTTTAAGAAGAGTTGAAACGTTTGCCAATATATCGTATTCATCTTTATTTACGGGCGGATTTTTGGAGTATCTGCTCACAGATAAATTAGTTAATGTTTTAAAAGTTAAAAATAAACCCTTAAGAGCGATAATGAAGCTTGGGGTGCCTTTATTAACATATTTTATATTGAATAAAAATATTTCTAATATTGAAAATAAAGCTATCTTGGCTACAAAATATAAAGCACTGAAAAATTTTGCGGAAAATCCTTTAGAACCTCAAAAAGATGAAGATAAAAAAAGTTTGCCGGAATTTCTGAAAACAGTATATCAAGATATGAAAGAGTATGATAAATTTGCGCAAAATGAGCTCCCCAAATTAAAAGAAAAATTGGACATAAAAAAACGTATCCCATATTCAAAACAGCAGCTTGCTCAGGCAAAATCCCTGCAAAAAAATTTCTCTATGGCTATTAATGTTCAAAGAGAAGAATTATATAATAAATCACTTGGAATAAAAGCATTATCGGAAACAATTTTAGGTCCCTTAGATATTATTGCTACCGCACTTGGCGGAAAAATCGGTCATTCTCTTTCCAAAAAAATATCAAATAAAAAAATTGCAGGTATAATGACAGGACTTGGCGCTGTTATTGCATTTATTCCTGCCGCTATTGTAGAAGCAAAACTTACAAAACAACAAAAACTATCAGAAAAAATTGCTGCTTTTTCTGCTATTAAAGAATTGGATGATTATAAACAGTTCCTTTCGGATGCGGATTATAATGAATTTGACTTTTCCAATATGCCTAAAATTAAGTCAAAAGTTTTTAAAGAATTTATGTAATTTAAAATATATTATAATTATTTTTCGATATACAATTCGTCCAAGTTGTGCATGGTTCCTGAAAGTGCTGTCGGATGAAGATTTTTTATTTTGGTTCTTATTGCGACTATTGATAGTGGTGAGTATAGATATATTATCGGACGTTCATCATATATTATTTGCTGATACTTGTCATAAATAATCTTTCTTTTGTTATAGTCAAGTTCGAGCGCACCTTGTTCAATAAGTTCATCAAGTTCTTTTTCCCAAGGGAGCAGGTTTTCTTCTTTATCAGTATTAAACCGCATATTAAAAAGATGCAAATGCCCTTTTGAATACCATACATTTTTTCCGCTGTGCGGTTCAAGCGGACTCCCTGTTAATCCTATCAATACCATATCCCAATCGCATGTTGACATTAATTTACTTACAAGTGAGTTAAATTCTATGGGTTTAAAGTTGACTTTTATTCCGAGCTCTTTTAAATCTTCTTTAACCATTACCCCTGATGCCTCACGGTCTGTTTGTCCCGCATTGGTATATAGGTCAAACTCTACCTTATTGCCGTCTTTATCAAAAAGATTTCCGCTTTTATCAGTATAAAATCCCGCTTCTTTTAAAAGCATTTTGGCATATTCTATATCTTTAGGATGACCTGTGGCAAGGTTTTCGTTTAAAAATATTGATGATAATGATTCTGCCGTATATAACGGCTGTGCAACACCGTTTGTAACGTTATTTACCATTGCGGTTCTATCTATTGCGTAATCTATTGCTGTTCTAAAATTTTTATTGTTAAACCATTTTTGTTTTTTGGGTTCAACATAATATTTACCGTCTTTATTTTTGCGGTTATTCAGGTTGAAGGCTATAAACATTGTGCCTGTATTTGGACCAAGGTTATAAATTTTGTAATCCGAATTTTTTTCTTTTGTCTTAAACCTTGGTAAATCTTTTCCTCTTATTGAAATAACATCTAATTCTCCCGCTTCAAATTTTAGTAATTCGTTGTTCAAATCCCCCACTATAAGTATTATGTATTTATCAATATAAGGTAATTTTTGACCTTTATCATCTATTGTATAATAATTTGGATTTCTTTTTAATACTACTCTTTGAGCAGGCACATATTCCTCCAGCATAAATGCGCCTGAGGATACTATGTCTTTTGGATTTATAGTTGTACCCAAGTAAGAATCAAAATAACGTTTCCCTTTTTTTATTGCATCTTTGAATATATGCTCGGGGGCAATTTGTGTTCCTACAAATCTTTGAAACGGGGCAAAAGGTTTTTTAATCTTAAATTCAACTGTATATTTATCTGTTTTTTTTACTTTCGGGTATTCACCGTCAATTAGTACGGAATCTCGCAGTGAGGTATTTCCGTAACCCGCTAAAATTATGTCATTCCAAGTAAATACAACGTCATCTGCCGTAATTTCTTTACCGTCTGTCCATTTTATTCCTTTTCTTAACGTAATTGTATACGTTTTTAAATCAGGCGAAACTTTCATTTCTTTTGCAAGATAAGGAATAACTTCACCCGTATCAGGGTCGGTTGAAAATAATGAATCATATAGCAATGCCCCGATATCAGAAGAAGTTGCATCTTTTGCCGTCCAAGGATTAAAAGTTTTCGGGCCTTCTCCTATCGTTGAAGTTACTATTTGCCCGCCATAATTTCCGATTGGAGAACGTGAAAGTCTGTATTCAATGCCGTCAATTACTTTTGTCCCAATCGATTTATATTCCGTTTTACTTTCTTTTTGTGTTGAATCTGTTTTGTTTGATTGATTATTATCTTTACTGCCTTTATCTGCTCTGAAACATGAGCATAATATCAGCATTACAATAATAAGTATAAGTAATATTTTTCCTAATTTTTTCATAATTAAAGATTAGCATGACATGCCGGAAAAATAAAATTACTCAACAGGTTCACCATACAGGCACCAAGTTTGTGCCTTTAAGATTTTTACATTTACAAAATCCCCTATCTTATATTTATCGGAGCAAAAGTGTACTATTTTATTATTGCCGGCACGTGAATTTAAAATAATTTTTCCGTCTTTTTCAGTTTTACTTTCAACGAGCACGTTTAAAATTTTATCAGTGTACTTTTTGTTGGATTTTAAACAAACTTCTCTGTTTTTAGCATTCAGCCTTTCCAATCTTTCATACTTAATCTCTTCCGGAATAAATTTATCAACCATTTTGCCGGCCTTTGTAAATTCTCTCGGAGAATATGCTGCTGTATTAGAATAATCCAATTCAAGTTCTTCAATGGCATTAAGTGTATCTTGAAATTCAGCTTCCGTTTCGGAAGGAAATCCCGCAATAAAATCGCTTGTTATTGTTACGTCTTTAAATCTTTTTCTTAGTTTATTTACTATCTCAAAGTATTGTTCTTTTGTGTATCGTCTGTTCATTTCTTTTAAAATGCGTGAATTTCCCGACTGCATTGGAATATGAAAATATTTACAAACTTTTTCGCATTCATCGACCGCTTCAATAAGGTCATCTGTTATATCCGAGGGATATGATGTTACAAACCTGATTCTAAAATTACCCTCAAGTGAATTTAATTTTCTTAAAAGGTTTGCAAGTGTTATGTCTTTGTTGTTTAAATCTTTACCGTAGCTGTCAACGTTTTGTCCCAATAGTGTAATTTCTTTAAAACCTTCATTTATTATATTTTGAGCTTCACAAATAATTTCCTTTGGAGCTCTTGAACGTTCTCTGCCTCTTGTAAATGGTACAACGCAGTATGTACAAAAATTATTGCATCCCTCAATAATGGGAATCCATGCATTAACGGAATCTTTTCTTATAATTTTAAAATCATTTTGGTCTTTTATAATAGGG
>CANQLG010000003.1 GCA_947624645.1 Candidatus Gastranaerophilales bacterium
AGCAATAAAATTTAATATGTGCGGTTCGAATCCTTCCGTCCCACCATGCTCAAACTAAGTGATTCAAATAATCAAACTAAGTGTTTCTTTACACCCTCTGTTATCAAAGGTGTTTTATAACAATTTTGGGTTACAGAAAAATCCAATCTGTCCGATTTTAAGTATTTTGTGTTTTCTAAAAGCCAAATTTTACAAATAAATATGTATCAAGTTCTTATTTCCGTAAGGAAATATCCTATGAGTAATATTGTATATTTATAACTAAATAAAATAACATAGGTTCCAGAAGAATATTTTTCTGTTGTATAACGGAACCTTAACGGAACTTTTTAGGAACCATACAAAACCTTTATTTTTTAGCCATTATAATATTATTAAATCTCAAAAAGCTTATGATTAAAATAGTCAAATTTATACCTTCACATCTTAATTGCAAAGATTTTGTAATTCCTTGATAAAGTAAACATTTCAGAGAATTATAAAAAGTTTTAGCAAAAAAATTACTTTTTATTTTTTAATTACTTTCTTTACAGTATGCAAATTTTAAAAAATAACTTTACATTATATTCAAATAAAATTTTTACCGTAAGTTTTGCTAATAAACGCACATATGGGAATATATTAGGACCTGTAAAAGACACATTTCAAAGGAATAACATTCTTCTAAAAGAGAATAGAAGCGGTGAATTTATTGAAGTTAAGCCCTGTGAACCTCAAAAAAAATATTGTGCGGAGGATTTTTTTAATAAATTAAAATATGAAAATGCACAATGCAAATATATTAGAAAAAATATAACCGATTACAAAATATCCCAAGAGACAATAGATGAAAACAAGGAAGCTCAGCAATTTGCAAGACAACTTGAAAAATTAACTGTTACACAGCAAAAAGAAACAGTTAAATTATATTCCAAACAAACAGGTTTCCCTAATCTTCAAAAAGTAAGAACAAATATGGAACAAGAAGTTGTCAGTGCTATACACGAGCTGGCAAAAAAAGAAAATTTTCAAGTAAAATTTATAGGATACGATAAAAACTGTTCTTTAGGAAGAACTCTTGCACTTCCCGGGAGCGACATTGATGCGCTTTATATGATAATTGACTATAAAGATAAACCCGATTGGTTTACAGGTGCTATGCGCTGGAAATTTAAAGATTTTGTTAATCAAAGATTGGTTAATACTCCGGCAGGACATCTTCCTGAAGTTTTATCAATGAGTTTTATAGATGACGGATTAAAACTTGCATCAAATGCCTTTGAAGAAAATAACTTTTCACAAACGGAACTTAAAAAATTTAGGGAAAACTTAACTGATAGTTCAAATGACTTTGTAAAAAGTGCCGAATTTAATATTCGGCTTGCAAAAAAATTACCTGATGATACTTTAACCAGAGATAAATTCTACAAAACCGCTATGCTGGTTGAACTTATAAGAGAAGGAATAATATTAGAAAATAACTTTTCAGAAGATTTTATTAAAAAAGTTAAAGATTCTCCGCTTTATAAATACAGCAATATTATGAAAATGAAGGGCTTTAGCGATAAACCAAAAAGAAAACACCTTGACAGGCTTAAATTAACTAAAGATTTTAATGAACTTGACGAAGCGGAACAATTTGAAATTGTAAAATCATTAATATATGCCTCTTTGAATATTTTTGATACAAAATACCAGAATTTATTTAATAATAACAATTCCCAAGGTCAAGATGAAATGGGCAATATTCTGGATATGTATAATATGTTAATGCACTAAAAAAGCACACTAACATATTTATTACGGTTATTCCGCTGTTATCTTGAAAATTTCCCAAAATAAAATAACCTTTGAATGAAAGATTTATCAGTTTTTCGGATAACTTGATTGTATAAGCGATTGCCGGCGAACTTTCAAGAGCCGGTATTATCCTTTCCGTTTCAGAAAGTTTGAAAAAAGCGTTTACCGCCTCAATATCATTAGCAGTAACATATTTGCAATGTAAATTCTTTTTTATTTTTTCCAATCACATATTTATCCAATAGAATTATCAACGGATTCATCAATTGCATCACATATTGCAAATATTTTTTTCGATAATTATTATATAGTACCTTTTGCAAACACACGCTGTCAAAGCATACTCAAAATGTTAATATTAATTTCAAAAGTCTCTATTAACTCATAACAATACTCGAACAAAGTATTTTTATACACTTAAATTTTAAGAGTTTTTTGTTGTTGATAATATATTTCGGTATCACAAAAATTTTCTAATTCTTTTGCAAGCTCAATTGATTTTTCCACATCAGATAATTCATCAAACATAGCTGCTTTACTTTTGGCTTCATCGTATGACAAAAATGGAATTAAAACTGTTGAAACTTCATTTTTTCTGGAATTACCGTATATGGCCATATTAGTTTGGCAGTATATACCCAAATTACGATATTCTAAGACATTTGCCCAGTTCTCTTCAAAAAAACGATTATCTTTAGGTACAACTTTCATTCCTCTTAAACCTACATTTAAATCAACGTGTTTATAATTTTTCATTGATTGTTCGGCAATAGCCAAAGCTTTTTTATCTGCTTTTGACAATTTGTTCAAATAGAACTGCGAGCCTCTTTTATATTTAAGTGCAGTAAAATTTTGATTAGTTGAAATATTTAATATTCTCATGTTTTTTCCTTTTTTGTATATTTGTACAAAATTTAAAAAAATTAATTTTTGCTATTTTTGCTGTTAATAAATTAAGCAAAAAAATTATTGGATTTAAAATCTTTCTTTTTCAATTTCTGATATTTTTATGTTAAATAGCTTTATTACTTTTAGTTTTTTAGTGAATTTAAGATAAGATTTTATTTCAAATATAAACGGAATTCCTTGAGATTTATATAAAACTCCGTTTTTCTTGACTTCTTTAACTTCATCAAAAACATTTTCTTCATCAATATTTTCTAAAATTGTTGATTCATATTCAATGGTTTTCTTTTCCATTTGAATCATTTTTTGATGATTTGAAACAGTATTATTTGAGTGTTGTCTGTATGAAAATAATATTTCATCAAGATATTTCATTTTATATTTTTTAGATATTTGAAGCATAAGATAATAATCTTCCAAGGGTGCTTCTTTTTTAAAAACTATACCATTTAAAGCTTCTTTTCTGATAATGTAACCGTTGGGAATATAATTGCCTCCATATAAAGATTTATACGTACCGAATTTTGAATCGGTAAACTTAAATTTATTTCTTTTTTGCAATAATGCCCCAAAAGTGTTATAGGTATTTTTATTTGATTTATATATGAGATTATTATTTTTATCAAAAAAACAAATTTCCCCCTCGGAATCAATTAATTCATTATCCCCGACGCATAGTCCGTATTCGGGATTTTTTTCCAAAAAGCAGACTTCTTTTTCGATTGCATTTGGTTTGGCAATATCATCTGATGCGATTAAGTATATATATTCTCCGTTGCATTTTGATAATAATCTGTTTAATGTAATACAGGTTCCCATGTTTTTTTGAGCAGTATATTCAAATCTTGTAAAGCGGTTTTTACATTCGGCTTCCATTGCTTTTATTTTTTCAAAAGTGGAATCTTTTGAACCGTCATCAATAATTATCAATTCAATTGTTTTATATGATTGGTTAATAATTGATTTTATTGTTTGCTGAATATATTTTTCGTGATTATATGCCGGAATAATTACGCTAACAAGTTTATTGTCCATTTTGTCCTTTATTTTGATTGACCGTTTTTAAAAATACATTATAATCCCTGATATATTCATTCTCATCATAATAAGAAGAAGCCAATATCATAAGTTTGCAGCCGTAGGAGAAGTTCTGCATTTCTCTCCACATGTTTTTACCGATATAAAGACCTAAGTCGGGTCTATTTAATAAAACTTTTTCTCTTTTTATTCCGTCATCAAGAATAAATTCGCAAGCGCCATCCATTGCAACAATAATTTGTTCCATATTCGTATGAGCATGCATACCTCTTTTTTGATTGGGTATTGTATCAAATATCCAATATACGCGTTTTATTTCAAAGGGAACATTATGATTTCCTTCAAGAGAAATTAATTTACCTCTTTCATCTCCGAAAATCTTCATATCAATCAGTTTATAATTCATATATACTAATGCTTCTCCTTTTTCCATGGAATTTCAGGATTATATTTTTGCTAATTTTAACATGAAAATATTATAAAAAAAACTTTATAGATTGCTCCATAAAGGTAATATTTTGTTGGAAAGTTTACATTATTTAAAAATAATGTATAGTTCAAGTATTTGGAATGAATTTATGATACACAAATATCAGCCTTATGTCTATTACCCACATGGCTATATTTGTCATAATGGGAGACTTTATAGTATACAAAATCAGAACAAAGACTGTTGAACGTCAAAACTGTTAAGATTAAAACATTTGCAGGCAAAAGGTGTCAGTTTTCTTCCTCTTGGGGTTCTTTGAATAAAACCCTTTTGTACCAAAAAAGGCTCATAAACATCTTCAATTGTTTTAACATCTTCACCGAGGGCAGTTGCAAGCGTTTCTATGCCTACGGGACCACCCGAATATTTATCTGCAATAATGGAAATAAGTGCTCTATCCGTATTATCCAATCCGAATTTATCTATTTGTAATATGTCAAGAGCCATATTTGCAACTTTATCTGTGATTATACCGTTTGATTTAACTATTGCATAATCTCTTACCCTTTTTATGAGTCTGTTTGCAATTCTTGGTGTACCTCTTGAGCGTTTTGCCACAGCGTGGGCACCTTTTTCGTCTAATTGAATATCTAAGATTTTTGCGGTTCTTTGGATTACTTTAGTAAGTTCATCATCAGTATAAAATTCTAATCTGTGGATTATTCCGAAACGGTCTCTTAAAGGTCCTGACAGGGCACCTGCTTTTGTTGTTGCTCCTATAAGTGTAAATTTCGGAATCGGTATTCTTAATGATTTTAATGTTTGCCCTTTACCTGTTGTCATATCGAGATAAAAATCTTCCATTGCTGGATAAAGGATTTCTTCCGAAATTTTATTAAGTCGGTGAATTTCATCAATGAATAAAATATCGCCTGCTTTTAAAGTCATTAAAATCCCGATTATATCTCTCGGGCGTTCAAGCGACGGCGCAGATGTAATTTTAATATTGGTATTCATTTCGGTAGCAATAACGGAAGCAATTGTTGTTTTCCCAAGCCCCGGGGGACCGTAAAATAATATATGGTCCAGAGGTAAATCTCGTTTTTTCGCCGCTTCAATGGATATTTTTAATGTTGATTTTAAAGCTTCCTGTCCGATATATTCATTAAAATGTTTAGGTCTAATATTCGATTCAAAAGACATATCATAGGAAGTTTCTTCCATAGCAATATTGTCATTTTTAGTGTTATTAAATTTTATATTATTGTCGTCGTCCGATATTATTGCCAATTTTTTGCGCCTCTCATTTATTATAATATCATCAGTTTTCAAAAAAGTAACATTTTTAGTTTATAATATTCTTAAAGAGCATGAGAGGAAAATAAAATTGGATATAAAAGAATTGATATCAAAGCCGTCAAGTGAACAAAGAAAGGCTTTAATAAATAAAGAAGTCAGTGCGCTTGAATTAACAAATGCGGCTTATGAACAAATAGAATTAACCGATGAAAAAGTAGCGGCATATAATTCTTTAACAAAAGATTTGGCTGTCGAAACAGCGAAAAAAGTTGATGAAAAGATTAAAAATAACGAAGAATTACCGCCTTTAGCAGGTATAACATTAGCCCTAAAAGATAATATCAATTTAAAATCATATCCGACCACTGCATCAAGCAAAATATTAAAAAATTTCATATCACCGTTTGATGCGACAGTTACAAAAAAATTAAAATCAAATTTAATCCCGATACTTGGAAAAGTTAATTTAGATGAATTTGCAATGGGCTCAAGTACGGAAAATTCGGCATTTAAAATAACAAGAAATCCTTGGAATTTGAATAAAGTTCCTGGCGGCAGCTCTGGCGGAAGTGCGGCTGCTGTTGCGGCGGGAGAAGCTACGGTAGCTTTAGGCTCTGATACGGGCGGAAGTATAAGATTGCCTGCAAGTTATTGCGGACTTGTAGGTCTAAAGCCCACATACGGCAGAGTATCCCGTTACGGATTAATAGCGTTTGCTTCTTCACTTGACCAAATCGGGCCGATAACTAAAAACGTTGAAGATTCCGCATTACTTTTAAATGTTATAGCGGGTCTTGATGAAAAAGATTCAACTTCTTTAAATCAAAAGGTACCTGATTTCACCAAAGATTTAAAAAAAGATATAAAAGGTTTAAAAATCGGTTATATAAAAGAATTATGTACAGAAGGACTGGCCCCTGACGTTTCCGAAACAGTAAAAAAATCCTTGGAAATATATAAATCATTGGGCGCAGAAATTATTGAAATATCATTACCGCTTATTAAATACTCTATTGCAGTATATTATATAGTTGCAACAGCAGAAGCAAGTTCAAATTTGGCACGTTTTGACGGTGTAAAATACGGATTCAGAGCAAAAGATGTTGATAATATATATGATATGTACGTAAAAACAAGAGCTCAAGGGTTCGGGGATGAAGTAAAACGCAGAATAATGCTTGGAACCTATGCTCTGAGCTCGGGGTATTATGACGCATACTATAAAAAAGCACAGCAGGTAAGAAGATTAGTTAAAAATGATTTTGATTCGGCATTTAAAAAAGTTGATATATTATTGTCACCTACATGCCCGCATACCGCATTTGATATCGGTTCAAAGGTTCAAGATCCGTTAAGTATGTATTTAACCGATATAGCAACAATAACGGCGAATTTAGCAGGAATTCCCGCTATGAATATTCCTGTCGGATTGGATAGAGATTCAATGCCTATTGGAATACAGCTTCAAGCGGATTGTTTGCAAGAATCAAAATTATTAAATGTTGCCTTTCAACTTGAACAAGCTGTACAATTTGATTATAGTATTCCTATAAAGAAATTGGTGTAAATGAGAAAAAAATTAATTTTATCGATTTTTATATTTTTAATACAGGTTTTTGCTTTTACTTATAACAGTGTATATGCGCAGACTGTTGAGATAAGTGATGAAGCTCATCAAAAGGCTGAATATTCCTATAAAAAAGGTATAGAAATGGTAAGAATAAAAGCCTACGACCAGGCAATTACGGCATTTCAAAATGCCCTTCAATACAATCCTAACTTAACGGATGCTTTATATAATATTGCATCAATATATTGCGCTCAAAAAAAGTATGATGAAGCTTATAAAACTTATGTGAAGATTATAGAAATTAATCCGTATGATTATGATTCGATACTTCAAGTTGCAAAACTTGCATATAATAAGCAGAATTATTCATTGGCAATGAAATATTTGAAATATATCCCTGATGATTATGAAAATTATTATATGGTTCAGCAGTTATACAGTGATGCAAAAGAGCAATTTGAAACTCAAAAAAACAGGGTTGAACGCTCAAAGTTGACTACCGCAAATAAAAATGAACGTGTTTTAATAGATAAATTTAATTCTCCGGCGGGAATGGCTGTTGATTCAAACGGAAATATGTACGTGGCAGCATATTCAGATAATGCAATAATAAAAGTTGACAAAAATAAGAATAAAACAAATTACGTAAAAGATTATCTTTTGAATGGACCTGTCGGTTTGGCTATTGATATGTATGACAATCTTTATGTGGCAAATTACGACGGTAACAATATATTGAAGATAACAAGATCAGGTCATGTCAGTGTATTTATGGATAAAGTTTCAAAACCTTATTTTTTGTATATAAAAGATGATATTTTATATATTTCAGAGCAAGGTAATGATGTTGTTTTAACTTATAATTTATCAAATCATAAATAGATATCGATTATATAAGACGTTTGGCATAACTGCCACCAACCTCATACAAAGTGGTATTTTGGCGTATAAAGTTATTAAATTCTTTAATTTTATCGGGTGTGAGCGCTTCATCTTTTTCATAATCGGGGCAGACAGATTCAAAAGCAACAAGCATTCCTTTTGAGTTTTCTGTCAGTTTATTGAAAAATTTAAGCATATTTTCTTGTACAACTTGTTTTGAACCGTTAAAATAATGGGAAAAATAATATGGGTTAGATATTGCCATAACCGGTCGTTGAGATTCTTTACTAAAACATTCAATCATTTCATCATATAATTTTTCATCAGAGGAAACTACTTTGCCCTGAACGGGGTCAAAATGGGTTGAATATTCATCAAATACTTCTTTAATACTTTTGTTTACATCACTGTTTTTAATAATATCAGAGCCTAAAGCGGAATGTGTTTTTTCATCGGAGCCCAGATATACTTTATCCAATTCACTTAATATTTCTTCGGCTTCGGACAAAATGTCTTCAGGCACCATTGATATACCTCTGATAGCTGTGTCGCCTTTGGTTTCGGCATATTCTCTGGCTCTCCAGTACAAATTGGAAACGGTAAACCCTTTTTTGTATTTAATTTTGTTTTGCTTTGCAAATTCGATAACGTTATATGCAAATTCAGGATACAAAGCATTAACTTTTTTTATGAAATCAATAATCATTGTTTTTCGTTTTTGTATTGTAGATTCAACAAAATCAATAACGTTAGGCGAGAACGGATTGATTCCGTATAATAGCATATCGCTGTTTTCGTAACCCAGCATGGAATTGGGAGCCTCATGGGCAAATGATAATTTTATTCCGGGAATGAATTTAACATTTTGGAATTTTTTTGGTTGAGAGGCAATAATTCTTACGGCGTGCTGCACACCTTCAATTGAGTCTTTATCCGTAAGAGCAAAAATAAAGGGTTTTCCCGTTTCTTTACTGTATTTATCGGCATATTGGGCAACACTATCCAATAAATCAATTACATTTTCTTTCCCGTCCGAAAAACTTGTTTGATAATCTAAATCAGCGCAATAAATCCCTGATGCCAAGTTTTTATTTGAATATATATAACTGTCTGCTGTCATAGAAGGCAAAATCTGCATAAATTCTCCCGAACTCATAAGACTTGACAGATTTGAAGCCGGGTAATTACAATCCATTACTTTATTTAAACCTTCTGCAACTTCGGCAGCATATGGAGTAGGTATTTCATAATTTGATAAATCGGCAATATTATTTTTGTTTGATTTAAATATACGTTTTAATAGTCCTTTAAAGGCTAAAGGCTGGGCGGAGGAAACAAAGCAGTCAGATGAATTTTGTTTTTTTATAAAGCTAAAATTCTTTGTCTGCTTAGGATATGATGAATTAATATGTATATGCGGTTGAATTTTTATTTCCATTAATTAAGTATTCCTTTAGTGATTTTTTTTAATATTACCGCTAACTAATAAAACTGCGGCGCATGCTGCAATGTATTTAAGTAGTGGAATAAACTTTTTGTTTTTTGATTTTTTATTTTGTAAATACAAGGAATATCTTGCACCTTTTCTTATGTCATCATTTATTTTGAGCTGTGCTTCCAAATTATATTTTGGCAGCACTGATGCGGGATGAACCAATCTTGAATCAGTATTGGTTTTAAGCTTTTTGGCTGCTGCAATGTTATTTACGGCGCTTACTTGGGAATTTATATTATTGGACATGATATATACCTTTAGCGACATTTATAAGTCAGATAAAAATATATTTTGTTAAAATACGGAGCTGATTTTTTAAAAAAGTTACATTTATTAATAAATAAGATGTAAACTTTTGTTAAAAGGAATGTATAATAAAAGCAAGAAAAAGTCTTTATAAGCATTAATACAATATAATTTTCTGCATGAGAAGGAGCTAAAAGTGAACGTTCAAAAAGGTAATTTAAACCCCCAAAGAGTATCATTTTCAGGTCATAAAAAGACAATAGACAAGACAGGATATGAGAAACATAATTTCTTCTATTTGTATGATCCTGCAAAATATAGCTGTGAGGTTGAATTATATAATATCAAAAAAGATAAAAACGGGAATTATAACATAGCGGAAAAGGGAGCTCCCGCAGCAAAACTGGATATGATTGACGGCGGTATAAGCCAAGATATGTCGGAAATATATGAAATAGATTCAACAGAAGGTTTTGCATACAGATTTAAGTTAACGGATAAACAAACAAAAGAGGTTTCGTATGCATACGATAACGGTTCCGTTATAGGTATATTTGATGATAAAAATACGGATAATAAGTACAATGTAGTACTAAGTAATCGTGCAATAATTAATAAAAACGGCCCGATGCAATTAATAATGCCGGATGAATATTATCCCGGTATTGAAAAAAACGGGAATAAGCCTCGATATAATGAAAGTTTGAGAGCGAAAGCATTATCAAGTGTGAGAACTCATGCCAATAAATTGGGCGGTAATTTTTACGGAATAATAGCAAGGCTGCCGCAAATCCAAAAAGAGGGAATAACAAGAATTGTAGGTACGCCGTACACAAAAGATTTAATATCTTCACATAAATATTGGACGGAAAATGCCTATCAGGTATCGCCTGATTTAGGCTCGGAAGAAGATTTTAAAATACTTCAGCAGGAATTATTTAAAAACGGAATAAATTGGATATCGGATGCAGCACTTGTAAATGAGGGCTTTGGCGGTATTCATTTGTCGGAATTACTGCGTAAGGGTTCTGATTCGGTATCAAAAAATATGTTCAGAGCTGAAGAAAGAATAGCTTTAGGAATATTACCCGATAACTCCAAAAATACAAGTATGAAAATAATTAATGCTCCTTATAAAATAAATGATGCGGGAAACATTGAAAAAAACGATAAAGGCTATAATCCTGCAAAGCCTACATATATACAATTTTATGATAAAAGACTTGCAAGTAAAGAACAGATAGAATCGGATTCTCCGATAAGAGGAACCACATACGATAACAAAAATACAGACAATATATATGAAATAACAAAACATGATGATGCCGTATATCCTTTTCCGATAGAAGTAAGTCCGGTTGAGCTGGAAAGAAACATAAAAAGGGTTTTTGATTCAAAGAAGAAAATCGATTTATCGGATATAGACACAATAAAAAGCCTTACTGATTTTTCTACATTCAGCGTTGTAAATAAAAGCAATGCAAGCGGATTAGAAGTATGGGACGGGAATGTAGATATAGCAAAATTAAATTTTTATAGAAGTGCAAAAGATGATTCAAGATTTATCAATATGCCGTTAGCGCAAAGACAAGAAGCAATAGCTGACTTTGATAGAGGTGCATTGGCAGTTCGAGATTATGCAATAAATTCAGGTAAATATTGGACAAAATTAGCAGATGATGCTCAGTTTGAATATGTATCAACCTCACTGGCACATACTGCTTCTAATGCTCATGAATATATGGAAGCAATTAAAAAAATGGCAACAAACGGCTTAATGCCTCCAAGCGTTCTTGATAATATTGATGAAGAAGTCATACAAAATGTATTGGATGGAGATTATAATTTAAAAAGACTTGATGAATGGGATATGCGCTCTGAAATCAATCCCGATGGGTACGGAAATGAATATACTCTTGATGATTATATTTTAAGACAAACTATGGATGTGCCGTTGGAAACAATGCCGTTTGCAACAAATTTATTGGGAGTTTTAACTTCACCGTATATTGCAAAAAAAGCTAATACTGAAGAGGAACTCGGTGTATCAAGATATGATATTATGAAAGCAGGGAATCCTAATTTACCGGATAAATATTCTAATGTTTATTCTCAAGTTGAAGAAATTTATTTAAAAAATATAGTTCCCGTTATTAAGTCAATAGTAAAAGATATTCCGGGAATTGAAGAAGATGGGGAAATAAGCGATTATGGCAAGTATGTTATATCGGAAATTACGCCCGAGATAACAAAATATATATTTGTAAAAGCATTAAATCCGAGAGCAAAAATTTCAATTGACAGTGATTATCATATAGATTTTTCAAAAGCCGATCCTGAAGAGATAACAATGCAATCAATCGGGATTCCATACAGCGGAAAAACCTCCGAACAAGAAGCTCAAATATTGGTAAATGTTTTAAAATCGGGAATAAAAAATGTTCTATACTCAAATGATATTGCTGATATTAAAGAAAAAATGTCAGAAAGATTCAGATATCGCAGTTTAAATGATTTTAAAGTTGCAGAAATGATAATCGACAGAACCGAATCAGGACTCGGGTGGAGAATAGATGCAGCAAAAGATATATCGGCAATAGATGCCGTTCGTTCCGACGCCGATAGTATGACTCAGGCGTGGAAAAATGTTATTGATTTTTGGAAATCATATAATCAGGCAGTATTGACCGTAAATCCTCATGCATATACGACTGCCGAAATTACCGATTTATATGATTTATTCAAAGATAATAAGAGCAATATGTTTGAAAATGACGGAGATGCAGAAAGAAAGTTTATTCAAGAAACAGGTATTACGGCTGTTGCAAATTATAATTACTTTTTCTCGCTATTACCTGACTTATTTGCAAATGCATCGTTTGAAAACGGTACGCCAAGTTGGATGTCGGCTCAAGAGATAAACAAAGAATTAAGAAACAAACTGGATGAGGGCTGGTGCCATGATGAAAGAGTAAATCCGGGATTCTTATTTCAAAGTCCCGAAGATGGAGTTGCCAATTCCTATACTTTTGTCGGAAACCATGATAAACCTCGTGCACTTCATTGCTTGGCACTTGATATGAATTTATTTAATTCTGATTTTTCAAGTGAAGACCATAAAACAAGAGCTGCAAAATGTTTAATGAAAAATAAATCAAATATTGATTATGATAAAGTTAATCCGATGGCAATAGCAATGGGCGAAAGATTAAATATTGCTTTTGATGAATTGCTAAAGGATAAAGAATTAAAATCCGAGATAAAAACAGCTGTAAGCCAATTGTCATCGGGAACATTTAAAGGGAAAAATTTTGATGCCGCTGCCTTTGGTACACGTCCGTTTGAAGTGGCAATAAAAAGTGTATTGGATCAGGCAGAATACAACAGCGGCAATAAAATTAATAACAGGGATGAGCTTGAAGCAAAAGTTCTTGAATCTGTATTAACTCCTGCTTTTGACAGATTTTATTCAATATATAAATTGTTGATAACACTGCCGGGAAGCCCTACCGATTTTGCGGGCGATAGAGTTGGAGCCAGCGGTTATGAAACAAAAGCTAAAAATTATCATCAACAAAACAGAAATGTTATCCGTTGGGAATGGTTGAATGATTCTCAAGATAACAGATATAAATTTGTAAGAGAATTTTATGAAAAAATGAATGAAATTGCAAATTTAAGGCATCAAGAAAGTTTAAGTGCCTTAAATGACGGAGCAACGGTTACATTGCCTATCATCAAAATTTCAAAAGATAAGGACGGCAAAACTCAAGTCAATACTAATGATAATATTCAGGCAATGCTCAGATATAATGATTCAGGCTCTGTTGTATTATCATTGCATGATTTGTCGGGAGCAAGCTCTCCATATACATCTACAATGGATAGAAAAGAAACTAAAACAGGTACTTTAGCAGACAGTCCGGATAACAGAATTGTTTTATCTTCAGAATATATAAATGCAAAACAAGGATTAAAACATGGAATGGCTGTCGGTACAAGATTCAAAAATATAAGAACTTCCGATAATTCTGTATATAAAATTGCTAAAATGGTTAAAAACGGTAAGGAATATTACTATTTAAAACGAGAAACTGCACAAGGCAGAGAAATTCCGATAACAATTAAACCGGAAGATTTAAATACGCTGATTTTATATAGAGAATAGAATAAATAAAAAATTCCTTTTTGTAGTAAGATAAAAAAAAAGGAATTTTTTATTATGAAATTGTTTAATACTTATTCAAATTTATTGGAAGAATTTAAACCGATAAAAGATAATAAAGTAAGTATGTACGTGTGCGGACCTACCGTATATGATTATCCTCATTTGGGACACGCCAGATGCTATATTACATGGGATATGTTATACAGATATTTAAAGTTTTTGGGATATGATGTTACATATTGCCGTAATATTACTGATGTTGACGATAAAATCCTTAAAAAGGCACGGGAAGAAAAAACTACCGCAGAAGTTATTTCAAGAAGATATTATGAAATTTTCTCAGAATCAATGAAAAAATTGAACGTATTAAAACCTGATATTGAGCCGTTTGCGACAAAAACATTGGGAGAAATGATTTCAATAATAAAAGATTTAATCAACAAAGGCTATGCCTATGAAGTTCAAGGTGATGTGTATTTTAGAGTAAAGAAATTTAAAGAATACGGGAAATTGAGCAAACAGCCGATAGAAGATTTAATAGCAGGCGCCAGAGTAGAAGCATCAGATATAAAAGAGGATGTATTGGATTTTGCATTATGGAAAAAAGATGAAGAATTCGGCTATCCGTCGCCTTGGAGTAAAGGCAGACCGGGCTGGCATATAGAATGCAGTGCAATGTCAAGGAAACATTTAGGTATAACAATAGATATTCACGCAGGCGGAGCTGATTTAATCTTTCCTCATCACGAAAATGAGATAGCACAATCCGAATGTGCCAACGGCTGTAAATTTGTTAATTATTGGCTGCATAACGGATTTGTAACCATAAATAAAGAAAAAATGTCAAAATCACTAAAGAATTTTGTCACAATAGATGATATGCTTGCTCAATATGATGCAAATACAATAAGGTTATTTATATTGACAAATCATTACAGAATGCCTGTTGAATTTTCATCAGAGGCGCTTGATGGCGCAAAATCAGGTTGGAAACGTATTCAAACTTCACTAAACGAAGCTTTAAGATTCATAGGCAAAGACAACTTTGTTGATGTTATTGATACTGATGAAATCAAACAGTTTAAAGAAGCAATGGACGATGACTTAAATACCTCAAAAGCAATAGCCGTAATTTTTGAAACAGTTACCAATTTAAACAAATCCGTAAGTGAAAAAAATACGGAAGCTACAAAAAAATATGCTTCAATTGTATCATTATTGACCGGTGTTATCGGATTTAAAATTGAAAAAGAAAAGCTTTCGGAAAATGAACTCCAAAAAAGGCTTGATACAATATTATCAGGATTAGACTTTTTAACCGATGAAGATAAGCAATTAAAAGGTTATATGCTGATTGACAAAATTATTGAGTACCGTAATAAGGCAAGAAAAGAAAAAAATTGGGAGTTATCAGATAAGGTAAGAAATTTATTTGATTCTGTTTCAATAGTATTAAAAGATACAAAAGATTCAACGGTATGGGAGGAAAAATAAACCGGGAACTTTTATATATACACGACTGTCTTAGTTAAAGGAAGAGGTAGTTGGTAAGTATAAATACAAAAGAACACGACTTATAGTCGTGTTCTTTTAAAACAAACAATTTTAAATTAGTGTGCTTCGCTGCGTTTTTCAAACATAGAGGGTAGTGCAATAAGCAAGAAGTACATTAAAGCTCCGAATAATAATAAGTAAAGACCATCCATAACCATACATCCTTATTTAAATAACCACACACTTATTATATTCCCCAAATTACTTTTTCTTAAACATTACGCTATAATGTTGAGGTAGATATGGATAAATCAATAATAAAAAAATTACTTTCGGGATTATGCTGCAATGTATGTAAACATGATTTTGATGAGGAATCAATAATTATAAAACGTGCTGAAAAAAATCTTATGGTGATACAAATAGTATGCCCCGAATGCGGAAAAAGTTTCGGAATAGCATTATTGGGAATCGGTTCTGTTGCTTTGAAAGATAAAGATAGTGAAACAGCACTTGAAATACAGCCCACTCCGATGCCGATAACATACGATGATGTTTTGGATGCTCATAAGTTTATAGACAAACTTGAAAAAGACTGGTCTAAATATATTCCCGATGAATTTAAGAATATCAAAAATAATTAAATGTCCCAATTATCACTGAGTTTAGCAAATTTAAAATCTTTGTAAAAATAATTTAGTATCTGAAAAGCATTATAGCCTTTTCCTGCAAGATTATTTGCACCTGTTTGGCTCATACCTACACCGTGTCCGTTCTTTTTAGTGCCCTCATCAAAAGAATAAACCGACTGCAGAAAAGATTTACCCGAATTCCAAACTTTTGTTTGCCCGCCGGAGCTGGCATGATAATATGTAGGTAATACTTTTTTATCTTGAACTAAAACAATTCCTTTTGTATCTTCAACCGCTCTTGTTGTGGAGGCTTTTTCGGCACTTGCACCCCCGTATGCCTGATCTGCTGTTGTATCAACTAAATCAAACCCTTTGGATGCATGTTTACCGGCAGTTCTTGTAGCAACGGCATAGCTTCTTGCCGCTATTGCCTGAGCTCTGAGAGCCTCGGTATTCCATTTTGAAGGCATTTCTGCCGGTACAACTCCTTTAAGATAATCTTCCAATGGAAGTTTATTTATTAAAGTCGCCCCAGCATTCCCCCAATTCAATATAATAAAATCACCTCTGTACCAAGCTCTTTTGCAGCATAAAAACCCCGGGGTTTTAGTCCTGATTAATATTTGGTTAGTACCCAATCCGACTTCTTTTTTATTAACAATTACGGCAAGCTCATTCCCTTTTGATCTGAACTCATAAACCTTCATCGGTCTTATTTCGTATAAAAGCCTGTCTTTTGCAGTGTCATATATTTCAGCATAAACTGAAGAAGCGATCTTAATTTCTTTTTTGTCTGTTTGCAGACCTATTTTTATTGCTTCTGCTCTTAAACTTAATACAGTTAATATAAAAAACACTAAAATAACTTTTTTTATAATCATATCCCAAATGTATAATTTTATTCAATCATATACATAATAACATATAAAAAACCCTAAATCCAAAAATTCATATAAAAAGAGGATAAACGAACAAATAAAACATTTTATTTCCATCATAAATACGGGGTATTTTGACTTTCAATATATTATCATTAAGTATGAATAAAAAAGGGAAAAAGTATGTTAAACGGCGGTGTACATTTTACTGAAAGAGGAATAGTTAATAACATTCGTGCCATGAGATTGCAAACTATGTTAATGGGTATCACGAATGAAAACGTAAACGGCTTTGATAAAATAGGATATCAAAGAAAAATTCCTGTGGTATCTTCATTTGCCGAATTTATAGGAGAAGATGCGCTTTCTACAACAACGGATGACAGCGTTGGTAGATTGGGTTTTACCAATAATCCGTTAGATTTTGCACTTGCCGAAAAAGGATATTTTAAAATATTAACAAAAGAGGGAATACAGTTAACCCGTGACGGTAGATTTAAGTTAAATAAAAACGGAGAATTGCTTTCTCTTGAAGGTGGCAAGGTATTGGATAATATGGGTAATCCGATAATATTGCCGTTAGTGCCTGAAAGTTTGGATCAAGTATCGGTTGACTTAAACGGGGTTGTAAAAGTTCTAAATAATAAAACAAGAAAATTAGAAACAGCGGCTACATTAGGTATAGTAACGCAAGACGGAGTAGCAGTCCTCGCTCCTAACGTAAGACAACGTTACAGCGAATTTTCAAACGTAAATTTACAGACCGAATTTATGGATGCAATGATGTATCCGAAAACATTTGAAGCCAATAGACAACTATTTCAGATTCAAAACAGTAATTTACAAAGAGTAATTTCTTCTCTCGGAAGTAATTAGGAAGGTTCTAAATGACAACATTACAAGGCATAATTAATAAAGGTATTATAAATGCGGAATATCAATTTGAAAAAATGGGATATATATCAACTAATGTTTCAAATTATAATACCAACGGATATAAAGGGGTAAGATTTGAGCAGATTCTTGATGAAAATGGTTTTTTAACCGGAGTAGAAAGAACGGATTATTCTCAAGGTACAATTCAAAGAACAGACAGAGAATTTGATATTGCAATAGACGGTATGGGCTTTATTCCCGTTACATCTCCGACAGGCGAAGTTTCATATACAAGAGAAGGTTCATTAAAGCTGGATAAAGACGGATATATAATTACAAATGACGGATGTTTGATAGGTGACGGAATACAGGTTCCCGTAAATTACGGGCACTTGAGAATAAGAGATAACGGAGATGTTGAAACATATTCCGATGACGGAACTCAAAAAGAATATCTTGGAAATATTCCGCTTGTAAATTTTCAAAACCCCGAGGGTTTAAAAAAAGCCGATAATAATAAATACTATATTACGGTTGAATCCGGGGAACCTGTTTTATTAAAAAATCATAAAAGAATAAAACAAGGCAGTCTTGAAGCAACCAATATAGATATGATGAATGAAGTAAACTCTATATTAAGACTGAATGCTTCAATGCTTGCAAGTTTTAAAGTAATACAAACAATAAATGAAATGTATGCAAAAACACTTCAATTAAATCAATAAGAAAAGGTGAGTAAATGATAGTACCGAATAACCCGATAGGAAGAACATTAAATGCATTGGATTTGATAGCGGAAAGACAAAAAGCGCTGTCATCCAATTTGGCAAATATGGATACTCCGAATTACAGAAGAAAAGATATATCATTTTCTCAATATTTAGGCGGTACGGCAAATCCGTTGGAAACAAAACTTGCAGCAACACTGGGGCCATCGCCTGTAACGATTGAAACAACCGATGAAAAAGTAGATCCTGCATCGGAATTATCCGAAATGCAGAAAAATTCCCTGTTGTTTACGGTAGCTGCAAGGAGAATGACATCAATAATTACCGAAATGAGAACAGTAATAAATATGGGTAACAGCTAATGGGAATATTAAGCGCAATGAATATAGGCTGTGATGGCCTAAGAGTACACGGAATGAGATTGGATATAAATTCAAAAAATATTGCCAATCTTGATACACCTAATTATGTAAGGAAGATACCGTTAATAGTATCTACTGACAGAAGTTCATTTTTAAGTGTAATGAACCAAATGAAAGAGTCGACATTCGGCGCAGGAACACTTCCGTATTCAACAGGAAGTGTTGCAATGGCGGGATTGGTGGAAGATCCTACACTCGGAGATAAAATATATAAACCCGGTCATCCTGATGCCGATGAAAACGGATATATAAGAACCTCCAATGTGGATCCGTTGGTGGAAATAACGGATGCTACAATGGCACAAAGGGCATACGAAGCAAGCCTCGCAATAGTAACCATGACAAAAGCAATGGCGGATAGAGCGGCGGCAATCGGAAGTTAACAAATAAAAACGGGTAGTGTGTAATGTTTACGGGATTTATACAAAATTTATTAAATTCATCAGGGCAGGCAAATGCAATAAGGCGTGCTCAACAAATTGATACTTATGTTCAGAGTCAAATGAAACCTGAACAAAATGAAAATATTGAATTTAAAACATTTGAAGATGTAATGAAATCATCATTAAATGTGCATACAAGATTTAATACAAATCCGATAACTCCGCCGGAAACAAAACAAGTGCATTTCGGGAAATTAACAACAAACAGAATTAAAAATGATGATTTATATATTCCCGATGAAATTGATGCAATATCGTATTCACAAATGTCTAAAATGGCTGAAAAATCACATATAAAAGACTTAATATCAAAAATTTCAAAAAAACACGGTATTGATGAAAAGCTTGTAAATGCGGTTATAAAACAAGAATCAGGATATAATCCGAATGCAAAATCTTCCGTCGGAGCACAAGGCTTAATGCAATTAATGCCTTCAACGGCAAAGGCTTTGGGGGTTACAGATCCGTATAATCCGGTTCAAAATGTAGACGGAGGTGTAAGGTATCTGAAAAGTATGATGGATAGATATAACGGCAATATAGTGTTGGCTCTTGCCGCTTATAATGCAGGCCCCGGAAATGTAGATAAATATGACGGAGTACCTCCGTTTAAAGAAACTCAAAATTATGTAAGAAGTATCTTAGCAAATTATCTGTAATAGAAAGGCATAAAAATGATTGAAAACAGATTAGTACCTAATGTAAATATATTTTCCGATATGTTATCATCAATGCCCATAGATGAATTTTCACAAAAAGGGTTCGGAAGCGCAAATATAAAAGAATCTGATAACGTTAGCTTTAAAAATGTATTGTCTGGAATGGTAAGTAAATTAAATAATGAAATAGACAAACCTGACCAATTATTAAATGAGCAAATGATGGGTAATCCGGAAGTTGATATCCATGATGTAATGACAGCAATGGCTAAAGCGGAATTGGGTATAAGTATGGCTACCCAAATAACATCAAAAGTTGTAAATGCATACAGCACTGTAATGCAAATATCTATATAAGCTTTGTAAAGTAGTTACCCGTTATAAAAAAAAATAGTATAATATCAAATAAGCAGAATTTAAAAGATTAGGGATATATGAATTTTAAAGAATTATTGCAAAATAAAAAAATACTTTACTCGGTGATAGGCGGAGCAGGTGCTTTAATCTTTTTAATAATCTTAATAATAGCATTTTCCGTATCGGGTAAACAAAATGGAACGGAAATTATTGATAAAATTGAAAAAGAACCGTTTGATATTGTAACAACGGATAATCAAGGTAAAGCGATAGAGATACAAAGTATACTTGCCAGACATAAAATAATAGCAAAACGAAAAGTAGACGGGACAAAGACAACAGTATTTTTAGAAGGCGGAAAATATACAAATACTCAGCGTGACAGTGCTCTTTTATTACTTGTAAAAAGCGGATTAATAGATCAAAATGTCGGGCTTGAAATATTTGACAAAAATGATTTTACTTCAACAAGAGAAGATAAAAGAATAAAACTTGCAAGAGCGGTAAATGGCGAACTTTCAAGATTAATAAGAAAGATGCCGAATATAGATAATGCTTCTGTACTTGTTTCTATACCCGAAAATACGATGTTTAAAGCCGATAAAAAACCGATAAGTGCAACTGTAATGTTGACGGTTGCAAGCGGTGTAAAGCTTGACAGTTCCGTAATAAAAGCAATAAAAAGTTTGCTAATGGGGTCGGTTGTTGATTTGGCAGCCGAAAACATATCTATTACTGACTCTAACGGTAATGTTTATAACAGCTTGGTTAAATCAATAGATGACCAAATTTCAAAAATACAAGAAAATGACAGCTATATGCAAAATAAAGTTGCCGCACAATTGGATATGCTTTTAGGACATGGTAATTATGTGGTAACGGTAAGTACATTTTTAAATCAAGTACCAAAGGAAACAACAAGTATACAATATAATCCTAACGGAAAGACATCATTAACCGAACAAACATTCCAAGAGGGACTCGGCGATAATTCGGAAGATTCAAATAAAGGCTCTGATGCGGTGAGTGTGTACTTGCCTAACGGGCTTCAAAGTTCAACATCAACTTCAACTCAAAATAAAAATTATTCAAGAGTAGCAAGTGAAACGACTTATGGCGTAGATAAAACCCATACAAGCGAATATTATAAAACCGGAATAATAGAAAAAATATCGGTAGCGGTGACAATGAATGCGGATGCAATGCCACCGAATATGACTGAAGAAGAATTAAAAGAACAAATAGCACATGCGGCATCTCCGAAAGTTTCGCCCCAAGATGTATCAATAGCTTATGCGGAAACGATAGATCCTTACCTCGCATCGGATAGACCCGTTAATCTGCCCAAACCGGAAGCATCCGGGAATCCTTGGTGGCTTGCAATAGTATTACTGTTAATTGGTCTTGTTGTAGGATTTGTATTTGTACATAAAAAGTTAAAAGATTCATCATATGATCAGGTTGAAGAATTGAAAAAATTAAAAGAGAAAACTTCTCTTCAGGAAAAACAGATTGTGGATGTAAATTTAAAAGCTGCCGAGTTAATAGAAAAACAAAGTATTCTTACTCAAGAGTTGTTGGAACAGCAAAAACAGATGCAATTGGAGAAAAAGGCAGCTCCTGATATGTCATTAGAACAGGTTATAGATGATGTTACGTCTGATTTAAACTATGCAGACAGTAAACAAACGGTAAAAGAGCTGAAAAGCTGGATAGAAAAAACATAGTGGAGTAAAAAGGTAATGCCGATAGAGGGGTTTGATTATAAAGCATTTGCATTAGATTTATCGAAACAGGCTCTTGATGTATTAATGCAGCCTAGTACCAATGCTGCACCTGATACTCTCAGCCAGCAAGATAAAAAAAATATAGTAGAAACAGTAAGAAAATTTTGTTTCATGGCGGGTGAGGCATTAAGTAATGATCCTCAGTTGAAATTCAATGCCGATCAGGCAAGTTTAGTTACGCAATTTATAGGTGAATGGACTTTCCATAAGTCTATTGATTTAATAAACGGTAAAGTTCCTCAAGATTTTCGTGACGGCATACTTCAAGTTGTTGCGGCAAATATATTTAATACTGCAAAACTTGCCATAATTAAAAATATGCCCCAAGACAGTTTAATAAATTTAATAGAAGAAAAAGTCAGAAATGTATATAATGATGAACTGCAAAAACTCGTTAAAAAAGGTGTTTTCAGTCAAAAACAGTTTGAAACGGCTTCTAGCGTTTCAAATTTAAATGATATGGTTCAAAAAACAGAGGATGAATCAAAACTGATTCAGGCACAGGAAGAAGTTTCTCAAAATTCTCCGATGTTAGACACTAAAATATTAAAATTTGCAGCTTTAGCTATTGTATTAAAAAAACTGTCAGAAGAAAAACGTCAATCAATACTTGATTCTTTGGAAAAAGAGGATAAAGGCCACGTTATAAATTATATGAAAATGGCCAATTTAGAGGAAAAAATAGACCATAAAATTATAATAAAATCCTTGCAGGAAATGAAAAAATTGCTGCCTTTGTCAAATATAGTCAATGTGCCGAAGTTATTAAATTCTCATCATAAATTATTAAGTATAACAGCCCCTCAGAAGTTGGAAAAAATTGCCTGTCGGGAAAGAGAATCAGTTAAAGATTTTATACTCGATGAAACCTTTAGGGCAACTGACTTTTTTTCTCCAAGGGTAATTCAATCTCTTGTAAAAAGTATAGAAGATAAAATTAATGATAATTAAGAAGAAATACGCAAAAGAAATAGTTGTTGAACAAGAACAGCCCGAGCAAATTGAGGCTTTAATTGAAGTTGAAGATATCCATGAAAACGATAATATAAAAGAAGACATTAAACCTGAAAACTCCTTGGTACAAGATAATATAGAACAGCCTAATGATGATGATTTTAATTTAGACATAGAAAATATAAAGTTTGATTCACGCCAAGAACGAAGGGAAGGTACCAGAAGGCGGGGTTATAGGCGGTCGCAAGACAGAAATGTAATAACAAGGGCACAAAAAGATGCTATTTCCATTAAAGAAGCCGCCAAAAAAGAAGGTTATGAAGCTGGAATAGAAAATGCAAATAAAGATTTAGCTGATTTAAGAAATAATTTTGCGCAGTTTTTTAGATATAAAGAAGAAGTATATGAAAAAGTTTCTGGTTGTATTATGGATATAGCGGTTGAAATAGCAGCAAAAATCCTTAATAAAGAAATAGAAACGGATAAAAATTATATACTTCCGATAATAAAAGGTGCGGTTGAAGAGATAAATAAAACCGAAAATAAAATAGTGCTAAAAGTAATGCCAAAGGATGTAGATATTGTAAGAGATAAAGTAAGTGAAGTATTTTCGGATAGTTATTTTGAAGCAAAGATATCCGTTATACCTGATGCAGAGATAAAAGAAGGCGGAGTTAAAGTGGAAACGTCAAACGGCGTGATAGATGCCACTATTGAAACGCAATTGTCAATAATAGAAAAAGCCCTAAAGAAAAAGGAGGAAAGTTAATACCATGGCGCAGCCTCAGGGCACAAATCCTTCAATAGTCAGTGAAATAGGTTTAGCGGTATTTGTAATACTGTTAATTGTTTTGTTGATTATAGAATTGCCGCCTGTCATAGTAAACTTTGCAATAAGCTTTAATATAACACTTGGTATTTTATTGTTGATGATATCATTATACATCCAGCGTCCTTTAGAATTAGCGTCATTTCCTTCAATAATATTAATCGGTACTATGTTTAGGCTTGTATTATCAATAGCATCGACAAGGTTAATATTATCAAAAGGAGAAGCTGGTGAGGTTATTGATGCATTCGGAAATTTCGTAACCGGCGGTAATTTGGTAGTAGGTTTTGTAATATTTATAATTATAACAATTGTCCAGTTTATGGTAATAACAAAAGGTTCAGAACGTATTGCCGAAGTTGCCGCAAGATTTGCATTAGATGCTATGCCTGGTAAACAGATGACAATAGATGCGGACTTTAATGCCGGATTAATTTCTCCCGAAGAAGCAATAAAAAGAAGAGAAGATTTACAGCGAGAGTCAAACTTATACGGTTCAATGGATGGTGCAATGAAATTTGTAAAAGGTGATACAATGGCAGGTATCATCATTGTTGTAATAAATATAGTAGGCGGATTGGCAGTCGGAATGTTGATGCAGGGTATGCCGGCAGGTGAAGCCGTACAAAAATATACGGTATTAACCGTAGGTGACGGATTGGCAGCTCAATTACCATCATTATTAATGGCAGTATCAGCCGGTATTGTAATGACACGTTCTACCGCATCAGGCGGTTCTTTAGGCGGAGATTTGGCAGGTCAAATTTTAAGTAAACCGTCAAGTTTGATTTTTACGGTTGTATTTTTGATGATTATTGCGTTAACAAGTTTTGTGACGGGGCTGCCTTGGTACACGTTTACTTTATATGCACTTGTTATTATGGCGGCATTTTTAATAGTTTCCGTAAATAAAGATGTTCAGTCACAATTAGGTCAGTTGGATGCCGTAAAAAAGAGTATGAGTGATTTAACTAACCCTAACAGAATGTATGAACGTTTAGGTGTTGATGTATTAAATCTGCAAGTAGGAACAGGTTTATTGGTTATAGCCGATCCTGAACAGGATGGCTTATTATTGCCTAAAATTGCGGCCTTAAGACAACGTGTAACGGATGAACTCGGTTATATTATTCCAAATATTCGTATTATGGACTCATCTGCAATCGGTGCGAATGAATATATGATTTCTGTTCGAGGGAATACGGTTGCCACAGGTACCGTTTATCCTAAAAAGAGTATGGTTATAGCCGATCAGTGGGATGCATTAGGTAAAGAAGTACCAAAAGATGCAATAATCGGGGTTGATCCTACATATCAAACTCAGGCATATTGGATGGATACGGAATTTTTAAAGGATGAAAAAGATGTTGCCGCAGTTGATTCCGTTGACGTTATTATTACTCACTTACAAGATTGCGTAAGAAAATATGTTGATGAAATAATGACAAAGACTGATGTACTTAAACTTATGGAGCTTGTAAAAAGTCAAGATCCAACGCTTGTTAATGACCTTGTTCCTACAATTATTTCAACCAGTGACTTAAGAAAAATCTTTGTTAACTTAATAAGAGAAAAAGTTTCAATAAAAGATATTATATTTATTTTTGAAAGATTGTGCGATTATGCAAGATTTTCAAAAGAACCTGATATATTATCGGAACGATTGAGGGCGGCACTCGGCAGACAAATATGCTTGGCAAACTCAAATCAAGACAAAGTTTTATATGCTCTTACACTTTCTCCCGAATGGGAGAAAACCCTTGATGACAGTTGTCAAAGAACGGAACTCGGGACTATGTTTCTGTTAAATCCGATGCAGGTTCAAGAATTAATTGAATCTGCCGCATCCACATTAATCCGAGCACATCAAAGCATAAATGTTCAGCCTGTAATACTTTGTTCACCAAGGATAAGGCTGCCTTTATATCAATTATTGGAAAGACATATTCCGACAATTGTTGTTATTTCATATTCTGAACTTATAACTGATATCAGAGTAGAAGCTGTTGATACAATCGGTGAATCGGCTAATTATAATTACGAGTAGATAAATGTTAGAACAAAGCAAAGAAAAATCAATTGAATATGTAAAAAAACAGGCGTTTGAAATAATAAATTCCACGAAACTGTATTCATTTAAAGGTACTGTTTCAAAGCTTTTAGGATTAACCGTTGAAGTAAAACTGCCGGGATTAAAGATTGGTGACTTATGCTTTATAGAAACAACGGCAGGAGAGAGAAAACCCGCCGAAGTTGTTGCTTTTAAAGGAGAAAATGCTCAACTGCTTCTTTTATATGACGGAGCAGGTATAGGACAGGGCAGTTTGGTTACGACAACGGGTAAGGCGATAAGTATACCTATGGGGGATTTTTTGCTCGGTAGATTAATAAGCCCTTTAGGTGAGCCTATTGACGGGAAACCGCTTGATATACGAGGCGCAAAATGGGTTAATATAGACAATGATCCGCCTGATGCTTTTGATAGACCAATTATAAAAACAGTATTTTCAACGGGAGTAAGAGCGATAGATGCCATGTTAACACTTGGTGCAGGTCAGAGAATGGGATTATTTGCAGGATCTGGTGTAGGTAAAAGTACTATGCTCGGTATGATAGCGAGAAATTCTGATGCAGATGTTAACGTTGTTGCATTAATCGGAGAACGAGGACGTGAGGTAAAGGAATTTATTGAAAATTCTCTCGGGGAAGAGGGTATGAGAAAATCAGTAATAGTGTGTTCAACTGGAGACCAACCGCCTTTAATCAGACAAAAATGTTTGCTTTCCGCTACTTCAGTATGTGAATATTTCAGAGATCAGGGGAAAAAAGTTTTCTTAATGACCGATACCGTAACTCGTTGTGCTATGGCAGGCAGAGAGGTGGGCCTATCAATCGGAGAACCGCCCACTATAAAAGGTTATCCCCCGTCAATATTTTCTTGGCTGCAAAGAGCGCTTGAACGCAGCGGTAACAGTGAAAAAGGTTCAATTACCGCATTATATACAGTCCTGATGGAAGGTGATGATATTACTGACCCCGTTGTTGATACGGTCAGAGGTATTGTTGACGGTCACATATTTTTATCACGTAAAATTGCGGAAATGAATCATTATCCCGCAATTGATGTACTTGGTTCTATTAGCCGTTTATTTACTGAGATTGTCACTGATGAACATAAAGAAGCCGCAAATAAAATGCGTAAAATAATGTCTTTGTACCGAGAAAATAAAGATTTGATAGATGTCGGTATGTATAACCCGGGTACAAACCCTAAACTGGATATTGCTATTGAACTTATGCCGCAAATAAATGCCTTTTTACAGCAAAGAACTTCAGACAGTGTAACTATGGAATCAACCATCGGGACATTAATTTCTATGATGAAAGATGTTGATATTTAATCAACCATTTCTTCAAGTGCTGCTATTTTCATTTTTAAAGTATCGGGTTTTTTCCCCGTCCATATTTCAAAAGCTTTTGCACCTTGATATATTAGCATATCGAGTCCTTGAATAGTTCTTATATTATGTTTTTTAGCCAATCTTATCAACTCTGTTTTCAATGGATTATAAACTATATCATATATAATTCCATCTTTATTCATAGTCTTTACTGTTTCTTCATCAATGGGAGATATACCCATAGCTTTGCTTCTCATGCCGATAGGAGTTGTATTAACAAGTATTTTATATTTTGATAAGTCTTTCAAATTTTCTATCTGAAGACAATTAATTTGGACACCGGAGAAATTGGCTCTTAGGGCATCTGCCATCTCTGAGGCATTAATTGTATTTCTTGCATAAAAGTCTATGGTTTTAGCTTTTAAAATAGAAAGTGCAACGCCGACAGCCCTTGCTGCTCCGCCCGAACCTAAAACTGCCGCTTCATTTCCTTGTATTTCTTCTCTTATATCTTCCGGTATTGCTTCTACAAAACCGTATACATCAGTATTGTATCCGTATAATGAAGAATCAGGCATTATTTTTATTGTATTTGCACTGCCTGCAATATTGGCAACACTATCTACTCCGCTTAAAAATAAAGTTATCGGTACTTTTAACGGAATTGTTACATTAAATCCCTGAAATTTGTTTGTTCGCAGATACTTTAATCTTGATACCAAATCTTCCTGCTGCGTTTCCATAAGTTCATAACTTCCGTCCAGCCCCAATGATTTAAACGCAGCTTCTTGTATCACTTTTGACATGGAATGTGATAAAGGATATCCTATAAGTCCGAATTTATACATATTCTACTCTTCTTCCATTTCTTTTGTATATGAACATTTTTTATTACTGCAAACTAATTTTTTCTCTTTTTTTGTTATTTTTTTAACCAGAATATTTCCGCATTCGGGGCATTTTTCGTTAACGGGTTCGTTCCAGGATACAAAATCACAATCGGGATAATTACTGCATCCGAAGAATACTTTCCCGTATTTGGATTTTCTGAATATAATTTCTCCGTTGCCGCATTTTGGGCACTTAACGCCTGTCGTTTTAATAATGCGTTTTCTGTGCTTGCATTGTTCATTGGTGCATTCAAGATACGGGCCGTAGGGACCTGTTTTTTGTACCATAGGACTGGAGCATTTTTCACATTTTTCATCGGTTGCTTTATTTTGTTCGATAACTTGGCCGTCTTTATTTAACGGCATCATTGTTTTGCAATTGGGATAATTGGAACATCCCAAAAACTGGCTTCCGTATCTGCTTGTTCTTACTACCATTTTGCTTCCGCAGGCAGGACATATTACATCTGATTCAATAGTTACTCTTTGCATATGTTCTTTTGCATTTGTTACCGTTTCAACAAACGGAGTGTAAAATTCTTGTATTACTTCATTCCATTTCAGTTTGTCTTCTGCAATGTCATCAAGTTTTGTTTCCATATTGGCAGTGAATTGGTAGTTCATTATATCTTTAAAATGTTCAACTAATTGTTTGCATAATGTCATACCGAGAGAAGTCGGAGCAAGTGCTTTTTCTATTTTTTCAACATAATTTTTTTGCTGAATCTTGGAAATAATTGGTGCATATGTAGATGGTCTGCCTATTCCGTATTCTTCCAGTGCTTTAACAAGCGAAGCTTCCGTGTATCTAGGAGGCGGACTTGTAAAATGTTGTTTTGGAAATACTTCACTCAGTTTTAAACTTTCACTTTCCTTAAGGTCGGGAATTTTTACGGTTTTTTCTTCTTCGTCATCTTCATTATATACTTTCAGATATCCGTCAAAGGTTATTTTGCTTATTCCTGATTTAAACAGGCAATCCCCTGCTTCAATATCAATTGTTGTATTTTTAACGGAAGCATTTTCCATTTGAGATGCTACAAATTTACTCCATATTAGTTTGTATAGGTGATATTGTTCATTGGAAAGATATTGCTTTATACTTTCGGGTGTTCTGTTTATATAAGAAGGTCTTATGGCTTCATGGGCATCTTGTACGTTTTTTGATTTTTTAACATAATTATTCGGAGTTTTGGGGTAATAATTTTCACCAAAATTAGTTGTTATAAATTCTTTTGCAGCAGCTTGTGCATCATCGGATATTCTTACGGAGTCTGTTCTCATATAAGTTATCAGCCCAACGGGGCCTTCTGTACCTATTTCTATTCCCTCATATAATTTTTGAGCAATCTGCATGGTTTTTGAAACACCATAACCCAGTTTATTTGAAGCTTCCCTTTGAAGTGTAGATGTTATAAACGGTGCTGTTGGCTTCCTTGTTGTATTTCTTGTAGTTATTTTTGATACTTTAAATTCTCTTTTTTTATCTTTAATATACTCAACAATTTTGTCAGCTTCCTGTTCATTTTTGATATCAGGTTTTGCTTGTTTATATTTTGCGAGTTCAGCTTGAAACTTTGATTTTCCTTTTAATAAATCTGCATTTATTGTCCAGTATTCCACAGGGGTAAATGCATTTATTTCATCTTCCCGTTCGCAAATCATTTTGAGAGCGACACTTTGTACTCTGCCTGCCGACAAATGATAATTATGCATTTTTTCCCATAAAACGGGGCTGATTTTGTATCCTACAAGTCTATCCAAAATCTGTCTTGTTTGCTGGGCTTTTACTCTATTCATATCTATTTGGCGTGAGTGCTCAACAGCATATGTTACGGCTTTTGGGGTAATTTCATTAAATTCAATTCTGTATACTTTTTCGTCCGGAACTTCTATTACCTGTCTTACATGCCAGGCAATTGCTTCTCCTTCACGGTCAGGGTCGGATGCAAGGTAGACCTTATCTGCTTTTTTTGCTAAATCATTCAGCTTTTTTACTACTGATTTTTTTTCAGGTATTATCTCAAATGTAGGAGTAAAATTATGCTGTACATCAAATCCCAATACTTTTGGCGGGAAATCACGTATATGTCCGTAGCTTGCTTCTATTTCGTAATCAGAGCCTAAAATCTTCTTGATTGTTTTAGATTTTGCGGGTGATTCCACTATTACTAGTATATGTTCTCTCTTCTTTGCCATTGATTTCTTTTTATTTACTAACCTAGATAATATTATCATTAAATTGTGTATATTCAAGTATTTAATATATATTTTTCGCCGTTTGTTTTTGAAATTATACCCTCAAGCTCCAATTTTGTAAGTATTACCATAAGTTCCGAAATTTGAATATTTGATTTCAACGCTATTTCATCAATAGCTAGCGAATCTTTACTAATAAAATTAACTATATTATTTTCCTGCTCCGTAAGATTTAATTGTTTTTGTTCAATATTATCGGTTATTTCTATTTCCCAGTTTAAGCTGTCAAGAATATCTTGAGTATCAGTTATAATAGCGGCGCCGGATTTAATAAGTGCATATATACCTTTAGTATTCGGATTAGAAATCAGTCCAGGCATACACATAAGTTCTCTGCCCTGTTCAAGAGCGAGTCTCCCAGTAATCATTGCTCCTGATTTTATTGCTGCTTCTGCAACAAGTACACCTTTTGATATACCCGATACTATCCTGTTTCTTACGGGGAAATGCCAACTTAACGCATCAACATCAGGCCAATACTCTGTTATTACTGCACCGTTGCCGTTTATTATTTTATTAAATAATTCAATATTGGATTTCGGATAAATTTTATCGAATCCTCCGCCTATTACCGCTATTGTTTTCAGATTATTTTCTATCGCTGTTTTATGTGCTACCGTATCTATACCCTCAGCCATACCGGAAACTATACAAACATCAGTATTTCTTAGACCTGATAAGATGTTTTTTAATGTGACTTTAGAATTTTCACTCGCTTTTCTTGACCCTACAACAGCTATTGTCCTATTTAAATTGCATAAAGATATATCTCCAAGCATAAACAGACCCGTCGGAGGATTATCTATTTGCCTTAGTAAATACGGATATCTTTCATCTTCGGGGTGAATAAAATCAATTCCTCGTTTTTTAATATACTCCTTACATTCATCGGGATTTATTGTTTTTCTTTCATTAAGAAAACATTTAATTTGACGCTCTTGTAAACCTTCAATTTTCCATAAATCATAAGCTTGTGCATGCCAAGCTAATTCAATTGAGCCAAAATAATTATATAATTTATTTACTAATGCTGAAGATGTTTTTTCTAATCTTGCAAAAGCATACCAATATTTATCATTTTTCATAAAAAATAAATATCATATATAAAAAACCAAGTCCAGTTCTAAACAAAAATTAAGCTAAACAAACTTTACCCTTAACTAAATTTTCATATTGAGTTTTATAATAAGCAGCCAAACGACATGCCATCTCATATTTTTGTTCCGATGTATAAGGGTCTTGTTTTATAAAATTATCGGGAATCTCTTTTTTCTTTACACGCTTTTTCCCTGAAAATTCTGGTTTTATAGGCTGGCAGCTTTCTGCTCGCATTACAGGATTAATAGCTTGTATTTTCATGACAACTCCCTTTTATACATAGATCTTTCCCAAATACTACCATGATATAAGGTGATTTGCAACTGTTTTTATGGGCTAATTATTATATTTTATTTAATAAATAATCAGCTAAAGGTGTTGTTATTATTCCGTTTAGAGCTTTATCGGTTTCCTTTAATTTTTTTGCGACTTTTTCCATTGCTTCAGTCCAAACAAAATAATCATTTATGAATTTTTCACCTCGGTTAAAATCTTGCGACAGTTGAACTTCTATTATCTCAGTCAGCATTTTTCTTGCGGCAGGTATCATTTTATTTAAATTAATATCAATTATGCCGTCTTCATTTACAGACATTGCCCCCTCTTTTATAAAGAAGTATGCTTGCATAACTGTTCTTACTCTGTGGGCTTGAGATAATTCGGGTTTTGCTTTCAAAAAGCAATTCGCCCCAAAGGTTGTAAGAATTTGTAATTTTTCTTCTTCCGTATACACATCTGCTTTGACTAAACATTCCAATAAAGCGAGTGAACCCATATCTGCTTTATTTTCTTCGATAATATTTTTATACTTGCCAAGTGCTTCCGTACCTGATTTGGGCCCTAAAGAGTGAACATTTTCATGCCCGATTGTAAACCAGTGGTCTGCTTCGGGGTTGTAATATTTATGAAGATCTTTCTTTAATGTGGCATTAAGTCGTTTTTTACGGCGCTCTATCACTTCGGGGGAATTATTAGTACGAATTTGTCTGTGATATACATTTCTTCTTCCGCCTCCTATTGTCAGGGACAGTTTATCATTATTGGGAAGATTTTGAGCTATCGTTATTCCGCCTCTATAAGCTCCCTCATCACCTCTGAGCGATACTATGTCTACATCTGCCATTGTTTGAAGATTATCACTTTCGGATGAAATATTTTGTTCATATTTATCTTTCAGGGGCATATTTTCTGCCATTAATGGTAAATAATTTTTTATTTTTAATAAGTCATTTGTTCCTTTTTTATTTACGATTCCGACCCTTATTCCGATAGAGTCTTTTGAAACAGGGGTTATATTATTTTCTTCCAGCAACTTTTTTAGTTCCTTATCTTCAAGAACGCTGCCTGTATATAAATCGGCATATTGTTCTCTTGAAATTGTAAATTCCAACGGAGTATCTTGAAGGGATGCCCATTTCTTATCTGCCTGTGCATCAAGCATAGGGTTATTTTCTTTTAAAGCTTTGGACTGCAATTTAAGATATTCATTAAAATCCTTATTCGTTGATGTTTGGGCTGCTTTATCCAGTTCTTCCGCAATTATATTGAATTCTTCTTTAAATTCTTCGGTATAATCCTTGCCGATAAGTTCATTGCCGTTTCTTTTCACAATTGTTCTTTGATTTAGTATTTTTTGAACCTCGGTCTTTTTTCCTGATTTAAGCATATTTTTTATAATTGTATGAAATTCTTCTTTTGATAAATCGCTCGGATAAAATGCTTTGCCCTCAAGCTCTTTTGCATCTTTTAATAAAATAACAGGTTTTGATTCCGAATCTATACCGATTATACCGAGCTGCGCATCAAAAAGTACTTTGGTTAATTGTGCGGATTTATTTCCTTTTTTTATTTCATCTTCTAAATATGCTTTAAACGGTAAATTAAGTTCGTTATCTTGCTTCATATATATTATGTTCGCATATTCTGCCGCTTTTATAAGGTGTTTTAAGGCTTCTTTATCACCTTCAGCTAAGTCTGTATATTCTTTTGCATCTTTATCAAGCAAGGGTTTTCTTATTAAATAATCTTTATGGGTTCTTTTTTCTAACTCTTCTTGAGACAAATTTAATTCAAATATCATTATATTATCTCCCGTTTATCTTTGTAAAATTGTATCTGGTACTTCATAGTATTGGCAAGAAGGACATTTTTCTTTTGCATAGTATAATCCTTCTTCTCCTTTAAATCTTGATTTATAGTTTGCTATAACTCTTGAGGGGTATTGAGGTTTTTTTATACAGTATACATAAGCATTTTCATTTTCGCCTGAACCCAAAGATTTAATTTGCATAAACCTGGAATCTTTATATTCAACATAAACGGGTCTTTGCGTATTTGAGTTAGGATCTGAAATTCTTGTATTAATCCAATATTTTTTACCGATATAATTAACTCCGAGTGTTTTTAAAATACCGTTTAACTCGGGGATATTAGGTACTCTGCCTCCGTTTGCCATACAGTATGCTTCTTTATCGTATCTGGTTTTCATTACCGGAGTTTGGTTTACTAAATCAAAGGCAGGAGAACAAAAACTTTGTTTCCATATTTGAGATTCCTGTGTAATTGTCATATTGTCGTATTCCTCAAACGGATAATAGCACAGTCTTATTTTATCCGTATTTTTTTGAACGGCGGAATTTAATCTTGATTCTTCCGTTTCATATTGCGAATTTATCATTATGGAAGGATTATAATTATATCCTTTTTGTATCAACTCGTTAAGTACTTCGGGAGTTACTTCTTTTACGCTGAAATTAACATGTTTTTTTTCGGTATTTATTATATCCTTTTTTGGCAGTTCAAAAGAACTTGTTTGTTTGGTTTCTATTCCTGCAAATTCTTTTAATTTATCCACATCAAAAGGTTTATTCATCATATCTTTTAAATTTGCAGCTTGTTCTTTTTTGACATTTCTGTAAAAGAATAATTTATTATTAAATCCGTAATTGGAAGTATTTTTTGCTATACAGTATACGGAAGGTGTAACTTTTTCAGGTTTTCTTATTATTTCGTATGACATATTTTTAAAATGGAGTACAAGCGGATATTTACCGTCTTTATCACTTGTCCAATAATATTTTTCTCCGAAAGTATCAAATTTATTAAATATAATATGATAAATTTCAAGATAATTTGGAACTTTTGCATCCATGGAAGAACAGAAGTTTTCAGCTTCATAATATTCTTCTTGAGGAATTGATTCGGATGTATAAAAGAAAGGTATTTTAACTTCATCTCTTGACATTTTTTTCTTTGCATAAGGGCTTACATTATTTATCTTTAAAAATTCCGTAGAGTAACTAATCGGCAATTTTGAGCTTTTGTATTTATCCTGATTTTGAATATTTGATATTTTTGTTATTTCATTAAAACCTTTATAGGCACAAAATATTATGTAGATAATAAACAGGAATATTATAAAATATTTTAATTTTGAATTTTTCTTTTGGCGAAGATTTAGTCCCGGTACAATAAGCGCAGGTACTATAAAATATATAAAAACTCCCAAAACAATAGAAGGGAAAAGCATGGATATTGTACTCATAAAAAAGGTGAAAATAAATGTTACATTCGCAGCATCTTTATTTATTATTACCAGAAATATTGCGCTTGCAATTAATATAAACAGTATAAAAGCAAGGAAAAAGGCTATACTTAAAGGATAATTAATGTATAGCACTTCTTTTTTTAATTCCGAAATATTATTTTTAACTTTATCTGAAAAAAGTATTAAATATATAAACAATATAAATCCGTTTAAATACAGACTTAAATATGTATAATAGTCTTTACTTCCTTTTGTATATAGAAAAATAGCTATATTTGCCAATATTATAAACAATGTTATGACAATATTTAACTTTAATAATTCTTTAGGACTTGAAATTTTTTTCATAAAACCTTCCTAATTAGAATATTACAATAAAATTATATTTTTTTATTCATATTATTATTGTATAATTATAAATGATTTTTAAGGAAGGTGTAAAAGTGGAAATTATACAAAAGTCAACAATGGGGGAACTTGCAAAAGAAGTGTTCCAAATTGAATCTGATTCAATATTAAAACTGAAAGAAAGAATAAATGATAATATAGAACAGGCAATTTCATTAATTATAAATTCAAAAGGCAGGGTAATCGTTACGGGAATGGGGAAATCCGGTTTAATAGGCAGAAAAATCGCTGCTACTTTGTCATCGACAGGTACACCTTCATATTTTTTACATCCGGCAGAAAGTACACACGGAGACTCGGGTATAATTACGAGAGAAGATGTTGTAATAGCAATATCAAATAGCGGAGAAACTCAGGAACTGTTAAATTTATTGCCTTTAATTAAACGTTTTGAAGTACCGTTGATAGTCTTAGCAGGCAACAAAAATTCAACTTTAGGAAAAAGTGCTGATATTTATTTTGATATTTCGGTAGAAAAGGAAGCATGCCCGTTAGGTAAAGCCCCAACGGCAAGTACTACCGCAACGCTTGCTATGGGTGATGCTTTGGCAATATGTTTACTTAAAAAGAGAGGATTTTCAGCCGAAGACTTTTTACTATATCATCCCTCAGGCGCTCTTGGCAAGGGTGTTTTGTATATGGTAGGTGATTTGATGCTTAAGGATAAGTCACTTCTTCCTATTGCGCATGAAGATGATACTTTCTTAGAAACGGTAGATTTGATATCTAAAAAGAAATTGGGATGTGCCTTGATTGTTGATTCTGATGAAAAATTAACGGGACTGTTAACGGATGGTGATATAAGAAGAATTTTGTTAAGATATCCCGATGTTTCTGTATTAACAAATAAAAATGTTATGACAAAAAATCCTAAAACAATATCAGCAGAGTCGATGGCAACAAAAGCTTTGGCGTTTATGGAAAAATATTCTATTACTGCACTTGCGGTTTGCGATGAAAATAATCATCCGACAGGTATAATTCATATCCATGATTTATTGAGAGCAGGAGTTGCATAATGAAAACAAAAGAATTGGAACTGAAATTATCGAAAATAAAACTGGTTGCATTTGATGTTGACGGTGTAATGACGGATGGAAGCCTTACTTTTGATGAGAACGGAGTTGAATATAAAACTTTTAACGCCAAAGATGGGCAAGGTATTGTTATGCTTAATAAAGCAGGAATAATTACAGCTATAATTACGGCGAGAGATAACGGAACGGTTAAACATAGGTTTGAAACTTTGGGTATGAGTAAGCTTTATATGGGTCAAAAAAATAAAATTCTTGCAATGAAAGAACTCGTTGCTGAATATAAATTAGATTTATCTCAAGTTGCCTATATGGGTGATGATTTACCCGATTTATGCGTTTTAAAAGAAGTAGGACTTGCCTGCTGCCCAAGTGATGCGGTTGAAGAGGTGAAAAAAGTCTGCCATTTTGTTTCTTCCTTTGGTGGCGGTAAAGGCGCTATAAGAGAACTTACGGATTTAATTTATAAGACTCAATTTAAACAATAAATTCATCCCAATTAAGGTTAAATCGGGATTTACATAATCAAATTTACGTTTTAGAAACTTGCTTATAACTGTTGAATATCCGCCTGTTGCAATAATTGTCGGTTTTTCTCCGATTTCTTTTTCGCAGGCATCTATTAATCCATCAATCATTGCTGCATGACCTATTACAATCCCGGATAACATAGCATCTATCGTGTTGGTACCTATTGTATGGTCAGGAGTTTCAATGCTTAATTTAGGTAATTTGGAAGTACGATTGCTGAGTGCTTCCGCCTGAATTTTCATGCCGGCTGTAATTATTCCGCCTATAAATTCCTGATTTGAGTTTACTATGTCAAATGATGTTGCTGTCCCAAAATCAACTACTATTGCGGGTGATTTATATAAGTATGCCGCAGCACAGGCATTTGCAATTCTGTCTGCTCCCACTTGGGAGGGAATATCGGTTTTTATTTTGATATTCATTTTGCTTTTGTGTGAAATAATTATTGAATCAATATTCAAATATTTTTTTATTGCGGTTTGCAATTTTTCTGTTAATTGAACGACTACACTGGATATAATTGCATTAGTGATATTGATATCTTTTAAAAGATTTTTTAGAAAAACACCGTATTCATCTTCCGTTCGATTTATCTCTGTTGAAAGACGCCACGAATGGACAATTTTATCCTCATCAAAAATTCCTAAAGTTATATTTGTATTTCCTATATCAACAGTCAGCAGCATTTTTTAACCTCACTTTTATTCTACCAAAAACAAATTTTATGCTACAATTATGGAAATTTTACAATAAGGAGCGATTATGTACGATATTTTATTACAAAGTTTTCAGTTAAAATCAATGAGTATTTTTGAAGCCGGCATGCTGATATGTTTCGGGGCTAGCTGGCCTTTTGCGGTTATGAAAACATACAGGACAAAGGCTGTAAAGGGAAAAAGCAGGCTTTTTCTTTCTCTTATTATTATAGGCTATTTATTCGGTATAATTAATAAAATCATTAATTCTATGGATTTTGTTTTTTGGCTGTATGTTATAAACTTATTACTGGTAAGTTCGGATTTTGTGTTATGTCTGATTTATAGAAATATAAAGGAGCCGCAATGAACAAAAAATCAATGATATATATATTAACGATAATATTTGCAATTATTCAGGCAAATACAGCATTCGCAATAACAAATATTCCTGAAAGAGTGAGTACTGCTGCTGTTTCTTTAGCTCAAGATGAAGATAATATTGATAGTGAAGAAACTGATATTATAAAAAGAGTAAGTTTGAGAGATAAATTCAGACGCAGTCCTGAAGCTCAAATTAACAGTTTTTTTAAAGCTTATGATAAATATTCATCCAAAAATAATATTGAAAAGTTAAAAGGATTATATTCGGAATCTTTTATTAATAATGACGGTTTTGATAAAGAAACTGTTTTTAAATTAATGCAGATGTCTGCTGATACATATAAAGAAATAAAATATTCAACTAATATACAAAGTATAAAAATAGACGGTAATTATGCGGTAGTCAAAGTACATGAAGTCGCAACTGGTGAAACATTAAAACCTATGGAAAAAGTTGGAGATACGGGTTTTATTAATTCTGATATTTATTATACTGATTATTTGAGAAAAGAGGATAACAGATGGAAGCTTCTGAGTAATGTAATTGATTATGAAAAAGTTGATTTGAAATATGGCGAAGCCAAAACTATAAATGTTGAAATAAATGCACCCGAATATATTTCGGAAGGAAAACAGTATGAAATAACAATGAAAACAAATACTCCAAGTGAAATGTTTTTGGTTGGTTCAATAGTTAACGAAGAAATTACTTATCCTCAAAAATCCGAACAGGACGTATATAAAGCGATAAAAAACGATGAATTATCAAGATTGGTTTATGCAAACAAAGATAATAAAAATGAGTATGCAACAGTGTCTTTAGCAATAACAAGGGCAAAAGTTGAGCCTGATACTTTAGTATTAAATATGACAGGGATTGCATTTGTAATGAAAAGAGTTAATGTTTTACATTTAAATAAAGTTAATATAGAAAAGGAGGATAAAAATGCAAAAGAAGAACAAAAACAATTATCAGTTAATTGATTTTGGGAGCATAATAAAATATTTTGTAATGTGGCTGATATTCGGTCTCATTGCATACGGTATCAAAATGGTAGTTTTGAGAGCGTTTGAAGCATCTCCTACTCATCAAGTCGGCAATGGTATTTTAACTTTATATGAGGTGCATAATACCGGTGCGGCATTTAATTTATTTGCCGGTCAGCAGGAAATTATTATTACTGCATCTGTTATAGCATTACTTATATTAACAGGATTTGCAATAGTATGGTCCGGCAGGCTGTCTTATCAGGCTGTATCTGCTATGTCTCTGTTAAGTGCAGGTATTACAATGAATTTATGGGAAAGATTGAATCTGGGTTATGTAATTGATTATATCCATTGTGAATTTGCGCCTAATATACCGGTATTTAACGTTCCTGATATTATGATATTTATAGGTGCTGTTTGTCTTATACTTTCCGTATTTTCAAAAAGATAACAGGTAAAGGCAGTAATGACAAAAAAGTATGTATTTAGTGTCCAATCTTTAAAAGAACCGTTAAGGTTGGACACTTTTTTGTCATCAATTGATATATTTAACTCCCGCTCTCAAGTGCAGAACTTAATAAAAAAAAATCAGGTTTTTGTTAATGATGAAATAAAAAAACCTTCTTATCTTGTTAATAATGATGATGAAATTACAGCTATCTTAAGTGAATCATTATCTATATTGATAGAACCTGAAAATATCCCTTTAGATATTGTATGGGAAGATGAAGATATATTGGTTGTAAATAAGCCGAAAAATATGTTAACTCATCCGACTTTAAAAGAAACAAAATCAACTTTGGTAAATGCATTATTGTATAAATATGGATATGATGGATTATCGGACATAAACGGGATAATGCGTCCGGGGATAGTTCATAGGCTTGACAGAAATACTTCGGGGCTTTTAATGGTTGCAAAAAATAATGCCGCACATGAATTTATATCGGAACAAATTAAAACAAAAACAGCAATCAGAAAATATTTGGCTGTTGTTCACGGAAATTTTGAACAAGAAGAAGGAATAATAGATTTACCAATCGGAAGAAATCCAAATAAACCCGAAAAAATGGCTGTAATTGATACGGGAAAACCTTCTGTAACATACTATAAAGTACTTGAAAATTTTAAAGGTTATTCTTTTATTGAATTAACGCTCCATACAGGCAGAACCCATCAAATCAGAGTTCATATGAGCCATATAAATCATCCTATTATAAATGATTCACTGTATAATAATATTCCGTTTAAAGTAAAAACAACTCAGCAAGTGCTGCAAGCTTACAAGCTTCATTTTACCGCTTTAATAAATAATGATATAATTGAACTTGAAATAAAACCTGATAATGAAATAGAAAAAGTCTTAAAATTTCTTAGGAGTAATCAAAAATGAAAAGTAAATATGTATTTATAACTGTTGAATCGATATTATTTATACTGTTTTTATATTTGATAATAATAAATTACAATATAAAAACCACCTCGCAATTTGCAATTTCTATGAATAACGGAGTTGTTGAATTGAGTACATTTTTTGTAGTAATCGGGATATATGTTTTTGGAATATTATCAGGATTTGTGTATTCAATGGTGCTTGGTTCAAGATATAAAGACCAAATAGAATTTTATGCAAGAAAAACCGAAAAATTATCCGTACAAAATGAAATAGATACGGATGAAAGAGAAGCACTTCAAAGAAAAATTGCTTCACTTGAAATAGCACTTGATAATGCTTTAAAAAATAAAAAATAATTATTTAAAAACTCATTTATAGTTATTTCAAAGTCAAAAACTTTGAAGTAATTTTTAGCATAAAAAATTAAAAAATATTAAGAAGCTTTTTATATTTTGTCAAAAATTAAAATTGATTGTTTTAATAAAAGCACAAAATAAAATAAACGAAAGAAGTAAGATAATGATAATACCTTTAATTTTCCCTTTCCCTAAAAATTCAAATACACAACCCGATAAAAAGAATTCTAAAATATCAAAAGATTCAATCCAAAGGTCTTTGTCTCAAGAGCCTCAAGATAATTCTGTAATATACGGTTTAACAAAAAATATTGCCGGCAAGGCAGAAATTCAAAGTTCTAAAAAAAACCAAGAACAAAAAGAAGATATGTTGATAAAAACAGGCATGAGTTTTTTAACTAATATTCCCGCAAATTATAAACATAAAGAACTGCCTTGTATAGCGGAAAATGAAATAAGAAAAGTTAAAGCTCAAAACGGAATTATTATATTGCATAATAATAAACCATTTGACGGAATAGTAAAAGATAAAACCAAAAACGGTAAATATTATGAGATGATAGTACAAAACGGTATGCCGTTAAAAAGGCAGTTGGTAAAAAATATTGAAGACAACGGAAATGTAAATATAATAAGTGTTGACTTCGTTAAAAGATATAACGGCGGTTTTTTTGCGAAGAATGTGGAACATATAACGGTAAGTCCCGACGGATATAAAGTATCAAAAAATCAGCCCTATGAATACCGATATAAATCAATATATAAAACGCATCCATATACAATAAGATTTTCGCCCTCCGGTGATTTTGAATTTGTGACTAAACACAGAAGATAATTTAATATAATTTAAAACAACAAAAAGAATATTATAGTATTTTGTTGACAATGGATTATGCTTGTAGTATCAATAAATGTATATGATGGAAAGCGAGTGGTTTGTTTGTGCTGAACGACCACAGTCGGTAACCAAATGACGGCGAGGAGGCGGCAGGCGGTTACGGATAGAAAATAAACATACAAGGAGAAAACATGCCAACAATAGCACAGTTAGTACGTAAAGAACGTAAAAGAACAACTGATAAGACTAAATCGCCGGCGTTAACAAATTGCCCTCAAAGAAGAGGAGTTTGTACAAGGGTATATACAACAACCCCTAAAAAACCAAACTCAGCTTTAAGAAAAGTAGCAAGGGTAAGATTAACGAACGGATTTGAAGTTACTTCATATATTCCCGGTATCGGACATAACTTGCAGGAGCACTCTGTTGTATTAATCAGAGGCGGCAGGGTTAAGGATTTACCTGGTGTAAGATACCACATAGTAAGAGGTACTTTAGATACAGCAGGCGTCGCAAACAGAGCTAAATCAAGATCTAAATACGGCGCTAAGAGAGCTAAAAAGAAATAAGAAAGGCGATTTATAATGTCAAGACGTAGTAAACCTGCAAGAAGAATACCTGCTCCTGACGCTGTTTATAATAGCACTGATATTGCTAGCTTTATCAACAGACTGATGAGACGCGGTAAAAAATCTGTTGCAGAAAGAATATTTTATTCAACATTAGAAAACTTAAAAACAAAATCAAAAGATGAACCTTTAGAAATCTTCAAAAAAGCTTTGACAAATGCAACACCTTTATTGGAAGTTAAAGCAAGAAGAATCGGCGGTTCAACATATCAAGTTCCTCTTGAAGTTAAAGCAGATAGAGGTATGGTATTAGGTTCAACTTGGATTATTGAAGCTGCTAAAAAACGCAGCGGTAAATCCATGATTGAAAAATTAACCAATGAATTAATGGATGCTTCAAACGGTACGGGCGCAGCTTGTAAAAAACGTGAAGACACTCATAAAATGGCTGAAGCAAATAAAGCTTTTGCTCATTACAGATATTAATATTTTTAATACATAAATTAAAGAGCCCTTTTTAAAGGGCTCTTTTTTGTGGCTATTATTTCTTTATTTATGACCATTTGATCCCATTCCGTTTGGCGGATGATTACCATTCGGGGGATGTCCATTTGGTGGTCTGTTTCCGTGATGAGGCGGCATCGGCGGTTTCCAATTGGGAGGCGGAGGCGGAGCCATATGGTGCCTATTATTAGGTCCCCAAAAACCAAATCCAAATCCCGGGACTGTTATACTTAAACCACCCATATTTGAATATACTCCGTATGGTCCTATTGTTGTGTACGGATAGTAATTATATTGCGGCGGGGTAATATAATTTATATTCGTTTCATTAACTTCAATTTTAGGCGGAACCTGATCATCAGCATTATCTATTTGACTTCTTATAAGTGTTTGAATACTGCTTGAATTTTCGCTGTCAATTCCGCCTATACTTAAAGATTGAGATTTCATTTCTGCGTTTGAACAGCTCCCAATAAAAAATATAAGAACGGAAATTATAATCGACAATCTTTCTTTTTTCATAGCAACCTTTCTTAGAGAACTCCTGTTTTTGATAACGAACAATATCAAAAATAGTTCATTTTTTATCTATAATTTTGAAATTGCAGCGGGATATTATAATTATCTTCATTACCTCTTAATGTTTTAATAACGGCTTGCAATTCATCTTTATCTTTACCCGAAACTCGAATTTGGTCGCCTTGAATTGAAGCTTGAACTTTTAGTTTTGTATTTTTTATATCCGCAACAATTTTTTTTGCTAAATCTTGTGTTAATCCCTTTTTAAGATTGAATACTTGGCGGACATTGCCTCCGAGTGCATTTTCAATAGGCTGCGCATCCAGTATTTTTATGCTTAAAGAGCGTTTTATCATCTTGGATTGAAGAATATCCAAAATATTTTTCAATTTCATTTCATCGTTAGTTGTAATTGTTATTGATTTATCCGTATCTAAAATAACATCAGAATTTGAACCTTTCAGGTCAAATCTTGAAGTGATTTCTCTTTTAACTTGGTCAACAGCATTAACAAGTTCTTGTTTATCAAACTCGGAAACGATATCAAAACTGCAATCTTTTGCCATAAAAAACTCCTTTTTCTTTTATTATACACGATAGTTTGTATATAAAAAAGTGAAAAGATTATCCGGAAATTATTTTATATTTTATGCCTGAATTTCTAATACTTTGCTGTTTTGTTTATCGGCTTGAGTGCTTCTTATTTTATTTGCCAATAAGTCGGCGCTTTTTCCGATTAAGCCGCCGGCTAAAGTGAACATAAGAGTTGTCACTGCACAAACTCCTGCAATAATTCCATATACTTGAGATTTTGTTGCATAATTATTGGTATAAAGATTCATTAATTGGTCTTTTAAATAATTAATATAATTAGTTTTAGTGCCGTTTTCTAATAACAAACCGGGTGATAATAAGCAGGCTCCTGAGTACAATGCACCTGCTGCCACTCCTATTTTTTTACCGTTAGTTGATTTTTTATATTGGTTGCCTTGTTTTGTGTATCCGTATTTTACATTTGTTATTGTATTATTCATAACAATCTCCCATCCTGTCGTGTTTCTTTTAGTTTAAACCCTGTAACATATAAATTTGATACCAATTAGAAAATTATTTAATAAAACTTAATAGGTTTAACATATTGACATTTTATAGACAATTGTCTATAATAAAAATATGTTAACCGAAAAACAAAAAATATTCTTTGAAAAACTAAAAGAATTATATGGTCAGGAAGTACTTCCGAGTTTTGATTTAATGGCAAAAGAGTTTGGATTTAAACATAAAAACTCAATTTGGCAGTATTTTAATAAACTGAAAGAAGAAAATCTTATCCAAGAAAAAAATAACAGATTTTATATAAATAAAGACCTGTTTGGAGCTGTATTATTTTCTTCCGTAGTCAAAGCAGGATTTGCATCGGTTGCTGATGATTATGTTGAAAAAAGAGTTTCACTTGATGAAAGTTTTAATATAAACAGTCCGTCCACGTTCTTGTTTACCGTCTCAGGAGATTCGATGATTGACTTAGGCATTTATGAGGGTGACAAGGTTATAATACAAAAAACCAACACGGCAAAAAATGGAGATATAGTTGTTGCATTTATAGACGGAGGCTATACTCTCAAAACATACAAAAATAAAAACGGGAAGGTTTGGCTGGAACCCGCAAACAAAAATTATCCCAATTTATATCCAGAGGAACAGTTGGTTATATTTGGAGTAGCACAAGGGATAGTAAGAAAATTTTAAACAATTTACAAATTCAAATATACACATTTATTCTTCTGTTGCGGGGTAATATTCCTCCCAAACACCCCGCAAAGTTTTTATTAAAGGTTTTTGGTTATGACAGATAAAATAATTGCATTAATAGACGGTAATAATTTTTTTGCAGGTTGTGAAATATTGATGAATCCTAATTTGATAGGTAAGGCAGTATGTGTTTTAAGTAATAATGACGGCTGTGTTATAGCACGTTCCAATGAAGCAAAAAAGATGGGGATAAAAATGGGTATGCCTTATTTTATGGCGAAACGTGAGTATCCTAAAGCTATTTATTTAAGTGCGGATTTTTCCTTATATCATGATTTATCTCAGCGATTAATGATATATTTAAACAATTATTCGGATAAAATTGATGTTTATTCAATAGATGAAGCATTTATAGATATAACGGGATTAAATAAATTTTTGGGGCTGTCACTTCAAGAATTGGCTTATAAAATAAAAACAGAAATAGAAAAAGACATAGGTATAAGTGTTTCTGTCGGGGTATCTTATTCTAAGATATTGGCTAAAACCGCATCTTATAAAGCAAAATCAAGACGGGGAATTTATGTAATAGAAAAATATTTAATTCATAACGAACTTCAAAATATTCCTGTTGAAGAGGTTTGGGGTGTAGGTAGAAATATAGCAAGAAGTTTAAGAAGCCAAGGGATTTTTTATGCGGATGAAATTTTATTAAAAGATGATAATTTTTATAGATATAATTATGGAAAAAAGGGGCTGGAGCTTAAATATGAACTTTCGGGAATAAGCGTTTTACCTGTTACGGGAATAGTTGAAACTCCCAAATCAATACAAAGAACAAGGGCGTTTCCTGAATTTTCGTCAAATAAGGAATATATTTTTACGGAGCTGGAACTTCATCTTCATAATGTTTGTAAAAAACTAAGGGAAAATAATCTTAGGACTTCATTTATTGCTGTAATGCTTAGGACTAAGGATTTTAGAGTGTATTACAATGAAGTAAAACTTGATTTTTATACAGATTCGGAACTTATGTTAAAGGATAAAATTTCTAAATTATTAAATAATATATTTATTGATGATATTATCTACCGAGCTTCAGGTGTTTATGCATCGGGTTTTAGTGATGATACAATGGTTCAATTAGATTTATTTGAGAATAAACAAAATAAAAAGAGTGAAAAATTATCTTCTGTTTTGGATAAAATGGAGGATAAATACGGAAAAGGTATAATTTCTTTCGGGCGCTGCGGGATAAAAAATATAATGGAACAACATAAGCGAATTGCAAAATTTCGGCCTATTTAAATTAATGTTGGAAAGAGTTTTATTTATATGATATAAAATTATAAGGGAAGTGTGGATTTTGAATAGAAAATTAAAAAACAGTTTAATAATTTTTTTGTTAATAAGCATATTTTCTTGCTTTGAGTGTTTCGCCGCCGAGATAATTAATCTTGAAAATGTAGAAAAAAATAAAATAACATTGCAGGGTGAAAAAAATGTTGCCGATAAAAATCTTGTAATAAAAGACAGAAGCGTAGTTGAAGATTTAATCAGGATGCAGAAAGAAGAAGAAGTAAAAGATATTGAGTTATTGTGGCATGCAACTATTGAAAACAATAATTTAATAAAATTTACGATGGATAAATTAAATACCCCCGAATCTCAAAGGAGATTACACTCGTCAATAATGGCAAAGAGCTTATCATCGTTAATATATGGCGCAAGTTTTGTTCCGATGTTTATGGGAACAAATGCAATGATACAATCGGCATCATTTTCGGCAGGAAGACTTGCCAATAATTTCTTGAATAAAGAAGCAGCAACAGGTCAGCAAACTCCGATTACGGATACCGAACTGATACAGCTTGCAGGTACAATCGAAGAACTTCAGGAAAAAATCATATCTTCATATTATGAGTACAAAGGTGCATTAAACAAGTTAAAAGATATTCGTTCGAGAATAATTTTATACAATAAAAATTATTCCAAAGCGCTTGAAAATAATTCTTTGTCGGAATTAATAGTATCTTCGGCATTATATGAAGATATGCAGCTTCAAGAGTATAAACAGGAACAGGAAGCAAAGAAATATTATTTATCACTTGAACGTTTAGCAGGAAAAAAAGCTGTCGACAGTTTAATATTGTCTCAATATGCTTTAAAAAATCAGTTAATAAACACGGAAAACATAAACAAACAATGAAAAAGTATCTGTATACAATATTAATATTAATTTTTTTGGCAAATATGTCTATTGGGGCTGATGATGTTTTAAAAGAGCCTAAAAAGCCTGTTTATCGTTTGGGAACCGGCTATGATATAGAAAAAGAGTATAGAATAACTGATATAACGCAGAGACAATCCGAAAAAACCGCATCTTATGAAGAAGAATATATAAAAAATATAAGTTATGCCGATAGTTCATTAAAAGATTTATCAAATGAAATATCAAAACTTTTAGCGGTTGAAAAAGAAGAAATGCTTGAGCATATACAGATTTTATGGGCAGGTGCTGCGTTAAGAAGTGAAACAATAAAGTTTGCATTATATAAACTGGCAAATCCCGATGCCGATAAACCAGATGAAACTATTGTAAAAAAGATAATAAGACCCTTATCGACTGCATCGTCGATAGCAGGTGCAGGATTGGGCGACCCATTTAGCGCAACCGCAGCTTTAGTCAGCGGTCATTTACTTAATGCATTATCTTATAATGATAAAGATTTAAATTATAAGTATACAAAAGTTACCGATGCGGATATGATTGTGCTTATTACCAAAGTTGATAATATGCAAAAAAAAGTTATAGATATGTACTATGACTATATGACAAGTTATAATTTGCTGTCTATGGCGGAAAAAAATCTCAAAAAACGTGAAGAAAAATATAATGCCTCTATATACCAAACAAAAGAACAACTTTTAATTGCAGATGCGTATTACAGGGCAGCTATTGATACTAAAGCAAAACTGGAATTGGAATTTTTGGAAAACAGAGCAGCTCTGGAACAATTGGTAGGAATAGAAGCACTTTTAGAATTTGAAAAATTGTTAATTAACAAGTAAATTTTTATTCAATTATTATATGTTTTATTTTTTGCGTTCTTTCTTAACTTTTTTAGTTAATTGAGGCTGAGATTTAATACGAGAATTCATTTGAATACGCTTAACAGAATGTACATCAGGCAGAGATTGAAACGCATTAATGACTGCATTTAATTTTTCAATACCGTTAACCTCAACGCCTAATTCAATAATACCGATTTTCTTGGCATAATTTGTTTTTACGTTAGCATAAGTAATATTAGTATTGCAATCGGCAGCTTTGACTAAAATATCTTTAAGCATTCCCATTTTATCAACGCAATTAATTTTAATTGAAGTAACATAAGTTTTGTTTGGGTTTTCACTGTTACGCCAGCTGATTTTCATCAAACGTTCTTCAGGTACCGTATCAAGAGAAGGGCAGTCAATACGGTGAATAGTAACTCCTTTACCTCTCGTAACAACGCCTACAATGTGTTCTCCCGGTACCGGAGAACAACATTTTGCAAAGCTGTATAACATTCCTTCCAAACCTACGATTTCATCTTTGTATGTACTTTTCTTTTTATTTGAAACGTAATTGTTCTTATTTTCTTCGGCAGGTTTTTTAATTTTGCTCGTAACTTTATTTATAGTAGTTTCACCGTTGCCTATTGCTGCAAAAAGGTCATCTGTTGATATATAATTGAGGATTTTAGCAATTTCTGCGAAAGTACCGTTTTTCATATTTTCATCAAATACGGCTTTGGTAATTTCATTTTCCAACATTGATTTTCCGGTAACAATGTATTCGTCACGGTTATGTTTCTTAAACCATTGTCTTATTTTGGATTGAGCTTGTTTTGTAACACAAAATTTAAGCCAATGAAGCTTTGGTTCGCCTGTTTTTGAGGTAAATAATTCAACAATATCTCCGTTATTTAATTTTGTATCAAGCTGTGCGATTCTTCCGTTAATTAATGCGCCTGTTGTTTTATAGCCCACTTCAGAGTGGATTCTGAATGCAAAATCAATTGGTGTAGCATTTTGAGGTAATTCAATAATATCTCCCATAGGAGTAAAGCAAAATACCTGATTACCGAATAAATCTATTTTAACTTTTTCCACAAAATCATTAGCATTAGATGCTTCTTTTTCAAGTTCAATCATTTGATTCATCCAAGAAAATTTAATATCATCTTCAGATGAAGCTTTAATGGAACCGGATTCTTTATACTTCCAATGTGCGGCGACACCATATTCGGCAATTTTATGCATTTCATGTGTTCTTATTTGAACTTCAAGCGGCTTTTGTTTAGGACCTATAACCGAGGTATGGAGTGATTTATAACCGTTTCCTTTTGGCATGGCTATATAATCTTTAAATCTGCCGGGGATTGGTTTAAATAATGAATGGATTATCCCGAGTACTTCATAACATTGCCGTTCGGTATTAACGATAACCCTTACTGCCGTAATATCGTATAAGTCATTAAAAGCGACATTCAGCCTTTGCATTTTTTTATAGATACTGTAATAATGTTTCGCACGTCCTGTAATATCAGCTTCGATTTCATTGCGTTTTAGGCTGTCCGAAATTTCATCAATAAGTAATTTAACGGTATTTTCCCGTTCAACTTTTTTTTGGGCAACCAGTTGAGCTATTTCAAAATATTTTTCGGGATTCAGGTATCTTAAAGATAAATCTTCAAGTTCCGCTTTTATTTTACCGATACCTAAACGATTTGCAAGCGGGGCAAATATATCAAGAGTTTCCTGAGCGATTCTTACCTGCTTATTAGGTGCCATATAGTTAAGTGTACGCATATTGTGGAGTCTGTCAGCCAGTTTTAGAAATATTACCCTGACATCTTTTGCCATTGCTATAAACATACGTCTGAAACTTTCAGCTTGACGTTCTTCTTTTGACTTAAACTGATATTTATCCAGTTTTGTAACACCCAATACTAAATTTAAAACGTCTTCTCCAAATTCTGCGCCGAGCTGTTCTGCGGTTAACCCCGTATCTTCTATTGTATCGTGCAGAATTGAAGCCATAAGTGTGTGTTTATCCACTTTCAGGGTTGCCAAAATTTTGGCTACTTCAACAGGGTGTATAATATAGGGTTCTTCGCTAACTCTATATTGTCCTTCATGTAATTTTTCGGCAAATTTATATGCTTTATATATTTCTTGAATATCTTCTTCCGAGCGGTTTTGTTCCCGTAAAATTTGTTCTAAACCGCTAAATATATTTTCTTCCATAGCAATCTTATTTTACAATTTATTTTGCTTTTTTTCCAGTCCTTGTATAATATTTTTATGAAATCAGAATTTAAATTTGTATCTCAAGTAAAAGAAGGTGTGTGCTTAACCGTAAAACTGGTGCCAAATTCTTCTTTTAATAAAATTGTAGATTATACCGAGGAATTTATACGAATAAAAATAGCAGCCCGCCCTATTGAGAATAAGGCAAATAATGAGCTTATAAATTTTTGTTCGGATATTTTCGGAGTTAGTAAGTCTAAAATATCTGTTATATCAGGTGAAAAATCAAAGTTAAAGCGAATACTTTTTAAAAGTTCAAATTGTGACCTTATTATACAAAAACTTATGTTTGTGTTAGACTCTTGTCAAAAGGAAAATAATAAGGGATAAAAAATGTTAACGACAGTATGGATTATTCAAATTATAAGTGCGGTATTATTAATATTACTGGTATTATTACATTCACCAAAAGGTGATGGATTGGGTGCCATCGGTGGTGCTGCGAACTTATTTACATCACAAAAAAGTGCCGAAAAGGGCTTAAATCATTTTACATATATCTTATCGGCAATCTTTCTTGTATGTTCTTTTATTACGGGCTATCATTTATTTCATTAAAATCCGGTAGAACCGAACCCGCCCTCGCCTCGCTTTGATTCGGAAAGCTCGGTTACTACTTCTATTTGTGCCTTTTCCACTTTTGCAATTACCATTTGGGCAATTCTGTCATCAGGATTTATTGTATATTCTTCATTTGATAAATTTACAAGTCCGACGCATACCTCGCCTCTATAATCAGCATCTACGGTTCCTACTGCATTTATAAGTGTTATACCGTGTTTAACGGATAATCCGGAACGAGCTCTTATTTGTGCCTCATATTCAATAGGAATTTCTATTTTTATCCCTGTTGGAACAAGCACTCGTTCTAATGGTTTTAGAGTTATAGGTTTTTCTATTGCAGCATATAAATCCATTCCCGAAGAACCTTCCGTTTTATATTCAGGCAAAAATTTATTATGAGCCATTTTTGTAATTTTCATTTTCATTGGTTAATCTCCTCTTGTTTCTGTTCATATAATACATATAAAGGCTGTCGATTTGTGATGGTTAAATTTTTTGATAAATTGTATTCGCCTTTTAATTTTAATCGGTATTGTTGAGTGGATTTATTGTCATAGGCTACTTTAAATCTATTTGTTACTATTATTTCTTTATTAAAGTTTAAAGACAAGATTGTATCCATACAATCAAGTTCTTTTTCAAGATTTGCACTATCTGTTATTGAACTTAAAACATAACAAAATGAAACGGATATCCCATATTTTTTAAATTCAAGTATAATCGAATCCAAAGTTGGTTTTATATAATATATAAAATCATCCGTGTAATTAAAATCTTTATACATTAGAAATAAATTTTTTCTGTAATAGCCCTTTTGCATTGGTTTTGAATAACTTATATTTTCCAAAAGTTTTTTATTTACACGTTGTTTCCATATTTCAACCTCTTGAAATGTCAGTTCAATATCATCTTGCTTCCTTTTTATTTTATTGATATGAGGAGTAATGATAAATAACAACTTGGGAATTAACTCAATATTATTCTCGGGTGAAATTGCATCAGATGCAGCACTATTGCCATTTTCGGAATTCCCCAAAACGGGTTTTGCTGTTTTTCGTTTACGGATTTGTTTTGCTTTTAAACGCTGTTGTTCTTCTTGTTCTTCTAATTTTATCAATTTCTCAAACAAAAATTTTGTTACAAAATCAAAAATGAAACCGAGTAACAAACAAATTCCACCTATTATGGCAAGAGTAAAATCCGCAGTCATACCGTCCGGTTGATAATATTTGTTGATTATTTGATACGGAATAACAAATAACCAATTAAACCTATATAGCCAACTGACTTCAAAACAGTTTAGAAACCAGAAAATAAATGATATTGCCGAATAAAAGAATAAAATGAAACGAATAATCCTAATCAAGTTTAAAACTTGACGGTATGTGTTTATTTGTTCTTTTAAAGAATTCTTTTTCCCAGTCATTTTATGTTATTATATTATCTATTAATCTTGTTTTTCCTACCTTTACCGCAATAGCTACCAGTGAATTATCTTTTAATTTTTTAATTGGTTCGAACGAATTATAATCTCTAAATTCAAGATACTCTAACTCAATATTAGAATTAAGAATAGAAATTGCAGTATCGAACAATATATTTGTATCGGTAACCCCTTGTGAATATAAAGTCTTTATTTGTTTAAGAGCTTTTGATACGGAAAGCGCCCAAGAACGTTCTTCATCAGATAAATATTTATTTCTTGAGCTTAAAGCAAGCCCGTCAGATTCTCTGACAATAGGACAAGGAATTATTTTAATATCAAGATTTAAATCTTTAACCATTTTATTTATGATGAAAAGCTGTTGTGCGTCTTTTTGTCCGAAAAAAGCATAATCTGCACCGGAAATGTTGAAAAGCTTAAGAACAACGGTAGCAACTCCGTCAAAGTGACCGGTTCTGGTTTTTCCGCATAAACAATCGGTGAATTTAAACGGGGGATAAACAAATGTTAAATCGGTATTATTCAGACGATTATTTTCTCCGTACATTTCATTTGCACTCGGAGCAAATACGATATCGACCCCGAGATTTGAGCATAAATTTTGGTCCTTATCAAGAGTCCTCGGATATTTATCAAAGTCTTCACTCGGTCCGAACTGAATCGGATTAACAAAGACACTCACAATTACTTTATCACAAGTTTCTTTTGCTTTTTTTATTAAAGATGCATGCCCGTTATGTAATGCTCCCATTGTCGGTACAAGCCCTATTGTACAATTGCTTTTTCTCCATTCTTTTACGGTGTTTTTTATGTCTGTTATGTTATTTATTACAGCTGTATTCAAGTTTTTCCCTTTCTTCTGCACAAAGATTAAACGCATGATTATTTTCAGGGAATAATCCTTGTTTAACCTCCTGATTATATTGTGAAATTGCATTTTTCATAATTTCTTGTAAATTTGTATACTGTTTAACAAATTTAGGAAGATTGCCGGGATATTTGCCTAAAATATCGTCAATAACAAGCACTTGACCGTCACAATATTTACCGGCACCTATTCCGATAGTAGGGATATTTAAATTTTCACTGATAAATTTTGCGGATTCTTCGGGTACCATTTCAAGAACAATTGCAAAAGCTCCGTTATCTTCAAGCTTTTTTGCAGCTTGCAATAACTTTATAGTATTTTCGTATGATTTACCTTGGATAAAATATCCGCCAATTGTGTTTATATATTGAGGTGTGAAACCTAAATGTCCTACAACGTTTATTCCGCTTTGACTGAGGTGTTTTATCCCGTCGATTATAAAATCAGAAGCCCCTTCAAGTTTAACTGCTTTTGCTCCTGCTTGAATAAGCCTCCCCGCATTCAATGTTGTTTGTTCTTTTGATATATGATATGAAAGAAACGGCATGTCGGCTATAACAAATGATCTTTTTACTCCGTTTACTACTGCTCTTGTAAAAGTAAGCATATCATCTATTGTTACTTTTAAGGTAGTATCATAACCTAAAACGGTCATTCCGACGGAATCACCCACCAATATCGAATCTACGCCCGATTCATCTATATATTTTGCACTGGCATAATCATAAGCCGTCAGCATTGTTATTTTTTCGCCTGTTTCTTTCATTCGTTGAAAGGTTCTAAGTGTAACAGGTTTTATGTTATCATCCATTAGTGTTTTTCCTTTTCTTTTTTTCTGTACCAGTAATAAATAGTTCTGGCAAGTCTGACGGGAGAATGTCGAACAAAAGATGAGTGACCGTCTTCATAACGTTTATCTTCCATCAGATTTTTTTGAACAATTTCTACCCCGAGTTTATTAATTTCTTCACGGTCAACTTTAACGGGTTCTGAACCTACATTTTTATATGGTTCTAACAGATGCTGCGGTAAATCATTATTAACCAGCACTGCATCTATGATTTTATTATATTTTGCGTGTACAAAAAGTGTTTTTATGTGATCGGAAACAGCGAATCCGTCAGTTTCTCCGGGCTGTGTCATTATATTACAGACGTATATCTTTTTTGCTTTGGAATCATTAACGGCTTTAGCGATATCATTGATAAGAAGATTCGGAATAACGCTTGTATAAAGGCTCCCTGGCCCAAGAATTATCAAATCAGCTTCATGAATAGCCCAAATAACATCTTCTAAAGGTTTACAGTTATCGGGTTCCGAAAATAACCGTTTTATTTTTTTGCCTGATTCAGGGATATTGGATTCGCCTTTTATAATTGTTCCGTCAGCCATTTCTGCAACAAGTCTCATATCATCTAATGTTGAAGGTAAAACTCTGCCTCTTATTGAAAGTACTTTTGATGATTCTTTTACTGCTCTGACCATATCACCCGTAATAGAACATAAAGCAGTTAAGAACAGGTTGCCGAAACTGTGCCCCGATAATCCCGCACAATCTTTAAATCTGTATTGAAATAATTTTGTAACCAAATCCTCATCATCAGCCAATGCCGCAATACAGCTTCTTATATCTCCCGGCGGCAATACTCCAAGTTCTTCTCTTAATTTCCCGGAACTCCCTCCGTCATCGCCAACTGTTACTACTGCTGTTATATTGTTGGTTATTTTCTTTATTCCTTTTAGCATTGTAGAAAGTCCCGTACCGCCTCCGATTGCTACAATTTTAGGTCCGCGGTTTAACTTTCTTCTCCTGTATAAATCTTCCAATACTGCATGTCTGTTTCTTTCGTTGTTAACATCCAATATGGAATAATTTGTATTTAACCATCCGATAAAAAATAACATTCCGCCCAATATGATTAATGACCATCCCGTTATTTCGGAAGGCAGCATTTGTGTTATTTTCATTATCATATTGATTAAAGAATAAACCGGCTTAAGATTGCATATTATGCATAATCCTATTGCTGCGATTATTGCTCCGAATATTAACAATATGAACCATCTTTTTACTTCAAGACCGGGAAGCAGCCAACCTGCGTCTTTCGGAATTTTTAAAAAAAGTTTATTCAGTTTCATTATTTATACTCCTAAACCCAGCCCGAAGTTTCTGCTTTATTGTAATTTGATGGGGTAGGAGTTATAATTTCGTTTGATTTTTTTAACAATTGCAATACGTTCGGATTTTTTGTATTAAAGTGGAGTGTATCACAATTTACGGGCATAAACATTCCGTTTCTGAGTTTTATTTGAGAAGAAAACAGTATTGTTCTAATTCTGTTTAATGCATCTTCTTCATTTATAAATTTTGTTGATTCCCAATCAACTTGAAAATCTTGTGTGTAAAATCTGTCTATAAAGACTTCACGATTGATGACTAAACCGGTTTCGACGGAAACTTGATTTAAAATATCATTGTCAAGACAGGTATAATTTAGCCATTTGTCGAATTTTTTTATTGCTCTTGCTATTGCCAGTGAAAACTCCAAATCTTCACTTGCTTGTTTGTACATAGCGCCATGTGGTCTTACGTGGTCTATTTCCACTTTATAAGACTTGGCGAATGATGTTATTGCGCCCAATTGATATAAAACTATTGCTTCTATTTCGTCTTCATTTAGTTTCATTGGTCTGTATCCTTGACCGGAAATATCGTTAAATCCTATATGAGCACCGATTGTAAGATTTTTTTCTTTACATTTTAATAAATATTCTTTTATTAAAATCGGATCTCCGGCATGAAATCCGCAAGAAATGTTTACTGAACTCACATAATCCAATAGCTCGGTTTCTTTATCATTTTTATACATTCCGAAACCTTGTGCAGCATCTATATTAAAATCTATATGTTTTGACGGCATATATATCCCCTTTACCAAAACTATTTATTTACACTTTCACTCCTATATTATACACTAATATTGATTTTAGTCTATTTTTTACGATATATAAAGTTTTCTTTGACTTATTTATTTTAAACATTAAAAATAAATCAAAATTCATCTAAAAAGAGGTATGGATTTAGGAAAAAAAATAGCATAATTTTAATGTATAAGTGTAAGTATAAAAGTTTATGCCATTTAGATACAGATTACAAAAAGTATTGGACTTTAGAATAAGAAAGAAGGAAGAACAGCTTCAAGAAGTATTAAAAGCCAAAAATGAGGTAGACAGAATCCAGTCACTAATTGATTTAAACAATCAGGAAATCCTGGGAGTAATTAATATAATGCGTTCTACCAAAGATTTCAGAATGATGGATTCGTACGATAAATATCTGAAACATCTTTATGAAAAAGGTGAAGAACTGGAAAAACAAAAACAAGAAGCTATAAGGTTACTTGAAATAGAACAGGAAAAACTTGTTGAACGTGAAAAAGAAGTAAAAGTACTTGAAAAACATAAAGAAAATTCTTTGGAAGAATACAGACTTGAAGAACGAAGAGCTGAAACTAAATTGCTTTCAGAAGTCGGAGTTCAGAAGCATTTTCAAAAGACACGTGAACGAAAAGAAGAAGAAGGCGAAGATTAATTAAGAGGTAAATATGAAGATTGAAACTCAACTCAAACAAAATGTGGAAAATAAGGATAATAATGTACAATTATTGCCCGAAGATGCTCAATTATTGTATTCTTCCGGTTTACCGTTTTCGCAGATGATTAATCAATTAAACAATCCTGAAACATTGCAGTCGTATGATATGTTGTCATCAATCGGATTGGATTATAACTATGATTCAATAAATATGGATATCGAAGATGCACTATTTTTTATTAATCTGACTCAAGAAGGACAATTTTCGATAGATACGGCTCAAACGGGAGAATTTAGTAATTTGATACAGACACAAGTAACTCAAAATGTTGTTTCACAAAAGTCTGTTGAAGTTACTAATCAATTAATGACGTTAATAGAAAAGGCTAATACCACACAAAAACCCGTCAGAATTTCTTTTGATAATGATGTATCAGTAATAATCAAGATAGATAAACATGGAAAAATCAGTGCAGAATTTATTCCCGGCAGTATAGAAGTTGAAAATTATTTAAAAAATAATATAGCAGCCCTAAAGCAGAGATTTGACGAACAAAATCTGCCTTATAACGATTTATTATACAGACAAAATTCTAAACAAAACAGAAACAGAAATAGAGAAAAAGGAGAGCAATAATGCGTGATGCATTTATCAATGCTTTAAACACACAAAAAATTACGGCAAACTGGGTAACCGATATATCCGAAAACCTTGTAAATGTTTATACCCCCGGGTATAGAGAAAAAAAGTTTACGTTTAAAACATTTTTGGATGGTTCGGTCGCAAATAATAGTCTGCGAAATGTAGGTCAAGGAAAATCTTCGCCAGGTACTTCCGATGAGAATATATATCTGGAGGGCAACGGATTTTTTGTATTAAGAAATGACCAAGGCAGAATTGTATATACAAGACTGGGAGAATTTAAATTTGACTCGGAAGGTGTATACAGAAGCAAAGACGGGCAAACTGTTCAAGGATATATATTAAATGACAAAGGTGAAATAATGAACGGTGCAAAACCAATTGATGCCGAAGATTTTGTAGATACGGCATTTGACGGCGGGGCCGCTTCTGTTCCGACTACAAATATTAAACTTTGGATAGATCCGTCAAACGGTAAATATTTGGGTAAATATGAAGAATTTGAGTTTAAAGATGACGGTATTTTATATGGTAAAGCAGACGGCGGAAAAATAAGAACCCCGTTATATAAAGTTGCGGTTATTAATTTCCACAATCCGCAAGAGTTGTTTGAAGTTGCAGATGGTCAATTTATCGAAACCGAAGAGTCGGGTAAACCGGTTGTCGGCAGAGGTGAAGTAAGAGGCGGACTTTTAGAGTTATCTAATGTTGATTTTGATGCTAATACTGCATTTTATCAACAGGCTCAAATGCAGTTAGAACTCGCAAACCAATTGATAAAATCTCACAAACAATTGCTGCAAAATGCAATTGAATTAATGAGCAGCTAATAATTTTTTCAGACAAAAAACTCGAAAAACGGGTAACAATATGTCATGGCTCAAATATCATATTGAGCCTTTTTTTGTGCAATATGCAAAAAAAAATATTTTTGTGTTTTGATAAAACTGAAGGAGAATATTATGCGCATTGCGCAAGTTTCGACATATAAAGCAAAAACATATAATAATTCTATAAAAAAGCAGCCTAAAAGCATTTCTCGCAATAGTAATATTATGCTCAATGAATTTACTTTGCCTTCAGAAGTTATAAGAGCAAATTTCGGAATTTCTTTCGGAAAATTCAGAAAAGTTGCAAGTATTAAACTTATTGATAAAGATACGGAAAAACCTGTCTTGGCTGATTTAAAACGAGATAATATCGGCAAAGATTTTTTAATATATAAGATTTATGCAGGAAGAAAAGAACTCGGTTATATGGATTTGGATTGTTCTGCCATATTCCCTGAGGATAACAATTATGTAGTGACGGAACCTGATAATGAAATCCCCGAAATAACTCATCTTAGAAGTCTTGCGGGTGATAAATATTACGGAATAGGTACGGCACTTGTTAATGCCGCTATGGAAGAAAGTATTAAACGGGGTAAAAACGGAGCTTTATGGCTGAGAAGCGAAAAAGGATATGCCCATGCGCTTTCTGATTACAGAGCCAATGAAAATCCTCTGCCGTTTTATTATAAATTAGGTTTTAGAGAAGTTGATTCCAAAACGGATAAGTTAATAAAACAGTGTATTAAAAATTCTGATTATAAACACCTTCCCGACTCTGCTTTATTGTTATTAACTTCACAGGCAGCAAAACAAAAGAATAAATATTTTGCTTCGCATTATTCATTATATTAAAATCCGAGTGATTCGTTGACAAGTATAATTTTTATTCGATTTTTTGGGTTACATAATCTTGTCGTGACGATATGAGAGCATATAGAATCTTCTGATTTGCAATCAAAGCAAATACCCGATTCAAAACAAGGGGTTTTTCTCGGAATCTGACCCGATACTCTTTGAATATTAACGGGTGCTGCATATTCTCTTGCTCTTGCAATTGCCTGTTCCAAATTGGTGCAGATTTTATTTATCCCTGCTATAATAATGACATTTTTTGGTCCAAACATTAAAGCTGCAACTCTATTACCTATGCAGTCAATATTTACGAGTTCTCCGTCTTTTGTCATTGCATTAGAGCCCATAAGATATGTATCTGCAAACAGTGATTTTCGCAGCAGTTCAATTTTTTCCTGTTGGTTTTTAGCTGTATCTCTGTTTATAATCGGATAATTATTTTTAATAAGGTAGTCTATAAGCCCTATTTCAACCGTAGACATAGAACCACCCCAAGCAGTAACTTCCGTTTCGGGTATTAATTCAAGGGCTTTTTTTAATGCTTCTTCTTTTGTACTTGCATAATATGCTTCAAAATGTCTTTTTTTGAAATTCTCTATCGTTTTTAATGCTAATTTTTCGTTTCGAAGTTCAATATAATTACTCATAAAGGCTCCTATATATTTTTTCTATGTGAGATTTATCAAAAGTAAGTTTTTTATCCTTATGTATCAGGTTAACTGCTTTATTTATTTGTTCAAAAGATAGTGATTTATCTTCATATAAGTACGTTACATAATCCGAGTGGCAATTATTTATTGCCGCCGTATAGTGGATTAAATTGTAACCCCATTCGTATTTGTTTTTTAAAGGAATTATTTCAGATTCAATAATTTTTGAAATTGTATTAATATTATAATTTTTTTTATATTGCAGATTTAAATATTGTGCCGTTAATTCAGTCGGAGCGTTTCCCGCACGTTTTCCCATGCCGTATAATGAACCGTCTATAATGATATTTCTGTCTGATTTTTCAATTATTTCAACGGAATTGGAAAAAGCCAGCTGCTTATTGTTATGTGCGTGAAATCCTATTTGTATTTTTTTATCAAGATGGCTGTCAAAAAGTTTAAGATATTTTAAAGTCTGATGTTTATTTAATAGTCCATAAGTATCAATAATATAAATAACTTCAGGTTTAAGCTTATCGGATAATGTCAACAGTTGTTCAAGTTCATTTTTGTCATATGATGTTACGGAAACGGGATTAAGACTTATTGAATAGCCTTTATTCGTAAGCTTTTGTGCTAAATCAAAAGCATCTTTTAATTGAGTTTTCTTAAACATTAACCTTATTAAATCAATATTGGCATTGGTTTTATTACAGATTTGATTTGTGTCATAATGACCTAAATTAATCATTATTGCTGTTTTTGCTTTTTTATTATGTATTTTGGAAAACAAATTATTGTAATATTCCAAATTAAAAGAATCATCTTGGAGAAACCCTGCCTCAATAATATCAATATTAGAATCATTAAGCAGTTGAAGTATGTTTAAAACACAAGACGGTGTAAAATTCCAATTGATTAAAGAACCGCCGTCCCGTAAAGTACAATCCAAAAGTTTTATATTTTTATTTTTTTTCATACCAAAATTATTATATAATAGAAAAAACATTGTAATAGGAATAAAAAAATGAAAATACCCGATGCCGCTAAAAAAGAACTGGATAAACTTTTAGAAGGAAACAAAAAATTTGTAAACGGAACTGCTGCCCTAAAAAACATGAATTATGAAACATTTTGTAAATATGCATTCCATCAGGAGCCTTATGCGGTAGTGCTAAGCTGTTCTGATTCAAGAGTTGTACCTGAAATTATATTTGACTGCGGGATAGGTGAATTGTTTGTAGTGCGTGTTGCTGGTATAACGGCAGGAGATAATGTTATAGAAAGTTTAGAGTATGCCGTAAAAAAATTGAAAATTCAATTGTTAATTTTGCTCGGGCATGATGATTGCGGTGTGATGAAATATGCAAAAGAGCATTATCCTGAGCCGGTTGATGATTTTAAATCAATAATATCCTGTGTATATCCCGTATTGGATAAGCATGAGGATATAACATGTCATAATTATTTTGCTCAGCAGCATACGATTTGGGTAGAAGATGTTTTATTAAAACGTTCAAAGATAATAAAAACGGCAGTTGATAGAGGTGAATTATATATAGCTAAGTGTCATTTTGACCATTCAACAGGTTTGGTTAATCTTATATAACCTAAATTTATTGACTGTAATAATTGCTTTTAATATAATTACGGTATACTTTTTCAAGTTTTACGATATAAAAAATAAAAATGAGAATTAATAATGGATGAATATATTAAACAGCTTGAATACCCAACCGACCCAAATTTATTATTAACAAAGAAAAACAAGATTAAAAAATTTTTAACTGAAAATTATCCTGCCAAAATAAAAAAGAATATAGCAGTTTTAGGCGGATCAACGACGCATGATATTGTTAAGGTTTTAGAGCTGTTTTTGCTTTATAACGGTATACAGGCTGAATTTTATGAGTGCGAATACAATCAATATTATGAAGATATAATGTATAATAATGAGGCACTAAAGGCTTTTAAGCCCGATATTATTTGGCTTCATACAACATACAGAAATATAGAAAATCTGCCTGAAATTACCGATTCAAAAGAAACGGTTACCCAAAAGCTTGAAGCCGAATATAACAAATATTTTTCAATGTGGCAAAAGTGTTTTGAAGACTATAAATGCACAATCATTCAAAATAATTTTGAACTGCCCTTCTTTAGAATTATGGGAAATAAAGATGTTGCGGATTACCACGGAATTATGAATTTCATTTTAAGACTCAATATGAAATTTTATGATTTTGCCCAAAATAGCGCTAACTTCTACATAAATGACATTAATTATACCGCATCAAGCTACGGGTTAAAGGAGTGGCACGATTTATCAGCATGGTATTTGTATAAATACTGCTGCAAAATGGATGCCGTTCCTTATATATCATATAGTGTTTCACGAATAATAAAATCAATATACGGTAAGAATAAAAAAGGCTTTGTGCTTGATTTGGATAATACACTTTGGGGCGGAATAGTAGGTGATGACGGAGTCGAAAATTTGGAGCTCGGGACAGAAACCGCCGCTGCTCAGGCATATACGGAATTTCAATCGTATCTTAAAAAGCTTTCAAATTTAGGGGTAATTTTAAATATTAACTCTAAGAATGACGAGAAAAATGCAATAGCAGGGTTAAATCACCCTGATAGCCTGCTAAAACCCGATGATTTTATTTCAATAAAAGCTAATTGGAACCCAAAGAGCCAAAATATGGAAGAAATAGCGCAGGAATTATCATTAGGGGCTGACAGTTTGGTATTTGTTGATGATAACCCCGCAGAAAGAGAGATTGTAAGAACTCAGGTTAAAAACGCCTGCGTGCCTGATATATCGCAAGTTGAGAAGTATATCAAAGAAATAGATAAGTACGGCTACTTTGAAGTAACCGCATTATCAAAAGACGATTTAGCCAAAAATGATATGTATAAAGCCAATATGGAGCGAGTTAAACTGCAGCAAACGTTCTCTAATTATAACGATTACCTTTTATCTTTAGACATGAAAGCGGTAATTAAGCCTTTTGAAGCAATTTATATGCAAAGAATTGCTCAATTAACCAATAAATCCAATCAATTTAATCTTACGACCAAACGTTATTCCCAAAGCGAGATTGAACAAATTGCGCAGGATAAAAATTATATTACGCTATATGGCAAATTAACTGATAAATTCGGCGATAACGGGGTAGTAAGCGTTGTTATTGGAAAAATTTTAAAAGATGAGCTTCATATTGATTTATGGCTTATGAGCTGCCGAGTTTTAAAAAGAGATATGGAGTTTTCCATGATGGATGAACTTATTTCACAGGCTAAAAAACTTCACATATCAAAGATTTTCGGTTATTATTACCCTACGGCAAAAAATGCAATGGTAAAGGATTTTTATCAGCTCCAAGGCTATACAAAAATCAAAGAAGATGATAAAGGCAACAGCACTTGGGAATATAAAATTCCCCAAAACTATGAAAATAAAAATAAAGTAATTAATGTAAATTAAAGGAGTTAATAATGAACAAAGAAGAAGTTTATACTAAATTAAACGAAGTTTTTCAAGATGTATTTGATGATGAAACAATAACAGTAAATGAAAATACTACGGCAGATGATATTGAAATGTGGGATTCTTTTGAGCACATTAATTTGATAAGTGCCGTTGAAAAAAAATTTGCAATTAAATTTAATATGAAAGAGATTGTAGAACTTCATAACGTAGGCGAAATGGCAGATTTAATTTTGAGCAAAAAGGACTAAATAAGAATTAATAAATATTAACTTTTGGAGATTAAGAATGGTAAAACTTTTTAAGGTTTATAAAGAAAGATATCATAAAGTATATAAAATTTTAGGGGTAAAGTTTAAAATAAAAAGAGAAACTCATAAATATTTTACCTACATAAAAAATGATTCTCGCGTAAAAAATTATAAATTTGTTCATGTAATGAATAATGGTCTTCATTCTGTTAATATTTTAAAGTTTATAAATAAAAATTTTGATAATTCCGAGCATTGTTTCATATTTCCTTGCATAATGTTTTATAAAACGCAAAAACAATTACAAAACATAAAAAATGTTTTTTATTGCTCATTAGAAAGTATTGATTATAATTCTGTAAATAAAATTGTTATTCATGGTTTATTTGATTCCAAATTAATACAGGAATTGTACAAATATAAGAAGTTACTGAAAAAAACATTCTGGTTCATATGGGGGGGGATTTGTATTCTGCCCCGCCGGGTAAAAAGGATGACTATGTACGAAAGCATTTTGCCGGTATTTTAACAGGATTTGATAAAGAAATTTTTGAAAAAAAATATAATACAATTTTGCCTTGTTATGAAGTAACGTATCCTCATGATATAAAAGAGGAAATGATAAGTGAGAATTTGAGACAAAATGGTGTTATACATGTGCAAATTAACAATTCTGCAGATGTAACTACATTAGAGATGCTTGATATTCTCTCAAAATTTAAAGATGAAAATATTAAAATATCAACTATATTATCATATATAACCGTAGGACAAAAAGATTATCGGTTGGCAATCATAAAAAAGGGATATGAAATATTTGGAGAAAAATTTAATCCGTTGATTGAATTTATGCCGAAAGAAGAATATGTTAATCATCTCGCTTCAGTCGATATTTATATTTCAAACCAAAACAGACAGCAAGGAAATGGAAATTCTACATTTATTTACAGTTTAGGCGGTAAAATCTTTTTAAAAAATTCAAACAGTGTTTATAAAAAATATAATTCAATAGGAATTAAGATTTTTGATACAAATGAAATTAAAGACATGGATTTTAATGATTTTTGTTATTTTGATGAAAAAGAAAAACAAAAAAGTATTTCAATCTTAAAAAAACGAATGGAAGATGAAACAAAAATAAAACAATGGTCAGATTTTTTTAGATTATAAAAAAGGGTTTTAAAATCTAAAATAAATAAACGGATTGTATGTACCTGAAGCTATAAAACATGTTGATAAGAAAAACATTATTAAAAGCCAAATGTTTATGAAAGCTCGGGCAACTTTATTTTGAACATAAATCATATTTTTAAATATCGGAACTGAGCATAATAAAGCGGCAATTAAAGTTATTATGACAATATTATCAATGTAATAGACATTTGTATAAACAAAATTATCTTTGTGTAAATGCAATAAACCGAACATATTCATTACATAATCCCAAGCGTATTTAATTGTTTTTGAACGAAAGATAACAAAAGCAATAAGAGCAACAATGAGCATATAAGAATGTTGGATAAATCTTACTAATTTTGTTTTTCCTTCTTTGTGCCATTTTGTTACGGATTCAATAAAAACAAAAAATCCGTTATATAAGCCGTGGACAATAAAAGTCCACTCAGCGCCGTGCCATAAACCGATTAAAGCCCAAGTAGGTGCGAGAGCTAAAAAAGAAAGAATTACGGAAGCTTTTTTTCGTCCGATTTTATCAGTGATTTTTGCTATAAAATTACTTGAGGTTAAAGCTCTTGTAATTGGGTAGAACAGGTAATCTCTAAACCAACTGGATAAAGATATATGCCATCTTCTCCAGTATTCTGATATTGATTTTGAAATAAACGGGTAATTAAAGTTTTCCATAAATTTAAACCCGAAAATTAAACCCAAACCTATTGCCATATCAGAGTATCCCGAAAAATCGAAATACAGCTGGAATGCATACGATATTGCACCCAGCCAAGCAATTAAATGTGAAAAATAATGCGGGTCTTGTACAAATATTTTATCTACTGTTAAAGCTAAAGTATTTGCTATTAAAACTTTCTTAGATAAACCGATGATAAATCTTTTGACCCCAAGAGTTACTTTATCAAAATTAACTTCTCTATCTTCAATCTGTTCTGAAACATCATGATATTTTATTATAGGTCCTGCTATTAGTTGAGGAAACAAACAAATAAATAATGCCAGTTTATATATATCTTTTTGGGGTTGAACTTCTTCTCTATAAACATCTATAAGATATGACATAGCTTGGAATGTATAAAAAGAAATACCGATAGGCATAATAACATCAAGTGCGCTTATATGTGTGTGGAATAAGCCGTTAATATTTTCCAATATAAAATTAAAGTATTTAAAATAAATTAAAAAACTTAAATTTATAACAATGGTAAGTACCAGAAATAACTTTTTATGATTTTTGCTTTTATCAATTAAAATTGCTCCAAAATAATTAACAATAATTGTTAAAAGCATAATTGCAAGGTATCTGGGTTCACCCCACGCATAAAATATTATGCTGGCAAATAACAAAATAGGATTATGCAATTCTTTTTTTGTTGTTAAATATAATAAAAGAACAATAGGTAAAAATAAATATAAAAATATCATTGAACTAAACAGCATTATATTTTCCTTTTAAAAATTTTTTAAACTTTGGTAAAGAACGCTCACATACTTCAAGAATAACAATATCATCTTCTTTTGATATTGCGTTTATATCAATTTCATAATTCAGAATATATTTTGAGTTTTTAAATGATTCCGTAAAATAAGGTAAAAGGGCAGAGGCGAAAGAATCTCTATAAATTATCATATTAATATCTGAATTTTTATTATAACAATTGATTAATTTATAATTGTATTTACACATATAATCATTATTTGTATAAGGTACTTTGTATAATGTATTATCTTTTTTTATTAAATTTTTAGGAGTCATGTTGTACAAATCACCCGCATTGTTTTTAGAAATATAATTCGGGGGGATATAAATATTTATTTTTTTATAATCTTTTTTTATTACTTCCATTATTTTTAGGTATCCGAAATAAGCTCCAAGTTCATTCCAGTGTGTATCTTGCTTAAAATAAATTATATCTTTTCCTTTATGAGCAATAAGTGTATCTTTAAGATAAATAACATTTACCTTAGTATTTTTATTTAAATAATCTGTTATTTGATTGGATAAAGATAATTCTGCATTCAATGGTTTAATATCTTCGGGATAATATTCGGGATAAATTCTCGCTTTATCCGGTGCTATTATAAAATAGAAATGTTTATTATTTCTTCGACAAAAATTATCCACATTATTTAAATAAACAGCAAGTTCTTTTAATTCTTCTTGAGTAAATAAATTTTGATTTGTATAACTGCTTATTGATTCTTCCCATGCAAGAAAAAACCAGTTATCTTTTCCTTTTATAACGTCTTTTGTTCTCCAGTTTTTATTAATGCGGAACTTAGAGTCATGAACATCAATAAAAAAATTCCTTAAATAAAATCTGTCATTAAACCAATTTTCAAATTCTTTTGGGAATTTATAGTTAATATTTACATCTTCTAATATCAGAGGATATAACTTTGCGAGAGTTCTGTTTTCCTGCTCAGAAATTTGGCTTTTTATATCTATATTAGACATTGGAATAAACAAAAAAACAAAAAATATAGAAACAAAAACTATGTCAATTTTTGATTTTTCATAAAGGGTATTAAATTCTGCCATATAATTTGTGAGTTTATATGATAGAAGAAAGGTTAATACAATAAGTATTATAAATAAAGAAAACTGAAAATCATTTTCCGCCTTGATATTCAAAGTATAAGGATATGTTAAAACTATAACGTTATCTTTCGGAATTAAGATAAGTCCTTTATCTGTCGTTGATACATCAGCTCCTTCAACTTTAAATTTATCCGGATTATCTATTTTTACATTATTATTTAATTGAATGTTCTTTATTATTATCGGGTTTAATTCATCATAAATAAAAATTATAATTCTGAGTCTTTTAGGAAATTTTATTTTTTTTATGGTAAATTTTGCATGTTTTGCTTCATCAAGATTCAAAGTTTTATTTGAAATTTTAGTTTTCTTAAATTTATCGTTATCTTTTTTATCTAATTGAACTTCTATATTACATTTGCCTTTTGAATTAATATCAAAATCAACGTATACAGGTTTGAATTTTAGCCAAGCTTTATTTGTCAAACTTATGACGAAAATTGTTATAATAATTGCAATTATAGTTCTTTTTCTTACCAAAAAAATATCCTCAACGAGTTTGAATAAATACTAGCAAAAACAAATTTAATTTTCTACAAAATTTAAGAATTATACTTTATTTTTTATTCTTATTAAAATCTAAAATAAATGAACGGGTTATAAGTGCCTGAAGCTATAAAACATGTTGATAAGAAAAACAAAATTAAAAGCCAAATGTTTATGAAAGCTCGGGCAACTTTATTTTGAACATAAATCATATTTTTAAATATCGGAACTGAGCATAATAAAGCGGCAATTAAAGTTATTATGACAATATTATCAATGTAATAGACATTTGTATAAACAAAATTATCTTTGTGTAAATGCAATAAACCGAACATATTCATTACATAATCCCAAGCGTATTTAATTGTTTTTGAACGAAAGATAACAAAAGCAATAAGAGCAACAATGAGCATATAAGAATGTTGGATAAATCTTACTAATTTTGTTTTTCCTTCTTTGTGCCATTTTGTTACGGATTCAATAAAAACAAAAAATCCGTTATATAAGCCGTGGACAATAAAAGTCCACTCAGCGCCGTGCCATAAACCGATTAAAGCCCAAGTAGGTGCGAGAGCTAAAAAAGAAAGAATTACGGAAGCTTTTTTTCGTCCGATTTTATCAGTGATTTTTGCTATAAAATTACTTGAGGTTAAAGCTCTTGTAATTGGGTAGAACAGGTAATCTCTAAACCAACTGGATAAAGATATATGCCATCTTCTCCAGTATTCTGATATTGATTTTGAAATAAACGGGTAATTAAAGTTTTCCATAAATTTAAACCCGAAAATTAAACCTAAGCCTATTGCCATATCAGAGTATCCCGAAAAATCGAAATACAGCTGGAATGCGTACGATATTGCACCCAGCCATGCAATTAAATGTGAAAAATTATGCGGGTCTTGAACAAATATTTTATCGACTACGACTGCCAGTGTGTTTGCAATTAATACTTTTTTTGCTAGTCCTATAATAAACCTTTTAACACCAATATCTACTTTTTCAAAATTTACTTCTCTATCCGTAATTTGCTCCGCTACATCGTGGTATTTAACAATAGGACCTGCAACCAATTGCGGGAATAAACATATGTATAATGCCAGTTTATATATATCTTCTTGAGGTTGAACTTCTTCTCTATAAACATCTATAAGATATGACATAGCCTGGAATGTATAAAAAGAAATACCGATAGGCATAATAACATTAAGAGGATTAATGTATGAATTAATAATTAAATTTATATTTTCCAAAATAAAATTAAAGTATTTAAAATAAATTAAAAACCCTAAGTTCCCTAAAATTGTCAAAACCAGTATTAATTTTTTGTGATTTTTAAATTTATCAACTCCAATAGCGCCAAAGTAGTTAATTATTATGGTTAGAAGCATTATTGCCAAATACTTTGGTTCGCCCCACGCATAAAATATTATACTTGCCGCAAGCAATATCGGGTTATGAAGTTCTTTTTTTGTAACTAAATACAGTAAAACAACAATCGGTAAAAATACATATATAAAAGTCATTGAACTAAAAAGCATCTTTTCCCTCCATTTAAAATATATTTCTTAAATGCAAGATATTATTATAAGAAATACATAAAACAATAATATTAGGATGATAATCCATTATTTCTTTTTCATAATACTTTAATATCTTATACTCCTCTTTTGTCGGAATTTTTTTAACACCGTTAATCCTTATTCTATGAACATGTTTGAAAGTGTACTGAATAAATTCCGTTAAATTTTCACTCATACTTGTTCCGAGCACAATAACTCTATAATCAGCCCCTTTTGGGAAATAAAAGTCTTTTGTTTTACGATATGGAACATTAACAAGTTTTGTTTCTAATAGTTTATAATCTTTATAAGTATAATATCTGTATTTTGTTTGGTGCAATTTTTTCTTATAATTTAACGGCATATTGGTTATTATTGTGTTTCGTCCCCAAGTATATTCTCTATCCCATTCGCTTCTTATTTTTGTATTATAAGAAAAATTAAAATCCTGCTCTTTTAAAACTTTTATATCGGGATGTTTTTTTGTTATTTCTTTCATTAATTCCTGATATCCTATAAAAGCCCCGTCATCCGTCCAATGATGTTCGGTTTTAAAATACATAAGGTTATTTTTAGATGCTTCCTTTATTTCATTTATAGGATTTATAATATGCATATTATTATTTTTATTTAATTTTTTGATTTCTTTATCAATATTATGCTCATATTCATCTTTAACCAGTATCTTTTGTGTTGAAGGATATATAATATTTCCTTTATACGGAGTCAGTATAACATACAATTCAATATTTCTGTTGTTTAAATATTCATAAAATTTTTTTAATGCGTCATAATCCTGTTTGTTAATGTGCCGTAATTGATAGTGGTTAAGCTCAAAATCTATATATGAAAAACCGTTTTTATCAATAAATACTTGCTTCGCTTTATTTGTAAGTTTAAGTGTAATATTAGTATGGACATCCGTAAAAAACTGTCTTAAGTTAAATCTGTCGTTAAACCAGTTATTGTAATTTTTGAAAAAATTACAATTGATTTCTCCTTCTTTATTGATAAATGGTCTCCATTTGGCAAGGTATCTGTTTTCGTTTATTGAAATTTCATCTTGATTTATATGGCTCATCGGGATAAATAAAAAGATGAAAAATACAGCTAAAAATATTATTTCGATTCGGGATTCATTTTGAATTGTATTGAAATTAGCAGCATAATCGGTTAATTTATATGCCAAAAGGAAAGTTAAAATCATTATAATAAGCAAAATTTTAATATCAAATTTAACAGAAGTGCGTATATTTAATGGTTTATTATAAGTTAGCATAACTGATTCTATATTTCCTGATGGGGGGGGGTAATTTGAAGGGTATTATTTTGAATAGCAATCTCGCCTTGGTTAAGCATAAATTGATTTAAATCATCAATTTTATATTTTCCCTTTTTTAAGGTTATATTTTTAATTTCAACAGTGCTGTCCAAATTTTTGAAAACTAAACGCAGTCTTTTAGGAAACTTAGCTCTTTCAATACTAAAGTGAGCATGTTGATTTTTATCAAGATTTATTTTTTTACCCAGAGATTTTATTCTTTCAAACTTATCATTATTTTCTTTATTCAATTGAACTTCAATATTGCAAATGCCCTTGCCAGAAATATTAAAATCAACAGCCATAGGTTTAAAATCCAACCAAAGTCTATTTGAGCAAAATACAACAAGCGCTGTTATTATTATGGCTATTATAGTTCTTTTTTTCATACTTTCTTGCTCTTATTATTTAAAAAGAGGTTAACATAAACATTACCTAAATTCAAACCTATTTTTACGACATAGAAAATATATTTTTTAAATGACGAATATTATCATCAGAAATACAAAAAATAATAATATCAGGATGATAATCAAGTATTGTTTTTTTATAATATTTCATTATTTTAAATTCTTCATTTTCCGAAATATTTTTAACATTGTTATTTCTTAATCTGAATACATTTTTAAAAGTATAAGGAATAAATTCGCATAAACTTTCGCTCATACTTGTACCCAGTAAAATAACTCTATAATCTGAACCTTTAGGAAAATAATAATATTTAACACGTTTACGTGGAGTGTGTATAACTTTTGTTTGCAATAAATTAGAATTTTTATGTTTGTAATATCTATATTCCGTTTTATGCAATTTTTTCTTATAGTTTAAAGGTATGTTAGTTCTTCTTGTGCTTTGACCCCAGAGAAAGTCTCTTCCCCAATCCCCTCTGACTTTTGTATTATAGAAAATATCAAAATCCTCATCTTTTAAAATTTTAATATCAGGATGTTTTTTAGTTATTTCTTTCATTAATTCCTGATATCCTATAAATGCCCCGTCGTCAGTCCAGTGATGGTCGGTTTTGTAATACATATATTTATTTTTTGATTCTTCTTTCAATTTATTTTGCAGGTTTATAATATGCATATTGGAATTTTTGTTTAGGCTGTTGACTCGTTCCTCAATAAGTTTATCGTAATTATCATTTACCAGTATTTTCTCGGTAGGAGGATATACATATCCCTTGCAGGGAACAAGTAATACATATAATTCAATATTTTTGTCTTTTAAGTAATTATTAAATTTTATCAGTGTATCATAATCTTTTTCATCTATTTGTTTTAACAAATAATAGTGATTAGCTTCAAAATTCATATAAATAAAACCATTTTTATCAATTATTCCTTTTTTAGCTTTTTTCGTTAATAATAGTGTAATATAAGTGTTAATATCAAGAAAATATTGTCTTAAATTAAATCTGTCGTTAAACCATGTATTGTAGTTTTTTCCAAAATTAAAGTTTATTTTTCCTTCTTTATTAATTAATGGTTTCCAGTTAGCAAGGTATCTGTTTTCGTTTATTGAAATATCATTTTGATTAATATGGATCATCGGGATAAATAAGAAAATGAAAAATATTGTAAGAAATATTATTTCGATTCTGGATTCATTTTTAATTGTGCTGAAATTTGCAACGTAATCGGTTAATTTATATGCCAAAAGAAAAGTTAAAATCATTATAATAAGGAAAATTTTAATATCGAATTTAACGGAAGTACGAATTTTCAACGGCTTATTATATGTTAAAATAATTGAATTTTCCGTCTGGGGGGGGGTAATTTGAATTGTATCTTGATTAAGCGCAAGCTCTCCTGCATTAATACCGAACGCGTTTAAATCATCAAGCTTATACTTCTTGTTTTTTAAAGTAATATTTTTAATTTCAACAGTGCTGTCCAAATTTTTGAAAACCAAACGCAGTCTTTTAGGAAACTTTGCCCTTTCAATACTAAAGTGAGCATGTTGATTTTTATCAAGATTTATTTTTTTACCCAGAGATTTTATTTTTTCAAACTTATCATTATTTTCTTTATTTAATTGAACTTCAATATTACAAATGCCCCTGCCCGATATATCAAAATCAACAGTCATAGGTTTAAAATTTAACCAGACTTTATTTGTTAAAAATACAACAAGTGCTGTTATTATTATTGCTATTATAGTTCTTCTTCTCATACTCTCTTTTTGTCATTTTTAAAGAAAGGATAACATAAATAACTTTTATGTTCAAAATTATATTTACTTTGTTTCAAATAAATCACTTAACCTCATCATGTCAAAGTATGCGATACAAAAAATAATAATATCGGGATGATAATTAAGTATGGTTTTTTTATAATGTTTCATTATTTTAAATTCTTCTTTATAGGGCATACCCTTAATTTGCTTGCCTCTTCTGGCAAACAGATTGTTATTCCTTAATCTGAACACATTTTTAAAAGTATAAGGAATAAATTCGCACAGATTTTCACACATGCTTGTTCCAAGCACAATCACTCTGTAATCGGAACCTTCTGGATATTGATAATCTACTGTATAGTTATACGGCGCTTCAGAGACACTTTTTTTTAATAAATTATTGTGTTTATTAGTATAATATCTGTATTTTGTGTTGTGCAATTTTTTTATATACATCAGAGGTAAATTCAATCTTTCAGGTGCTTGACCCCAGTCAAATTTTCTTTGCCAAGTTCCTCTGACGAGTACAGAATCTTTAATATCAAAATCCTGCTCGTTTAAAACTTTTATATCGGGATGTTTTTTTGTTATTTCTTTCATTAATTCTTTATAACCTACAAATGCACCGTCATCAGTCCAGTGATGTTCGGTTTTAAAATACATATAGTTTTCTTTTGAAGCTATTTGCATTTCTTTTAAAGGATTTATAATATGCATATTATTATTTTTATTTAATTTTTTGATTTCGTTATCAATATTTTGAGGAATATTATCTTTGATTAAAAATTCTTTTTCAATCGGGTATACGTATTTTTTGTTCGGAACCAGAAGCACATATAACTCAATATTGTGTTCTTTTAAAAATTTATCAAACATTATTAACGCATTATAATCATCACCATCTATTTTATTTAGACTGTAATTATTCAGCTCAAAATCAACATATACCTGACCGTTTTTATCAACAATCCCTTTTTCGGCTTTTCCTGTAAGTTTAACCGTAATATTTGTATGAACATCAGTTAAAAACTGCCTTAGATTAAACCTGTCATTAAACCATTTACTGTATTGCCTGCCGAAATTATAATTTATTTCACCGTCTTTTTTAATTAAAGGGTTCCATTTTGCAAGCAATCGGTTTTCTTTAACTGATACTCTATTCTGATTAATATGACTCATCGGGATAAATAAGAAAATGAAAAATATTGTAAGAAATATTACTTCAATGCGTGATTTATCTTTAACTGTGCTGAAATTTGCTACGTAATCGGTTAATTTATATACCAAAAGAAAAGTTAAAATTAAAATGATAAGAAAAACTTTTATATCAAACTTTACGGAAGTGTTTGGTTTTAAAGGCTTATTCAGGGTTAAAACAAGCGAATTTCCTGATGGGGGGGGGGTAAATCAGATTGGAACTTTTATTTTCAAAGGAGTTATTTATATTAAGCCAGACCCGGTTTGTACAAAATATAATAACTGCCGTAATTATAATAGCGATTAGCGTTCTTCTTTTTATATTTTTTATTAGCATATTTTAAAGTAAAATAGCATAAAAATTGTATGTATTCAAATTGATATTTAATTTGTTTTAAACAAATTTTTTAATTGGTTCATATTTACGTAGGTAATACAAAAAATTATAATATCAGGATTATAATCCAGTATTTCTTTTTCGTGATATTTCATTATTTTAAATTCTTCTTTTCCGGAAATATTTTTAACACTGTTGTTTCGGATTCTGAATACATTTTTAAATGTATAGGGAATAAATTCCGTTAAATTTTCGCACATACTGGTACCGAGAAGAATAACTCTATAATCTGCACCTTTTGGGTAATAATAGTATTTCAAACGTTTATATTTAATATTTATATTTTTTGTCTCCAACAGATTAAAATCTTTATATGTATAATATCTGTATTTTGTTTGGTGCAATTTTTTCTTATATTTTAACGGTAAATTAAGTTTTGTTGTGTTCGCACCCCAGGAAAATTTTCTGTTCCAATCCCCTCTTACTTTTGTATTATAGGAAATATTAAAATCCTGCTCTTGTAAAACTTTTATATCGGGATGTTTTTTTGTTATTTCTTTCATTAATTCTTTATAACCGACAAAAGCCCCATCATCCGTCCAATGATGTTCTGTTTTAAAGTATACATAATTATTTTCAGATTCATCTTTTAGTGCCATTATCGGATTAATGATGTTAATATTATATTTTTTATTTAATTGATTAATTTCTTTATGAATATTTTTGTCATATTCATCTTTTATCAGGATTTTTTTTGTCGGAGGATATATAATATTACCTTTATATGGAACAATTAAAACATATAATTCAATATTTCTTTCTTTACAGTAATTATAAAATTTGATTAAAGCATCATAATCTTGTTTGTTTATTTCTTTCATTAATTTATGATTGACTTCTACATTTAAATATGCAAAACCGTTTTTATCAATAAATCCGCCTTCTGCTTTTCCTGTTAATAATAGGGTAATAGTGGTATGAACATCTGTTAAAAACTGTCTTAAGTTAAACCTGTCATTAAACCAGCTATTGTAATTTTTGCAAAAATTAAAGTTTATTTTTCCTTCTTTATTAATCAAAGGCCTCCATTTGGTAAGGTATCTGTTTTCGTTTATTGAAATTTCATCTTGATTAATATGGCTCATCGGGATAAATAATAAAATGAAAAATATTGATAAAAAGATTATTTCAATGCGTGATTTATATTTAACTGTGCTGAAATTTGCAACGTAATCGGTTAATTTATATGCCAAAAGAAAAGTTAAAATCATTATAATAAGGAAAATTTTAATATCGAATTTTGCAGAGGTGCGCAGTTTTAAAGGCTTATTATAGGTTAAAATTATTGAATTTCCTGATGGGGGGGGGTAATTTGAACTGTATTTTGATTAAATGCAAGCTTACCGGCATTAATACTCATCGTTTTTATATCATCAAGCTTATACTTCTTGTTTTTTAAAGTAATATTTTTAATTTGAACGGGGCTGTTTAAATTATTAAAAACCAAACGCAGCCTTTTAGGAAATTTAGCTCTTTCAATACTAAATGTGGTATGGTGAGTTTCGTCAAGGTTTATTTTTTTTCCAAAAGATTTTATTTTTTCAAACTTATCATTATTTTCTTTGTTTAATTGAACTTCAATATTACAAATGCCCCTGCCTGAAATATCAAAGTCAACTGTCATAGGTTTAAAATCCAACCAAAGTCTATTTGAGCAAAATACAACAAGTGCTGTTATAATTATAGCTATTATAGTTCTTTTTTTCATATCCAAACGGCTTATTAACTTTTAAAGCAAGGGTATCATAAACATTTAATATTTTCAAATTCCCGTAAGAAATTTCAAGCCGGACGAAGTCAAAGTGCGACACTAGATTAATTATTGTAAAAACTTTGTCTGTTTTTAACAAAAAAATATATGTCCGTAATTAAAATATCTAAGAGATATCAGAAGGATATATAATGAGAATAAATAAAATCGGTATTGCACAAGTAGCATTTAAGAGTGTCAGAACTGATAAAAATACGGTTGCACAGTTAAAAACCGGTGAAAAACCTTTAATTGATAATAATAAGCAAAATATATATGCGGCACTAAACAATATGAGTGCGAGGGCTGAAAGGGATAATATAGAATTTCTGCTGGATATAGCGGATAATCTTGCATACGGGCAAGGCGGCAAAGACTCCGAATTTAAAACAATATTGGATAAAGATGGTATTACTCCCGAAAAAAGAGAAAATACCGATTGGAATGAACTGCTTAAAGACACGATAAAAAAAGCATTGTCATTATCTAAGGATGATAATAAAGATTTAGAAGCTGAATATAAAAGAATTTTTAAACAGGAACGCCCCTTAAACGACAAACAGAAAAAGTTATTGGATTTAAGGCAGACGCTAACACAAGCCGTATTAAAAGAAGCCATTCCCGAAGATATAGAAACACTAACAAGAGTTGCACAAGTAAGAAAAAATCTTGATTATTTTACGGCATCATCAGAGATTCCCGCAAACCAAAAACAAGAGTGTCTGGAAAAATTTATTACTTTTATGAGTGATGAATACAAGATTAATCCGCAATTAGCGGAACTAAAACTTCAGGTATTGGACGAGATGCTGAATGATTTGGTAATCAAAACACCTGAAAATGAAGTATTAACAATAAAAGACGTTGACCAACGACAATCAGGCATGTGCGCCGCAATTTCAATATGCAGAAAGGCGATGGCATACGAAGATAAATCACGTTTTGTGGATTTAATTATGGAAGAATTAAATGATTCTCCCGTAATGTCCGTATATGATGTAACAGAACTTGGAACGGGAAAGAAAGTAGAAATACCCAAGACAAATGTTGATTTTAATGCGGAACTTGCTCAAGGATACAGAATAATAGACGCATCTGCGCATCACTGGATGCACAATGCTCATGCGAGCGGAAACGGTTTAATAATGACCGAGTATTATTATGCTCCGTCTGATGATGAGTATGGGATATTTGACGATTCAAGCTGGTATATGGGATTAAACAGCCGTTTAGAGGAAATGAAACCTCTATTAATGGCTTTAATAAAAGAAAAAGAGTTTATAGAATCATATTTAAAAAACCAAAAGGCAATGAAAGAGTCACAGCAAAACTTATTGGAAATAAAAAAGCAGACTCAAAAAACCCAAGCTAATGCAATCGGTAAATTGAATTCCCTGATGGCTCAAATATTTCCTCAAAAAACCGATGCTGAAAATACAGCTTTAATAAAGAAATTAATTGAATTTTATAAGGGAAGTACTTCCGAAAACGAAATAAACATATCAAATAAACACTCTGAAGACCTTAAACGTGATATTGTAATCGGTTATATGGACTCAATTGTTTCCGATATGAGTGAATCTGAACGAACGAGCCTGAAAGAATCGGCACAAAAGATATTTGATATGCTGGATACGTATATACAAAGTGATGAACAGTTAAAGCATCTGAAAAGGTTCAGCACTCCGAGAAGTAAATATATATTAAATAAAAAACTTTATAATATAGCAGCGGCGCACCGTTGTGCAAGAGTTGAAGATGTTAATTTACCTGACGGAATAATGCGCTATGAAAAATTGGTAGGTCTGCCTCCGAGGCAAATTCAGGTATCTCAAGTGTTTACCAAATTATCGAAAAATGTTGAACCCGATAAACAAAAAGAGCTTGTAAGTGATATGTTTATTGCGGAATCAAAAATTCCCTCAGATATAAATTCTGTTTTAAAGACGATAATCGGTAAAGATATTCGTGAAGTACTTATTGATGTATATAATGAGTTATCAAATAACGTAGAACAGTGTGACAGCGATACAATCAATGATTTAATAATCCATGGGTCTTTAGGTTCGGATAAAAATGAAATTTTGAAAAAATTGAATAAAGTTAGATCTGCACTTGAGGCTGATGATTCCGAATATTTAATCGGAGATGCCGTAAGATCTTTAGGGTATGAAGATAAATTTCAATTCGTAAAGGTTTATTTAAGCTCATTTATTTCTTCAATGCAGCAAGGGATTACGGAAGACCAATATCAATTGTTGGCAGAACGTTTTGGCGGTGAAGATAAGATTGAATATACAATAAATTCTCAGCTTAAAAAATTTGAAAAATTACAAAAAACTTATGACTCAATATTGAAAAAATGGCAAATCCCGACCGCAAGAGAATTGATTATTGAAAAATTGGAACGTGAAAAAGATATATTAAGTATAAACAAGCTTAATATGCTTAAATCTCATTTTGATTATATCCAAAGTCAAATAAACAAAAACGATACCATTCAAAATACAAAAAAACGTACACAAGCTAATGAAGAGCTATACAGATTCAGTGAAGACGAAGAAGAGATATTTAATTCCATATCAAAAAATATGCAATCAATGAAAAAATATTCAAAAATGTCATATAATGCTTTAAATAAACTTCTTCATGATGATTTGGAAGCACAATATGCAAATATAGGGATGTTAAACGGACAATTCTGGGTAAGGGAAGAGGGTTCTTCCGGTTTAACCGCTAATGAACAGATAAGAATAATAGAACAAATGACCGGTAAACCTTACCATGCCGAAAATGATGTAAAATTAGCCGCTCAAGAAATAAAAGAGGGAAACGGAAGCGGAATTATATCTTTGAGTGTAACGGATGATGATTACGGATTCCATGCTCAATATATTCCTGCTGTTACATCAGAAACATTTACAAATCCGATAAGCAAGGAAAAAACGGTAGATGATGTAATATGGACGGATAATTCCTGGGGCAGATCGGAAAAACAATATTATTGGAACGGGCAAAACGGTCATATTTATACTGATTACGGGCATGGCTACGGATGGCATGACGGGTTCATTTTATCACCGTCTAATACAATCGGTTTAAAAGTGGACGATATTTTTGGCGCACTCGGGCATGCGAAAAGTGATGACGGAGAAAGCTTCGGGTTATTCTCTGATGTAATTCTCCCGGGTAAACCGAAAAATACTTATCATAAACTTGCAAAGATGTATAATCAAATATTTACGGTAGATGAGGGGGAAACAATTTATAAAAAACTTGAGGATGCTTTATCTAAAGGAGATAAAATTAATTTAAAACAACTTGAATCTTTGGATCAACTGTCGGAAAGCAAGGAAGAGAAGCTTATATCACGTATAAAAAAAGAAATTCATTCAAAAGAGGACTTTGATAAATTAGCTCCCGATGATGAATTAAGATTAGTTTTTGAAAAAATGTCGGTATTTATGTTTTTGCATAAAAATAACCCTGCCATGGAAGAGAGTGTATATTTATTTGAAGATCTTGATGATATAAACGATTTCAAACAGGATTATTTTAATGATATGCTGGATGACTTTGCTGCTATCATAGGTAAATCGGCGGGCACTGTCGGTTATATTAAAGATGTTGCTTATGAAGAATTTTTTGATTTAGCAAAAGATACCCAAGCTCAATATAAAGTGAAAATATCTGAAAAAAGCTTGCAATATATATTGAACGGAATATTATATAACAATGTTGACGCAACAGGTACTCTTGATGAACTTGAACAAAACTTGATAAATAACGTTCGTTCCGCAGCTATGAAGCATATTAAAAATCCCGAAGCTCTGGAATATTTTGTACCGAGGGCACAAAAAATTATTTCTAAAACAATAGATGAACAAATCAGAATAAAATCATTTGATACTCCTATTCTTGCAAACAGTCCCGTAAAAGATAAATTTATTGATGTAATAGATAAATATTTGGAACCCAACTCCCAAGAAGAATTGTTAACATTGATAAGCCAAATGCAAAATGTAAATTCAACAAAACTGGATTCTTTCTTTGATGCAATAGAAATGGAAGATTTGGGCATAACATTTAAAGATCCTTATGATTATATCAAATTGTATAAAACGGATGATACTGAAATATTAAAGGCATTTTCTGATATAGTTTCAACTCAAACTATAAATGAAAATTTCGGAAGCTGTATAAATAGTGATACTCCTCAGGATTTGTACAGAGATTTGTATGTAAAACTGTCATATCTGGATGTACAAAAATTTGTTAAATCATATAAGGCGGAAGCTTTTCAGAAATATAAAGTCAGACAAGCTTTCCCTGAACCCATAGTACTTTCGCACGATGCAATAAGATATACCGTTAATCAAATGGTAAAAACTTTAAGACAGAGTGTGAATGAAATAGACAATAATAAATATGTAATAAAATTTATGTCTTTGTATGATAAATTAAACCAAAACTATTCAAAAAAATATTTTTATAAAACTTTACTGGAAAAGAAAGATGTTCATATAACATCCTCCAATGCTCCATTAATACAAGGCTTTACTCAGTCGCTTGAAGAATTATATCAATTAATCGAGAATGATGACACTATTGAAAATATTAATTCGAACCTAAAAAATTTAATAGACGAATTACATAACTCTGAATCGGTAATTGACGGTAAAAAAGCAGGCATGTATTTAAAAGCATTGAAAGAAGAGTTTGATAATTATCAAAATTCCAACTTAAATACGGAGCATTTTACTCAAATATATAAAGAAGCACTTAAGGAAATTAAGTCTAAAATAAAATTATATGTGGATGCAAATTTCGATCCTAAATACAAAGACGATGCGGTAAAAAAATTAAATACAATAGTCAAATTAATAAGAAAAGAAACTCCGGAAGAGGATATAAACTATGAAACAGAACTGTTTGCCGAATTGTTGGAAGAAAAACATATCGTAAATAACCCCTCTGCCTTATTGCGTGAGTGTAGTGAATATCTAATGCAAGGCAAACAAAATACTGATGAGTATTCAATATTAAGAGATTATTTAATAACCGCATTAAGAGTGGCTCATCAGACAAAATTACAGTATAAATTGGTGCAGAATCAGCACGAAGGTATCAGCTCAAAGTTTAAGGATATAATATCGGCATTTTCAATAAATATGCAAGACGGTACTTCAAAACCGATAAAAAGCCCTGAGGGAATGCTTTATTTAATTCAGCAATTAAAGAATACGGACGATAAAAATGTAATTTTAAACCTTTTCTTAAACCAAACAGGGTTAAATTCGGAAGCATTAAATGCTCTGATTGATAATTTTGAGCTGGATAAATCAAAAGTAATTATGGAAGATACCATAAATGAGATTTCGGACTCGATTTCCCAATTAAACAAAATAATTGAATACTCCGATAAATTTTTATCACAGTCAGATATGAAACAAGGTTCAATTAAAAACATCATTGATAATTTGCTAAAATATATCAAACGTCAGCATAAAGACGGTGTCAAAGGTAATATAATGCTTCAAAAATATATTGATTATATGTCTTATGTTAAAGATTCTCAAGATATGAACGATATTGTTCCTGCGATGTATCCGTCTGTAATAAGAACATTAAATATGGAAGCATTGAACGCTTTATCCGAAATGATAAATGCCAAAATGGACTTTTTGGATGAAATAGAAAGATTATTAAATGAACGTGTTGATTTAATAGACAGCATTGATATTCCTCAAGATAGTCAAGACGACGAAAAACGTGAAAAATTTATTGATGAATATGACAAATTTATTGAATATATAACCGCAAAAGAGAATATTATGAATGCAAATTTAACCGCTTCAAATAATCTTATGCAAGTAACGGTTTAAATGTCTATTATATGATAGTATATAATTGGAGGGCTTAAAATGAAAAAGAAATTGTCTGTATTGTATATTATTATATTTTTGTTTTCCGCAATGCCGGTTTACGCATTAAATATAGGTACATATAAGACTGAAACCGAATATGGGCTTTTAGACGGATTTAAAGTTAATTGGAAACGTAAAGATAAAAGTGTTCCGTTTATAGAACCTCGCGAAGAGTCAACAAAACGTGAAAAAGATAAAGATCTTTATTATTATAAAGAATCCGAATATGAGCGCACAAAATATATGTATGACGGTAAAGCAATTATATAATTAATATACTGTTGAATAAAAAAAGAGTAAAAAAGAGGAACTTTTGAAGCTCCTCTTTTTTTATTATTATTCAATTTATTATAAAATGTTTGAAGTAACAGTGAAGTGGAATCTGCAAGTATCTCTGTCAGTACTTCCGCCCCAGTCAGGTAAACGCTTACCGATTGGGAAGCCCCAATATAAGTTAGCAGATATATACTTTGTTAACTTAACAACGATACCGGGTCCGATACTTTGGAGATAATCGGCGCTACCGTCGATAAATCTGTCACCAAACCAGCCAAAATCATAGAAGCCTGCGAGTTGAATACTGTCACTGATAAATTTATATTTTTCAGGTAAAATTGCTCTGAAACCGGGGATTGGGAATCTGTATTCAAAGCTTGCAGTAACACCATAGTCACCGATTCTGAAACCTTCATCATAACCTCTAACAGTAGATATACCGCCGAATTGCATAGCTTCTGATGCAAATAAGTGTCTGTTCGCATATTGACCGTTAACTTGTAAAATAGCCAATTGACCTTTAGGTAGAACTTGTAAACGAGCAGCACTTGCAGTACCTTTTAAGAAATTATTGCTTTGCATATCGCGAGCTTTATGGTAGTCTGACGCATCAATCGGAATACCGGTTGAAACACCGCCGTTAAATAACCATCTGCCGTAATAATCATCCTTAACATCTGTTAAGCTTGCTTTTAAAACTCTTGATCTGTATGCTGATGTAAGTACGTCATAAGGTGAAGTTGTTTCGGTATTACGTAAATCTAAAGTGATATCACCATATAATCTGTAATCTTCGCCTTTAGCCAATCTTCTTGATACACCGACGAATACGTCATGTGAATCACCTTTGATATTATAAGGTTTTAATGTTTTGCCTAATCTGACGTGAGAATATGAATAACCGATATTTAATCTCGTATCATTTTTAGCTATCGGAATAGAGTACATACCGCCTGCACCAAAAGATCTTGATGATAGAGCAACTGTACCCATTAATGTATCGCCGTGACCTGTTACGTCATGCAAACCTGCGTATAAAACGCCTCTTTGAGTACCTATTAATTCTCTGCCCTGATTATCGTATCTTAAATCCAAGTTAAGCGGGAATCTGTCTTTTACATCCAAAGTAACGTCTGAAAATTCTTCTGATTCTTCATTATCTGCAAAAGAAACGGCACCTTTCATGTATTCTTCGCCGTTCATATCGGTCAATGCGTTACGTACATTATTAACATTAAGTACTTTTCCGGGTTCTATATTATTATCTTTTAAATAATGTTTATTTAAATAAGAAGATCTTTCCCAATGACCGGGGTTAATTTCGATGTTACCGTATTTACCTTCCAAAATTTTGATTTCAATGTTTCCGTTTTTAACTTTTTGCGGAGGTAAATAAGCGACCGTAGAAACGTAGCCTCTTGATTGATAGTAATCCGTTATTTCGTTAGCGGAAATAATGAGGTCGTTAATAGTTACCTGTTGACCGATTTTAAAATCTACGAGTCTCATTAATACATAAGTAGGGAAAACAGTGTTTCCTGTAATATTAATGCTGTTTAATTTAAAAGAAACCTGCTCCGTATTAAGAAGATCCATTTTTTGTTTAACTTCTTCTTCAATGTAAGCGGGATCTTTTGTTTTAGCAAATTCTTTTTGTTCAGCATGCAATTTTCTTGCGTCAACAAAGTTTGAGTTATCTATCAAACCCGGGTCATAACTGCCCTGGTTGACAAATGTATTACCGTCAACTGCAAATGAGCTTGCTCCTATCATGCACATAGCGCAAATAATGCTTGTTTTTTCCAGTATTCTTTTCATTGTCCTACTCTCTATATAATTTTATTAAATTTTATATATTTATTTTATATAATAACAGAAAAAAATATACAATAATAAAATATGTAGTTTTGTTATGATATTTTGTTCTTTTTTTATATAATTGCGTTTACTTTAAATATGAACATGAAATATTTTGCCGTTATGTTTTACTATTTATAACATAACTTAACATTTATTATAGTATATTACTTTTTTTCAAATTAGTGATAAACTTTTTATATTAGATATTTATTTTATAATTTGAATAGAATAAATAATTCTAATAATAAAAAGTAAAGATTTCGCAACATTAAAAAAAAAATTGGCAAAAGCTAGCAAATTTTTTTTTGAGGTTGTTTATATTCAGTACAAAATTAAAAAGTAATAAAGCATGTAACATAAAGGAAAGAGGAACATGAAAAAACTTTTAAGCACAACATTAGCAGCAGGCGTATTCGCTGCTATGAGTATAACCCCTGTATTAGCGGCAGTAGAAGCCGGAACATTGCCTCAACAATGGATGGGAGGCGGACACACCAACAGTAATGTTGATATTACATCAGGAGCTAATAACCATGGCGGCAACGATATGAATGTTAAAATCCAAGGCGGTCAAGGTTCAGTTGGTCAAGCATATTGGGACAGTTTTAATGTAGGTTCTCAATCAAAAGTTAATTTTGAATTTTCGGGTCATAACCAAACAGCATTAAACCAAGTGCTTGGTTCTAATGTATCAGAGATATACGGGCAAATTACAAACAGCAGCTGCCCGGGCTGCGGTCAAGATTTTGCAGGCACCGGTAAAGTTTTATTAATTAACCCTAACGGTGTATTATTTGGTTCCGGCGCAAATGTTAATTTGAACTCATTCACCGTATCAAATATGAATGCTGTTTATGATCAAGGATCAAAAACTTTAAAATTAACAAAAGATGCAGAACATACCGGCAGAGGTATTGAAGTTTCCGATAAAGCTACTATCCACGGTGATAAAGGCGTAACCTTTGCAACGGATGATCAGGTATTATTATACAAAGGCTCTAAAATTTCTACCGGTTTAGGCAACAACGGTAACAGCCAAGATTTAGCCGAAAACGGTGAAATCAATTCCGGCTACGGCAGAGCTAAAATTATTACATCAGACGGTGTAAATTTTGTTTACTTCAATAACGGTGGTGTAAAAGAAATGCAAGTAGATGCAAAGTCCGTTTCTGCCGATAAAATGACTATTTCACTTGAAGGTGAAATTGAAGCAGGAAACATAGATATCCGTAATTATTCTACCAATAATGCAAGTGAACTTAGTGTAAATGGTGCAGTATTAAAAGCAACAAAAGCTTCGCATGGTGCAGACGGTAGTATTTTATTAACGGCTTCAAATACTGTTAGAGTTAATGATTCTACATTTAAAACTTCAAATGCGGCAGGTGCCGAAGGCAGAACTGAAGGCGGAAATGTTAAAATTCAATCCGGAAACAGAACAAACGTTGGCGCAAATATTGATGCAACAGGTGATGTCGTTATTTATAGTACAAACGGCTTAGCTCAATTTGCAGGCGGTACAATAACGGCAGGTAAAAACGTTAATGTTACTTCCGATAAAAATCTTGCAAGTATCGTAACTGATAAAGGCGACGGCAAAAATGTTAAATCAAATGTTACGGCTCAAAATGTTAACATAAAAGGCGGCGCAAGAGCTGATGTTCAAGCAACACTTACCGCTCGTGAAAATATTAACATTGAAGGCGGCGCTGTTAACTTCGATAACTCAAGCTTAACCGCAGCAGGCAAAATCTCCGCTAAATCAACAAGTGGTGATATCGCATCTGCCGGTAGTACTTATACAAATATGAACGGAAGTAAAGTTGAAATGGATTCCGCTAAAGATATTAATGTCAAATTCAATGGTGTCGATAACGAAGAAAAAGGTTTAGTTGCAAAAGCTCAAAATAATCTTTCTATTGATACCGAAGGTAAATTATCAATTTCATCTCTCTGGGCTGACCAAGGTGATATGACTTTAAAATCTGACGGTTTAATTGCCGGAAAAGATTATGTTCAAGACGGATGGAAAATTCCTTCTGACCAATCAGGTAATCGTTCATTCTTATATGTATTAAACGGTAAATTTAGATCAGAAGACAGAAACGGTAATGAGAACTATGATGTTACGTTATCCGATTCTCCTACTGATAACAATACAAAAAATGCAAGACATCATATTCAAGATAAACAAGGCGTTAATAAGTTTGTGTTGATTAATAAAAGAGATAGAGCTGCTGATGAACCCGGACCTGATATCGGACCCAGCACCATAATCTCAGCTGATACTTCACAATCTCAATACTTAAACAAATTACCTCGTCAACCTGAAGTATTCAACAACAAAACAGTTGTTAATAACGGAAGAACAAATTTAGTTGATGTATTCGCAGCAGCTAGTCAGATTGAAATCGAAGATGATGAAGAAGAATAATAAATAATCTTCAATAAACAAAAAGGAGTCTTATTTAAGGCTCCTTTTTTATTTGACTTAAATATTTTATCAGGTTAACATGATAGAAAAATTGCGGGGATATTATCTGATGAAATATAAAATCTGTTTATTATTAATAGCAGTATTTATAGGCAATATAAGCCTTGGACAATCAGGCAGAGTTCAGCAACAGCCTTTCAAAAGACCTACTGCCATTCAATCTACTAATATGGTATTTAAGGATACAAATTATAATTTAAAAAATGATTATACTTTAGCTATTAATGAGCTTCGAAACAGAATTAAAATTGAGCCGAATAATTATGAATTAAATGTTTCTCTTACGGAATTGTATATAAAAACAAAACAGTTTGATAACGCTTTTGAAGAATTGATTTTTTTATGTAATCTGTCAAAACAAAATAAATTAGATTTTGAAACAAAAGAAGAAATCAATAGACTGTTGGAAAAAACAAAACGAAATGCCAAATATGATGCTGATTCAAATGCTTTATATATTGATATTGCTTTAATGTCTTTAATAATGGATGAAACGGAAAATGCAGAAAAATATATTATTTTGGCATCTCAAGGTGCTGCAAATAATAGTATTCTTAAAAAAGCAACTGATTATATTCTTCAAAACGAAACAAATCCTCAAAAAGTTATTAATTTATGCAACAGTATAATTGCCAAAAATCCAAATGATATTAAAATAAGAAAATTAAAGGCGTTAAATCTTGTTCAGACGAAAAATTCAGATGAGGCGATTGAAGAATATCAGAATATTTTAACGATTAATCCGGATGATAAAGATTCAAAATATTATCTTTATAAATTGTTAACGGAAAAAAACTACTCACAAAAGGATATAATTAAAAAATTGTATTCTAAAAACACTGCTGATACCGAAAAAATATATTCGGAGCTTGCTGAAATTCTCTATAAAAATAATAATATATCCGAGGCAAAAAAATATGCTGCGGTTTTGAGTGAGAAATTTCCTCAAAATGAGACAGGACATATGATTTTAGCGGAAATATATCAAAAAGAAGGCAATCTGGAAGCATCTTATGAGGCTTTGACTAAATTGCGAGATACGGCAGACAGCAGCGAAGCGGTTGCTAAATATAATGTACTTATGGCTAAATTATCCGATAAACCCGTAGAACAAGCCAAGTCTTTAATGTCAACGGGCCTGTATCAACAGGCATTAGATGTTTTAGATAGTGCCAATCAGGAAAATTTGTACGTTATTTTAACTCAGGTTAAGGCTCAATATTTGCTCGGTAATAAACAAGCTTCTATGGAACTTCTTAATAAAGCTATGTCATTATATCCTGATAATTCCGATGTATACTGCTCTTTCGGCTGGGTATATCTTCAGGAAAAAGATATTGACAGTGCAAGAAAATATACCGATAATTCGTTAAAATTAAATCCCGAAAATGGTAATGCCAAAGAACTCTTGGATATGGTTAATCAGGCAGAATCAGATACTTATATGAATAAAATTATATCCTATTATGAATCACAAAATTACTCTGAAGCAATGCGATTAATAGATGAAGCCATTAGTATAAATAATAAAGATTCTGCGTTGTATTTTTATAAAGCACTGACATATATTGCACAAAATAACTATGCCGCTTCCACTGCCGCTTTATATAAAGCAGTTGAATTGGATAAAAATAATGCTACCGCATATTTTTATTTGGGGCTGGCTTTTGATAATTTGTCCGAACAAAAAAATGCACTGGAATATTATACTCATTATGTTAATATGCTTTCGGCGGATGATTATCTTGAAACAGAACGAAAAGAATATGCAACAGCAAGAATTAATCAGCTTAACAAACATTGATATTTATACAAAAAATTATTTGAATTTGCTATCATATAGTAATGGATATCTTAAAAACTTTTGAAATATTTTTGTCAGCGCCTTTGAGCTTAATCCACAAACGAAACATAAAAATAATGCATGTGGAAACCAATATTTTTGCTCAAAAATTGCCTGTCGATATTAATATTGATAATGATATTCAATTGACGGTATATAATAATCAGAAAGTATACAAACTGCTTTCAAGCGTAATATATAAGAAAAAACATAAAGATGAAAATAACAAAAGCCAAGTTTTTAATAAGTTGTCCGTCAATTAAAGAGTGTCCCGAGCTTAATCTGCCCGAATTTGCTCTTATCGGCAGGTCTAATGTCGGCAAATCATCTTTTATTAACTCCGTTGTTAATATAAAAGGGCTTGCAAAAACAAGTAATACCCCCGGAAAAACAAAACTTATAAACCTTTTTAGCATAAATGATAAATTTATTTTTGCTGATTTGCCTGGCTACGGATTTGCAAAAGTATCCGCTAAAACCCAAAACCAATGGCAAAAAAATCTTGAAAATTACCTCTTAAAAAGGAATTCAATTGTAAGTTTAATTCAGTTTATTGATTCAAGAATCCCTTTACAGCAAAACGATTTGCAAATGATTCAATGGATTAAATATAATAATCTCCCTTGTTTTATTGTTGCTTCTAAAACAGATAAAATTTCTAAAGCTCAAGCACTGACATTTTGCCAAAAACTTCAATCACAATTTGATTTAAATGTTTTTCCTTTTTCTAAAACCGATAACTTCTCTAAAGAACAAATATTATCTTATATGGAAAGTTTAATTATTTAGTATTTTCCAGAAATTTACGAATACATTGCTGTACGGTATTTGGGGTTGAAAGCTTTGATAAATTAGCTGATTTTTGTTTTTTAGGTTCAATCATGGCTGTTTTTTCCGCTTCAACATATTCGTTTTTTATTTTTAATTCTTCGACTGATTCATTTTTGTTATTATCATCGGAGTTGATTGATTTTTTTCTTTTTATTACAAGAAGAATTATAACTAATAACAATATTCCCGCAAACATAATTCCGAAAGAAACAAGTGATTTCCCTGCCACATATTCGATTTCTGACGGCAATTTTTCCTGCACCTCGGGTACTGGCGGGATTTGCATATCATCTCCTATCGGAGTCAATTCAATCATACCATCTTCAGGATTATCAATTGCTATTAGAACAGGTGTGTTATACATTTACGACTTGTTCACTTTCTTGTATTTTTGCTGTCTTTGGCTTTCTACCCGGCTTTTTCTTTGGAGTTTCTTTTTTCTCGACCGCTGTTTGTTTCGGTTCAGATTTTTTTCTTCCTGCCGTTTTTCTTGGTTTCTTTTCTTTTGTTTTTGATTCGGTTTTTTCCGAAATTTCTTCTACGGGTTTTTCTTCCTTTACATAAGGCAATTCTTGTTGTACGGGTTCAATTTTTTGAGCCTGAGGTAGTAATTCATGTTGTTCTTCTTTATGCTCTTGTTCCTGAGGCTGTTGATAACCGTTATGTTTATTGAATTTTTTATTTTTTTGCTGGGCTTCGTTATTGTCATTTACATTTAACGGATTATTGTTCGGATTATTAAAAACTTTATTTTGTTTGTAGTTGGGGACTTTATTTTTTATTTGTTGAACAGGTACTTTTAATTTTGCTGCTTTTACTTTTATTTCGCCTTCAACTACGGGAGCAGAAAAATTCAAATCATCTGCAATGTATCCGCTGCCTTGGCAATGAGGACATTTTTTACCGAATATTTCTGATAAACTCTGCCCTTGTCTGTGTCTTGTTAATTCTACAAGACCAAGGTCTGATAATTGTCCCACTTGCGGTTTTGCTTTATCTTTTTCCAATGCAAGTTCCAATTCTTCCATAATGGCTAATTTGTCACGTCTGTTATTCATATCGATAAAGTCTACTATTACCATACCGCCTATATTTCTGAGTCTTAGCTGACGTGCAATTTCATGTACGGCTTCCAAATTCGTTTTAACAATGGTTTCATCCTGTGTATTTGAACTTACAAATTTGCCGCTGTTAACATCTATTACAGTCAGAGCTTCCGTTGTTTGTACAAACAAATAGCCTCCGCTGGGCAGGTTTACTTTTGTTTGAAGAGCAGCTTTTATTTCTTTTACAACTCCTGATGCAACCAAAAGGTTTTCTGAACCTTTATAAACGCTGACTTCTATGTTTTTATTCATGTTCCAATTTTGGAGAATTTGCTGTGTTCTGTGTACGCCGTATGCGGTATCAAGAATTATTTCATCAACATCTTCTGAGCATGCTTCTCTCATAACTCTGTATAATAAGTCTTGATCTCTGAATAATAAGCTTGGTGCAGGTCTTGTTTCCGCTGCCGATACAATCGTATTCCATTTTTCAAGAAGTATTTCCATATCTTCCTGTATATCCGAGTCTGATTGTCCTTCCGCTTCAGTTCTTACTATTACCCCTAGTCCTACCGGTTTTAGCAGGCTTATTATTGATTTGAGTCTTGCTCTTTCTTTTGAATTAGTAATTTTTCTTGAAACATTAATTCCTGTTTCCTGCGGCATTAATACTAAAAATCTTCCCGGCAGACTTATTAATGTTGAAACTCTTGGACCTTTATGTCCTACCGGCTCTTTTACTACCTGTACTATAATCTTTTGTTTGGGTGAAAGTTTTTCTTTTAATGTTCCCTTGCCGATTGCATCATTTGCATGTAAAAATCCCATTTTGTCATATCCGACATTTACAAATGCAGCATCAATACTTGGCAGAATATTATCTACCGTTGCTAAATATACGTCATTTAAGAGCATATCGCCCCTTTGTACGTAAAACTCACAAATTTTTCCGTCTTCTATTACTGCCGCTATGTTGTCTCTTTCTGCTATAACTAATGCTTTTGACATAAATTTTTCCTTTTCCGAATCCTTATTTACAGCTTGTTCATATTTCCGTCGTAAAAAACTTCTCTTACTATTTTAAATTTGATTTCGGGCCTATACTGTTTTATTACATCCTCAGGCTTGACTGATGGAATTTCTTCCGACTGTCCCGTTTTTAAAACCATTAAAAGCCGATTTTCTTCAACTTCAACTGATTTTATTGACGGTTTAATATTTACAAGTTTTTTTATACCTTTTTTATTTATCTTCTCTATATATATTTCATTATCCGAAGATATCTTATCTTTAATATACACTAAATCTCGATTTTGTAAAATACCCTCTTTTATCGGAGTAAATGAATATAATGCCCATTGGGCAATAATATCAATGGCTTTAGTACTTTTATCCATTCTTGCTGCCGATAAAATTTTTATATTTTTTGGTAATACTTTATTTAACTTTTCTTTAAGAATATTTTCTTCAAGGTTATCATATATTTCTATATCTATAAATTCGCATTGGCTTTCAACAAAAATCGGCAGGGCGATTCCCAGCGAAAATTTCGGGGTCGGGTTGAAACCTTGTGAAAAACATAAACTTAACCCCGAACGATATAATGTTTTTACAATGGTATTTTGCCAGTCGAGATGTGAAATATATCTCATTTCATTTTCTTTTGTAATTTTTAGCCTGTATTTGTATGCCGTACGTTGTAAATTGTCTTTTGAATCAGCTATCGGGGCGCTATATTCATAAGTATCATCAAGTTTTTTATGTGTTTTAAGGTTTTTACATACGCCGCAGTTTACGCAGTTAAATTCGCAGGGAATTATATTTTTTTCTTTGATTGCATTTTGATATTGGTTAATCAGCCATTCTTTTTCAAGCCCTGTATCTATTATATCCCAAGGGAGCTCTTCTTCCGAATTGAAACTTTTTTGTGCCTCTTCATCCAAATTGAATCCGCACTCTATTGCTGTTTGTTCCCATAAATCTTTATCGGTATATTCGTCCCAGCTTGTTAAATATGTACCTTTTTTATGTAATGTGAGTAAAAATTTATTGTATTTTTTATCACCTCTTGATAGAGCGCATTCTACTTTTGATGTAAAACTGCTGTGATAGTTGATTTTTAATCCTTTGATATTTTTTGTTTGCTCAAGCAAATATTTTATTTTCTCACGGGTAATTTCTTGTGAATTTTGCCCGAACCATTGAAACGGTGTAAATGGTTTCGGTACAAATATAGATAGAGTGCAAGTTATATTTAATCCGTCTTTCAGGTTAAGTTCTTGTTTTAACTGTTTACCTTTGTATCTTATTTTTTTAAACAGTTCGGCCATTTCATCTATATCTTGATAAGTTTCGGTCGGAAGCCCTATCATAAAATATAATTTTACGTGATTAGAACCTGATTTGTAACAGTTGAGAATAGTTTCAATTATTTGTTCTTCCGTTAAATTTTTATTAATAACATTTCTTAGTCTTTGACTTCCGGCTTCGGGTGCAAGAGTTGCAGTTGTAGCTCTTACTCCTTGGACAAGTTTTGCAAGATTAGTGCTGTATCTGTCTATTCTTTGACTAGGAAGTGAAACGGATATCCGCTTTTTATTCATTTCTTCATTTAATGATTCAATTACTTTTTCTATATTTTTATAATCATTAGACGATAAAGAAAGAAGTGAATATTCGTCGTATCCCGTTATTGATGTTGACGTTTTAACCATATTAATTATATCAGATGCTTTTCTTTCTCTGATTGGCAAATTTATATGTCCCGCCTGACAAAAACGGCACATTCTTCCGCAGCCCCTTCGTATCTCTATTATTGTTCTGTCATGTATACTTGATGAATATGGAACAGGAGATTTTATAGATTTATTATCTTTTGTTATGTCATAGATACGCTTTTTTGTTCGTTTAGGATATGCCGGCGAATATATTCCCTCTATTTGTGACAGTTCTTTTATAATTTCCGTTCTTCTTAATCCTTTTTCCCTGCATTGAGAATATTTTTCAGTTAACTCAATTATTAATTCTTCTCCGTCGCCTATCATAAAAATATCTATAAAATCTTCAATGGGGCGAGGATTATAACAGCATGGGCCTCCTGCCGCTATTATCGGGTCAGAATTGTTTCTTTTTTCTCTTAATACCTCAATTTTTGCTAGCCTCATCATCTCCAATACCGTTGGATAAGCTAATTCATACTGAAGAGAAAAACCAATTATATCAAACTCTTTTATGCATTTTTTTGTTTCGACTGCCTGCAAGGGTAGGTCTTTTTCTGACAGTATGTTTCTATAATCAACTTCGGGCGCATATACTCTGTCTGCCATAAATCTTGTATCAGAGTTAATTCTGTCATATAAAATTTTTAGTCCTAAATTACTTATCCCGATTTCATATTTATCGGGAAAGGCTAAAACTATTTTTGTTTGTGCTTCTTCAAAATTTTTATCGTAACTTAGATACTCCGAACCTATATATTGATAGGGCTTTTTTACGTCATATAACATACATTGGGTATCTAAACTAAGTTCACAACTCATTTATGCCAAGTCTTCCGGTATATATCTTTCAATATCTATAACTTCACCGTATGATTTATTATTCTTAAATTCATTCAGAAAATTTAATAAAGATTCATAAGGCACTTTATATTTATATAAAGCCACTCCAATTCCGTTATGGCGCATAACCGTTACTATATAAAAACAACGATTGGCATATTCTCTAAGCGATTCTTCTTTAAAATAATTTCCGTTATCATCTTTTGTTATTTTTAAATATTGAAAACCCTTAAAAAACCGTCGGTTCTCGCTTTGTGAATTATGCTCTGACTTTTTAAATATATTTATAACTTTATCATTTGTATCAGACATAATTCTATTGAACAAAAAATATCTATTTTGGGCAAATTATTAACAATAATTTATTCGCTTTCGGCAACAACGGTTACAATTTGGTTCCCGTAGCTGTCTATGTGTCCGTCTGTTTTTTCTATTATGTATCTTAATCCTTCTTTGCCTTCTATCGCTTTTTGTGCAACTTCTAGTGCTTTTTCAAAGTTGGAATATTCGCCGATTTGTTTTCTTGAAAATTCCGAATAATCTTTTTCTGTTATTACCTGATACATAATATATCCTCCAAACTTGATTTAATTGAATTTTTAAGCAATTTTATGATTGCACAATTATATTTCCAAATCAAGTTTTTTATACTAATTTTTGACTATAACACTATCAAGAATTTCTTCCATATTTATTTTGGAATCTATTTTCTCTTGTATTTTAGAAAGTTGTTTTTCTATATTGTATTTAATCAACTGTTTGCTTCTTTTTGTTTCAAATCCTTTTGTTATTTCATCGTAGACAATGTATGAATTTAATTGCATATAAAATTTAATATCTTTTGTTTTTCTGTTGGCTTTTATAAGATTTTCACTTCTCTCAAGCGTATATTTTAAAATTGAGTCTACAATAAATTTATTTTCACTCAATGATTGTTCGTATTGACCTGTAAACAATGTTTGCAACAGTGTATTTATATGTATGCTTATTGTATTATATAAACTTTTGCTTTGAATCCAAGGTAAAGTATTGAATAATTCTTTTTTATATTTAGCCAATTTCGCTTTTGTGTAATTAACGAGTAAATATCTTTTAAAACTATTGCTTAATTCATTCATTTCGGCATATTCTCCCTAAAACTGTATCTGTATTGTATTCTGTTTATATTTACAGAATAAATTAAAATTAAAAATAAAACCCTACTCTATATAGAGGGTATATAAGTTAAATATATAGAATAATTTAGTTTATTTATATGTATTAAAAAAATAACTTAAGATTTAAAAATCACAAAGCTTTGCCTCAAGGTTCTCATCATATAAATTAAGGTAACTATATACAATGTTACGGTAAACATAGCTAAAGTAGTTTATTTATAACTATTTTAGCCATGTTTTTTATTTTATAAAACTTATAATTCAAAATTAAAATAAGAAAAATCAATTTCTTCTTGAGATATGCCTATATATCTAAGTGTAATTGCAGGTGATGAGTGATTAAGAATTCTTTGCAGAAGTGCTACATCGTTAAATTTTTTATAATGGTGATAACCAAAAGTTTTTCTCATTGTATGAGTACCTACTGCCCCTATTTCAAGTTTTAAACTATCTACAGCTTCATTTAAGAAACGATATACAATAGAACGGTGCATTCTTGAACCTTTATCACCTAAAAATAAAGGGGTATTTAATCTGTTTTGGGGAACATCTTTTAAATAATCTTTTATGAGTGTTTGTAGCTTATTATTTAATGGAAATTTTTTATATTTACCTGTTTTCTTTTCTCTTATTATAACATTTTGTTTATCCTTAACATCGCATATATTCAATGCTAAAATATCAGACACTCTTAACCCTGTATTTATTCCAAATACAAATATTAGCCTATTTCTTTTACTTGTTTTTGCTAAAAAGTTTTCTATATTTGATATATCTTCTTTTTTTCTTATTGGTTCTACACAATTCATATTTACCTCCTTTAATTTAATAAAAAAGATAAATATTTTTTGAAACATAATATCTATTATGACTTTTATTGTTGTATAATAAATTAGAGTGTAATATAATTGAAAAAAATACTGAAAAGCATTAGATAATAAGTTAGAGTCATAATAGATAAAAAGACTCTGTTAAGTTTAGGAGAGTTATTTTGCCAATATTAGAGTGGTTGGGAAAGAAAGAAGCTATAGAAATCGCAGATAAAGTTCCATACAAAATTTTAAAAGTTAATAAGAAATTATCATATGGTGAAGAGTCTGAAAATATGATAATAAAAGGTGATAACCTTGAAGCACTTAAATCTTTATTACCTTACTATAAAGGACAAATCAAATGTATTTATATTGATCCACCTTATAATACAGGTTCTCGTATTGATGCTGATGGGAGAGAAATTGGTTATGATGACAACTTAGAACATTCTACTTGGTGTTCTATGATGTATCCCAGATTAGAATTATTACGGACTTTATTGAGAGAAGATGGCATATTGGCAGTACAAATTGATGATGATGAATACTGTCACTTATACATGATAATGGCTGAAATATTTGGAATAAACAAAGTTAAAACTATTTCAGTAAAAATGAGCGAAGCGACTGGTGTTAAAATGGCTTCAATAAACAAAACTGGTTCTATTCCAAAATTAAAGGAATATATAATATTAGCTTCTCCAAAAGGTATTAAGAATTTACATATAGAAAAAGTTCCAAAAGAAAAATGGGATAATGAATATAAATATATTGTAACAGGCATATCAGAATCAGATATTAACTATATTAAATATGTCATTAATGCTGAAATTGTATCTGAAAAAGAAATTATGAAGGCTGACGAGTTAGCTTCTAATATAAAGATTTCGCCAATACACGAATTATTTAATGAAAAAATAAATAAAAAAGAACAAGAAAATATAAAATATGAAAATGCTTGGAGAATTGTCAGAGATGTAGCGGTAACAAGTAATATAAAAAAATTAGCAGATACTAAGAAAAAAACAGTAAAAAAAGGATGTTTCCTATTAAAAACCCCACAAGGAAAAAGATATTTAATAAAGAAAGACTACAATTCAGATGTTTCAGAGCCACGTTGCAAATTGTTGTTTGCAGATGATTATTTAACTATGCATCCTGGTGATTTTTGGCAGGATATTAAAACAACTGGTCTAGATAAAGAAGGTGGCGTTACTTTTAAGAAAGGGAAAAAACCAGAAGCTCTAATTAGGAGAATAATAGGCATGGCTACAAAACCAGGAGATATAGTTTTGGATTCCTTTTTAGGCTCAGGCACGACTTGCGCCGTTGCACATAAAATGAAACGAAAATACATAGGAATAGAACAAGGTTCGCATATATATTCTCACGTCATTACAAGATTAAAAAATGTTATAGAAGGGGAACAACGGGGTATATCTAAATCTGTCAATTGGATAGGTGGTGGTGGTTATACTTTCTATGATTTAGGAGAGAATATTTTTGATGAAAATGGAAATATAAATAAACAAGTAGATTATAAAACATTAGCAAGTCATATATATTTTTCAGAAACCAAAACAGCACTTGTTAAAAAGGACGGGTTCCCCTTATTAGATGTTTATAATGATACTGCTTATTATTTATTATATAACGGTGTTTTAGGTGACAAAAGACCTGAGAGTGGTAATGTTTTAACTCAAAAAGTATTTGATATATTGCCAATATATGCTGGCAGAAAGGTAATATATGGTGAGGCAACTACAATAAGTACTGAAAAATTGAAACAATTAAATATTGTATTTAAACAAACTCCTTACGAAATCAAGGCGAGGTAAATATGATTTTTTCACTTAAAGGATACCAAGAGACAACATTAAATAAATTAAAAGAATTTTTGGAAAAAGCAAGACTTTATGATGCAACAACTTCATTTAAAGAAGTTTGTACTGTAGAAAATATGTTATATAAGACTATAGATACTCTTGAAAATGTGCCTTATGTTTGTTTACGTTTACCAACAGGTGGTGGAAAAACATACTTATCAGCTCAAAGTATTGGTATTGCTGCTAAATCATATTTAGAAAAAGATTATCCGACAGTATTATGGCTTACACCTGGTAGAACAATTAAAGAACAAACAGTAGAAACACTCAAAAATCCTAAACATCCTAATAGAGAACTTTTGGATAGTCTCTTTGATGGGAATGTAAAAGTTTTTGATATATCAGATTTTAGAAATATTCATTTACATGATTTAAAAAATAATTTATGTATTATTGTGTCGACAATGCAAAATTTTAGAATTAATAATCCGGAAGATAGAAAAATTTATGATCATAATGAAAATTTTGAACCTCATTTTAGAGGATTTATTGATAATCAAAATTTAATGCTTGAGAAATTTGAGGATGGGATAGATAAGGGTAAAATCAAGTATTCATTTGTAAACCTTATAAACCTTTTCAATCCGTTAGTAATAGTTGATGAAGCACACCATAATACAACTGATTTGAGTTATAAAGCATTAAAAAGGGTTAATCCTGCATGTATTATAGAATTTACCGCAACTCCAGACGAACAGTCAAATATTTTACATCGGGTTAGCGCATTAGACTTAAAAAATGAGGAAATGATAAAACTTCCAATTATGTTAACGGAATATCCAAGTTGGCAGGAGTCCATAGAAGCTGCCATTATTAAAAGGAAAGGGTTAGAGGATATTGCAATAAAATTTGATAAGGACTATATTAGACCAATAGTATTGATTCAAGCTGAAAATGATGATAAGGAAGTAACAGTTGATGTAATCAAGAATTATCTTATAGAAAATGGCAACATTGAAACAGATAGAATCGCTGTAGTAACTGCCGAACAAAAAGAGTTAGATGGAATAAATATTTTAGATAAAAATTGTAAAATTGATTACGTAATAACAAAACAGGCATTAAAAGAAGGTTGGGATTGCTCTTTTGCTTATATATTTTGTTCGGTTGCAAATATAAATTCAAAAACAGCAGTGGAACAGTTATTAGGACGCGTTTTAAGAATGCCTTATGCAAAAAGAAGACAACAGCCAGACTTAAATAAAGCATATGCCTTTGTATCTACTGAAAGTTGGCCAAATGCAGTTGCTAAATTATGTGATAAATTAACAAATATGGGATTTGATGAAAAAGATGCAGAGGAATCTATTAAGCCTGAACAAAAATCTTTTAAGTATGAAAATACAGAACTTAAAGCATATAAATTTACTACAAGGACAAGTATATATAAATTTACAGAAGAAGAAAAACAAATATTTGATATCAAAACAACCGAAAATGGAAATATTACATTTAATATATCTTGTAATACCCCACAAAACATAATAAGAAATATTGAAAAGAAAATTAATGAAGAAGATTATGAAGATTTTAGAAAAATAGTTACTTTTGTTAAAAATCAAACTGTAAAACTTTCACCAGCTGATAATGGCATTATTATTGAAGTTCCTCAATTAAAACTATTTATAGACAATAAATGGGAAGTATTAGATAAAGATTTGTATATGCCTAGCGGTTGGAATTTATTAGATTACCCAGCTATACTTAATAATGGAGAATTTGATATTAGAGATGATGGACAAACTGTAGAAATTGATATTGATGGTAAAAAAATAACTGAAAGATATTATCAAAACACTTTACCTATCAATATAGATAATATTGAAACAGAATGGAGCAATATAGATTTAGCACATTGGCTGGACAGAAAAATGTATCAACCTGATATTTTGATGCCTGTAAAACTTGAATTTATAAGAAGAATTATAGAGCATTTGATTAATACTCGTCATATACCATTATCTAAACTTATTATGAGGAAATTTTTGTTATTGAAAGCTATTGAGCATAAGATTAATAATTACAGGCATCAAGCCTATTATAAAGGATATCAACAGACTTTGTTTTCAGGACTAATTCCTATAGAAACAAGTTTAGATTTTTCATATAAATTTAATTCTTATTATCCCGTAAATAAAATATATGATGGCAACATAAAATTTAGCAAGCATTTTTATTCTTATGTAGGAGCTTTTGATGGGGTTGATCATGGTGAAGAAGAAATGTGTGCAAAAGAAATTGATTTATTACCTGAAGTAAAATATTGGGTAAGAAATATTGATAAGCAACCAAATTCTTTCAAATTACCAACATCTACTGATTATTTTTATCCTGATTTTGTGGCGGAATTAAATGATGGTCGAATATATGTTATAGAATATAAAGGTGCTATATTTTATTCAAATGATGACTCAAAAGAGAAGAATAATATTGGTAAATTATGGCAAGAGAAAAGCAATGGCAGATGTTTATTTAAAATGGTTACTTCTCCCAAATTAGCAGGTAAAAGTATAAAAGAACAATTAGAAGAAGAATTATAGAAAATTTTTACACTTGAATTTTTGTTAGCATTATGCTACAATATAAATATGGATCAAAATGAAAAAAGAGTACCTCACTACAATTTAGAAAAAATTAAAAAATTAATAGAAGAAAAAAAGTATTGCATAACTAAAATAGCCCAAGATAATGCAAGAATTGATTTTGATTTAACTGTGGCAGAAGTAATAAAGTATATACTGACTTTAGACAATACATGTTTTTACAAATCCATGACTTCAATCTATGATAATAAAATTTGGCAAGATGTTTATCATCTGAGCATTAGTAAAGATACAGCATATATAAAATTGCAAATAATTTCAGAAAATAGCGTAATAATACAATTTAAAAGGAAATAATTATGAATAAATGTCCTGTTTGTAATCATAAGTTAACAAAAATAATAAATGGAACTCTGCAATCACAACATAAAACATCAAATGGTTGCAAAGATATTCTTGTTGAGAATTTATCATATACAAAGTGTGATTACTGTAATGAAATATTTTTTGCCCCTGAAGAATCTAAAAATTATGAATTACAATTAGAAAAAGCACTTGAAAAAGAAAGGAAATGTGAAAATTTACTTACAGCAAAAGAAATTAAATTGATAAGAAAAAAATATGATTTAACTCAAGCACAATTAGAATTATTATTAAAAATTGGTCCTAAAAATGTTGCAAAGTGGGAAACCTACAAATCAAATCAATCGCCAACAATAGATAACTTATTAAGAAGAATGGAAGAAGATTATTGTTTTTTCTTAAAAATGTTAAATAGTGTTGAAGTTAAAGATTTCCAAAATGTTATAACAAAACATAGTTTTTATTTAGAAAAAATTTCAATCATTGAATTAATATCAAAATTATATCCTGAGGTAAACATTAAAAATCTAAGTAAAGAATTTGTTGAGTATGTTGATAAAGTAATAAAAGAACTTATATTAGCAACCGTAAAAAAACAAAAATCTCAACTAATATTAAAGGAGGCAGTGTAAACAGTGGAAGAAAACAATGTACTTAAATTTGAAAAAAATAAACAACAAACACCAATTGAAAACTTAGAAAAATTATTTTTAAATAATGATTCTTCTATAAATATTGATGAATTAGCTAATAAGGTTGCAATTAAATTAAATACCCAGGTTAACGAAGAACTGAAAAGAAACTCTGAAAAAATAGATAAATTGACTAATGGTATTTCTAGTTTAATTAATGAACTAAAAAAGCAAAGTGTAGATGAAAATAATTCTTCTTACAAAGTTGCGAGGACTAATGAAAATGCAGATATCACAATAAAATCTTTAGATTCACATATAACCCATGTTATCTCTTTTATACACATTTCACAGTGTTATCATTTACTTACGAAAGACGGCAACAAGTTTTCTGCAAATAAAGCAAGAAAAATGCTAATTGAACTAGGATTATTAAATGACATTAACTTTGTTTCAAAATCTTTAAATGGTAGTAAATTTGTTTCTAATAAATATCATTTCAGTATATTATCTGAAATAAGAAATCGTTTGGATAATCCAGAAAAGTATAATATTTCAAAAGAAATTGCAGATAATTGGCGTAGAATTGCACTTATTCCAAATGATGACGAAATTAATATCAAAATAAATGAAATTTTTGAACTTTTAAAATAATTAAAAGTTTATTCTATAATATTTTTTCTTTCAAACTTTCAGTATAATAAATTAGGACTAAAATTGTAAAGTTTTGCTGAGAAAATATGGTTATAACTCAAGCAGGACTTCATGTACGACCATGTTTGACACAGCAAACCGTTATACTGAAGGTATGAGAAACGATAAATTACTTAAAACCTTTAATAAATTTACTTCTTTATACGATTTGCATAAAGCATTCCCTACTGAAAAATCTTGCATTAAGTTTTTGGAAATAATCAGATGGAATGGTAATATAATAAGTCCTTTTGATAAAAATTCTAAAGTATATAAATGTAAGAATAACAG